>JAAYMM010000083.1 GCA_012521335.1 Bacillota bacterium | reverse complement strand
CGGCTTCCTCCAGACCCCACTGTTGCCAGTGGCGCCCTTGCCTGCTGGTTACCTTCCCGCTGGTTGGGCGGTAGGGTTTCTCTCAACCCATCGGCTCGGTAGACATGCCGGGCACACAAAAAAGAGGCTCAAGCAGCCTCTTTCATGCTGTTGCTCACGGCTTTGCTGCGCCACTTGCCCCGCCTGTAGGCAGCGTAGGTGATCACGGCGCCCAGAGTCCATGCCACCAACAGCGAGACGAACACAGCTTCCGGCCTGCCCGTGGGATGCTCTGGGCTCCTGGTGAGATAGACTAAGATGTAGGCCAGAGGCACGCGGATCACGACCGTGGTGATGATGGAAATCCACATAGGCGTCACTGTATCGCCGGCACCGCGCATGACCCCCGAAAGGCTCTGCGTGACTGCCATGGCTATATAGCCGAAGGCGAGGATGCGCAGCATGCGCATGCTCAGTGACACCAGTTCGGGAGTGTCGGTAAAGACGCGCATGAGATAGTGGCCGAAAAAGAGCAAGATGACGGTGATGACCGCGGAGACTCCTGCGGCAATCAAGGTGCCGTCGCGGGTGCCCTTTTCTACTCTATCCATTTTGCCCGCACCCACGTTTTGGCCGGCAAAGGTGGTCATGGCGCTTCCGAACGAGAAGTTGGGCATCATGGCAAAACCGTCCACCCTCATGACAATGACATTGCAGGCAATGACCAGCTCGCCGAAGGTGTTCATGAGCGACTGGACCATGATCATGGCCATGGAGAAGATGGCCTGGGTTAGGCCGGACGGCAGCCCGAGTTTGACTACGGTCAAGGAAAGCTCTTTGCTCAGCTTGAGCATGGAGCGTTTCAGTTGGAAGTGCTCCTGCATTCTAGCTAGCTTCACCAGGCAGAGTACGGCCGACAGGGCCTGGGCTATAACCGTAGCCAGCGCCACGCCAGGTACTCCCATGCCGAAGCGTGCCACAAAGATGATGTCGAGCACAACGTTAACGGCGGTACTGATCAACAGGAAAACCAACGCGGACACTGAATCGCCGAGGCCACGCAGGATACCGGAGAGGATGTTGAAATAGGAGAAGCCCAGGCTACCCAGGAACAGGATATTGAGGTAGCCAGTACACCAGTCAATGATGGAAGCAGGTGTGTTGAGCAGTTCCAATAGGGGTCTGGTAACCAGGGGCCCCACCACCATGATGATCAGTGAAGTGATGGCCGTAAGGGTGATACAGTTGCCTATGGTGCGGGACAGGTTTTCTCGATCACGGGCTCCGAAATACTGGGCGACCATGATGCCTGCTCCCACAGAAATGCCTACGAAAAGAACCAACAAGAGATTGAGTACAGGTCCAGCGCTGCCCACAGCCGCTAAGGCATTGTCACCCACATAGCGGCCCACGATGATGGAGTCGGCAGTATTGTAGAACTGCTGCGCAACATTGCCGATCAGCATAGGGATGGAAAACTCGACGATACGTTTCCAAGGAGGACCTTCGGTCAAATCTTTGGCTGTGAAGAGCTCTCGAACCTTGGTCATAGACGACCTCCTTCAAAATGAAAAACAGAAGCCAGATGTGGCTCCCTAGTGAATGGTGCTAGATTGATTCTAGTACTCCTTTTCACTCCTGTCAATATGAGCAAAGCGTCGCACAGACAAACCAGCCAGGCTCCTTTTTAAAGGAGAACACTCTGCCTTGCCGAATAGCACAACATCAGGACAGACGAAGAGTGAGGTGCAGAGTATGGAGGTTCTGGTCATCCGCCACGGGCAGTCCCAGGCCGATCTGGAGGACCGCCACGAAGGGCGGGCTGATTTCCCCCTGACGGATTTGGGACACAAACAGGCGCGGCTGCTTGCAGCCTGGGTCAAAGAGCACTATCCTCCCGAGCTGATTTTTTCCAGTACGCTGCAGCGGGCCGAGGCAACTGCGCGGTTCATCAGTGAGGCCACTTGGGCACCTCTGCAGCTGGAGCCCGAGCTGATGGAGTGGAACAACGGACTGCTTGCGGGCTTGACGCGCCAGGAAGCGGAACAGCGCTTTCCGCTGCCGCCAGGCGGCCGTAGACCCCATGACACCTTCGCTCAGACCGAATTATACATCGAATTCCGGGCTAGGGCAGAGACCTTTTGGTCTCGCTTCAACCACGAATACGTTCTGCCTGGACGTTTCCAGCGAGTGGCCTTAGTCTCCCACGGCATGATCAACCAGCTGTTCCGCTGTTTTCTGCAGCTGCCAGTGGTCTGCGAAGTTTTCTTGGCCACTGGAGATACGGGAGTGCATCTCTGGCGCTTAGAAGAGAGCCGGAGAGCGGTTATCTTCAGCAATAGACTGGATCATCTCTGTTCCCTAGGCTAAAGGAGGAGAACAACATGACAGGAAGCGGCAGGGAGTTCATGGAAAGAACCAAGTACAAACACCTTGGAGAATCTGATCAAGACCGAGGGGTGCCCCAGCCACCGCTGCAGAGGCCTGTTCCCGAGGATGCTGTGCTCATCGAACTGCCGCAATTGGAGCACATTAAGGTTAAGCCAGTAGACCTCAGGACCGCGATGGAGAGCCGCCGGACATTGCGCACCTACGGCCAGAAGGCCCTTAAACTAGAAGAGCTGGCGTTTCTTTTGTGGTGCACCCAAGGCGTCCAACGAGTGACAGATCGGCCCGTAACTCTGCGTCCGGTGCCCTCTGCAGGTGCGCGGCACGCTCTGGAAACCTATCTTTTGGCGAACAACGTGGAAGGTCTAGAGCCGGGGCTGTACCGTTATGTGGCTTTGGGCCATAAGTTGCTGGCCTTAAGGTTAGGTAAGCACTTTGGCCGGGCAGTGGTCGAGGCCGCTGGCGGTCAGGAGTTTCTTGGCAAGAGCGCGGCCACCTTCATCTGGTGCGCCGATGTCTACCGCATGACCTGGCGCTATGGCGACCGGGGCTACCGCTACATCCACTTGGATGCTGGGCATGTCTGTCAGAATCTCTACCTGTCGGCGGCTGCCGTGGAGTGCGGTGTGTGTGCCGTGGCGGCTTTTGATGATGATCAGCTGAATGAGCTGCTGGGCCTCGACGGAGACAGCATGTTTGCCGTGTATTTGGCTGCCGTGGGTAAGACAGCAGCTGGGCGGGGGTGACCTCTTGGACAGAAGAGAGTTTGAACAAGAACAAGCCTGGCTGGACCGGGTTTATGAAGAGATAGATGCACAGCTGGGGGAACAAGAGGCTAAAGTCAGGGAGTTCTACGAGGAGATGCGCGCGATCCGCCGTTCCCTCAGCGAAGAACATGGTGTGAGTTCGGCCAGCGACAAGCGGCTCATGGATGCTGCTCAGCGCATTGCAGAGCTGCGGCAGGGGGCTGCGGAGTTCGGTATCGAGCACCGGCTCCTCAAGCAGCTGAGGGCTTTAGAGCGCAATCCCTACTTCGGCCGTATCGACTTCTGGGAAGAAGGAGCCGACCGAGGCGAGTCGATCTATATAGGTGTGCACACCTTGCTGAACCCCGCAACGGGCTGGCCAATGGTGTATGACTGGCGCGCACCGATTTCCAGCATGTTCTACGACTTTGGCCTGGGCGATGCCTACTACGTTGGCCCGGGCGGAATATACAAGGGTAGAATCACCCTCAAACGCCAATACGGGATCAAAAACCGCCAGTTGGTGTACATGTTCGACAATGACCTGAAGATCGACGATGAGATCCTGCAGGAAGCCTTAGGGCGCAACGCAAGCGTCAAAATGCGCACCATCGTCAACACCATCCAGCGGGAGCAGAACCAGGCCATCCGCAATGATCGCGATGCGCGGCTCTTGGTGGAAGGGGCGGCCGGAAGCGGCAAGACCTCGGTGGCTCTGCACCGCGTGGCCTACATGCTCTACAAGTACAGGGAAACCATTCAACCGGAGAACATCCTGGTTTTTTCTCCCAACAAGGTGTTCGGCGACTACATTTCCCAGGTGCTGCCTGACCTGGGGGAGGAAAGCATACCCCAAGTGACGTTTCGGGAGTTTGCTGAATCGTTCTTTGATTGGCAGTGGGAGGTACAGACACAGGGAGCGTACCTAGAGGCACTGCTCAGCCAGGACGACCGGGCCCGAGAGCAGCTGTTGGCCAGCTGCAGCTTTAAGTGTTCGCCAGCGTTTCGCCAGGTGTTGGATGGGCTCGTCGAACTGGTGAGCAGTGAAGCAGCCAGTTTTGAGGATGTCTATTTCGGCAGGAAACTGCTCATGTCCGGACAAGAGCAAGCCCGGATGTTTGCCGAGAACTGGTCCTATCTTCCGGTGCAAAAGCGCCTACTCAAAATCCGCCAGCGCCTTCTGCACATGCTGCGTCCCCTGAAAAAAAGGAGGATCAGGGCGGCGCTCAATGCGGTGCGGACGGAAGGGGCCTTCGAACACGAAACCTGGTGGACCATGGCCAGGGAAGCTGTGCGCCGGGTGCGTGTTAGTCTTCAGCCCGTTCTGAGCCTTTTGAACAGCCGCTATAAACTGGACAGCATCGCATGTTATCAGCGCCTCTGGGAGGATCCGGAGTTGTGGCGAAAAGTGGCAGGAGAGCTCAGACCGCCCCTAGGGGCAGGGGAGAGCGTGCGTTCCTTGGACAGGGGTGTCATCTCCTTTGAGGACGTGGTCCCGCTGCTCTACCTCAAGGGGCAGTTGGAAGGATATCCTGTCCGCCGCGGTATCCTGCATGTGGTGGTGGATGAAGTCCAGGATTACGCCCCGTTGCAGCTGCACGTATTGACCAAAACCTTCCCTCAAGCCCGCTATACCTTAGTTGGCGATGCGGCGCAATCGCTGCATCCCTATGTCTGGGGCAGCGGCGCCAAGGGTCTGGACGAACTGTTCACAGGCTTGGATCTGGCCACTGTGCGGTTGAACAAGAGTTATCGGTCAACAGAGGAAATCTTCCGCTTCTGCAGCGCGTTATGGGGCGGTGGAGCCCAGGCCGAGACGCTGGTGAGGAGGGGCAAGAAGCCCGTGGTCCACCAGGCTAAGCCGGGGAAAGAGGCCGCCTACGTGGCTGAGCTGGTGCAGGCCAACCTGAAGGCGGGTTACGAGACCGTGGCCGTCATAGCCAAGACGGCCCAGGAGTGTCAAGAGATCCATGCCGCCCTGTGTGCGCAGGAAATAGGCGTGGAGCCCACTCTGCTCATCCGGGAGACGGGGCAGTTCCAGAAGGGTGTACTGGTACTGCCGGTGTTTCTGGCCAAAGGTCTGGAGTTTGACGCCGTCGTGGTTGTCGATGCTAGCGCACGGTCGTTCGGGGCGGAGTACGATCGGCGGCTGCTCTATGTTGCCTGCAGTAGGGCTCTGCATAACCTAGATCTGGTCTATACCGGCGAACTGTCTCCCTTTGTAACCTCCTTAGATTCGCAGCTTTATGGTCTTGAGTGAACGGCCGGACAGTGTTACAATTAACACAAGGATAGAAAATGGGAGGAGAGCAATGATCAGCTAACCCACATGGATGGCACCGTAAGACCTTGGGTAAGGGCCTCAATGAGGCCTAGTTTGTGGTCGCCATGTTGGGCAGATGTGTTGCTCTCTTTGGGCGTGTTTTCAGCACGCCTGATCAGTGCAACTTGTCTGCTTGGGACCCAGGCAGACTCTTTTTTTGCCCACCTGCGGCCATGGAGCGGGGGTGGAATTCTATGCTCGTTATCAAGAACTTGACTCTTGTGATGACTAAGGACCTCCGGGTTCTGCTGGAGGACTTTAACTTCTCGCTGCA
The DNA here is from genome assembly GCA_012521335.1 of Bacillota bacterium. GTDB lineage: Bacteria > Bacillota > Limnochordia > Darwinibacteriales > Darwinibacteriaceae > DTU010. Next base: position 43,933 of record JAAYMM010000083.1, on the reverse strand, counting down.
GCCTGGCATGAAAGCCGGATTGATCGGCGAAGAGGGGAATGGCAAATCGGCGCTGCTTAAGGCCATTGCCGACCCGGCTTCCCTGCGCGGATATCTGGAAATCACAGGCGAGATCATCACTGCCGGCGAGATCATCGGCTATCTGCCGCAGGTCCTGCCTGAACAGTTCCTGGACTGCAGTACCCGCGAGTACTTCGTATCTCGCGTGAACACGACCGATTTTGACTATGCTTTGTACTACAGGCTGCTGGACGAGATGAGCTTTCCCGAAGATCGGATCTCCGAAAGCATCCGTATGCGCCAGCTTTCTGGCGGCGAAAAAATCAAGCTGCAGCTCCTCTGTGCAATGCTGAAGGAGCCTACGGTGCTCCTTTTGGACGAGCCCAGCAACGATCTGGACCTGGAATCGGTGAAGTGGCTGGAAGGCTTTATCCGCAGGGCCAAAGTGCCCATGATCTTCGTATCCCATGATGAACTGCTCCTGGACCGCTGCGCTAACACCATCATCCACCTCGAGCAGCTCATGCGCAAGCGCAAACCTCAGTACAGCATCGCCCGGTTGGGTTACGGAGAGTATGTGAAGAACCGGGAGGATCGCATCACTAAGCAGATGCGGGTAGCCCAGAAGGAAAAGGAAGAATTCGCAGCCAAACTGGAACGCTATCGCCAGATCTATCAGCGCGTGCAGCACGAGCTGCGCACGGTTTCCCGTCAGGATCCATCAATGGGCAAAAACCTGAAAGATAAGATGCACACCGTAAAGGCCCTGGGTAAGCGCCTGGAAAGGGAAAAGGGACAGCTGACCAAGCGTCCCGATTACGAGGAAAGCATTACTGTGCGCTTTGACACCGACATCACTATTCCCCGGGGTAAAGTAATCGTGGACCTGCACAAGGAGCCGCTGCAGGCCGGAGAGCGCATTTTGAGCCGCAGCGTTCGCCTGAGAATTACGGGACCTCAGAAGGTATGTATCGTGGGGGCCAATGGCGCCGGGAAAACCACGCTGCTTAGGTGTATCTTGCAGGAACTGGCGGCACGGGGAATGAACTACGGCTATATGCCCCAGGATTATACGGAGTACATGGATCCTGAACAGAGCGCAGTGGAGTTCCTGATGCGCAGGGGCACGAAGGACGAAGTGACCACGATCCGTACCTACTTGGGGAGCATGAACTTCACGGCTCAGGAAATGGATCACGCCCTGGCTGAGCTTTCTGGCGGACAGCGGGCCAAGCTCTACTTTTCCAAGATGATTCTGGACCGGGCCGAGATCTTGGTTTTGGATGAACCGACTCGCAACCTGTCGCCCCTGTCGGGGCCGGAAATCCGGACCGCGCTGAAGGCCTTCGGAGGGTGTATTATCGCGGTTTCCCACGATCGCAAGTTTATCGGCGAAGTGTTTGACCAGGTGCTGCTCTTGGATGAAGAGGGGCTGCATCCGGTGGTGTTTTCTGAAGAGCTGGAAGATAATCAGGGAAAACAGAAATAATGATAGGGGGAGAGACACAGTAGAGGGCATGATCAGGTCAGAGGTGCCCTGCTTGAAACTGCCAGCCGGAGCTCTAGAGGTGATCCGGGGTGCCGTATCCTACTGCGACCCTTTCTATGATGAGCAAGGGCGGCTGCTCTATGTTTGTGAAAAAGGACATAATGTTATGTAAACAATAAAAAAACCCTGGGTGTGTTTACCCAGAGTCAGCCGTTATAGTAAGATAATGGCAGGGGAGACAGGACTCGAACCCGCAGCCCTCGGTTTTGGAGACCGATGCTCTACCAATTGAGCTACTCCCCTGCGACAGTTATTATCTTAGCACAGGAACCGGTTGTGGTCAATAGGTTGGGCAGGAATTCCCTGCCTCCTGTCTAAGTAGTTAGGCTGGAAGTACAAAAAAGGGAGTGGGATATTTGGCAAAAACCGTCTTAGGACAGGTACCCGTAGGGGTATCCAACCGACACATTCACCTATCTCAAGAACACCTCGAGGCACTGTTTGGGCCCGGGTATGAGTTAACAGTACGCAATCCGCTCTCGCAAACGGGGCAGTTTGCGGCGGAAGAGACTTTAGTCATCGAAGGTCCCAAGTCCTCAATCAAAAACGTCCGTATTCTGGGTCCTGTACGCAAGGAGAGCCAGGTGGAGATTTCCCGCACAGATGCTTTTGTCTTGGGCGTGAAACCTCCTGTCAGAGACTCTGGGTTTTTGGAGGGTTCCCCGGGCATCAAGCTGATCGGACCGAAGGGCACGGTGGAACTGGATAAGGGCGTGATCATTGCCCAGCGCCACATCCACATGAATGAGGCCGATGCAGAGGCGTTCGGCGTTAAGGATAAGGAAATGGTGTCCGTGCGCGTAGGAGGCGAGCGCGGGCTGATTTTTGATAACGTATTGGTCAGAGTGCGCAACGATTTTGTACTGGAAATGCACATTGATACCGACGAGGCCAATGCCGCGATGCTGAATAACGGAGCAATGGTAGAGGTTTTGCGCGACTAAACTAGAGAGGTGGTAGGCATGGATCTTCAGAAAATCGCCAATGTTATTAGGGGGTTGGCTGCTGACGGGGTGCAGAAAGCAAACTCAGGACACCCCGGCGCTCCTTTGGGTCTAGCAGATGTGGCTTCGGTGCTCTACTTTGATTTCCTCAAGCACAATCCGGCAAACTCCAAGTGGCCCAACCGGGACCGCTTTGTTCTGTCCGGAGGCCATGCTTCCATGCTGCTTTATTCCCTTCTGCATCTGTCCGGCTACCAGGTTTCCTTGGACGATCTGAAGAACTTCAGGCAGCTGGGCTCCAACACTCCCGGCCATCCCGAGTACGGGGATACAGATGGAGTGGAAACCACAACGGGGCCTTTGGGGCAGGGGATTGCTAATGCCGTAGGTATGGCTATTGGCGAGCGCATGGCTGCTGCCCGCTTCAATCGGCCGGGATACGAGATCGTGGACCACTATACATACGTGTTCGCGGGTGACGGAGACCTCATGGAAGGCGTGAGCTCTGAGGCTTCGTCTCTGGCCGGCCATCTCAAACTGGGCAAACTGATTGTGATCTACGACTCCAACCACATTACCATTGAGGGTTCCACCGATCTGGCTTTCACAGAGTCGGTGAAAGAACGCTACCAAGCCTATGGCTGGCAGGTTCTGGAGGTCGATGGCCACAACATCCCCGAGCTGCAGAAGGCTATGGCTCAGGCTAGGGAAAACCAAGAGCAGCCTACGCTGATTATCGCCCACACCCAGATCGCCAAGGGAGCACCTACGAAAGCCGGTTTGGCAGAAACCCACGGTGCACCGCTGGGAGCCGAAGAAGTGGCAGGACTGAAGCGGGCCTTGGGGCTGCCCGAAGACCAGCAGTTCTACATTCCAGAAGACCTCAAAGACCTGCCAGAGAAGATGCGCCAAAAAGGCCAGCAGCTGGAAGCCGAGTGGCAGAAGCTCTTCCAAGGGTGGGCTAAGGAATACCCGCAGCTTGCTGAACAGTGGAACTCTTGGCTCAGCGGCATTCTGCCCGACCTCAGTGATATTGTGACCATGTTCGGACCCGATGCAAACCTGGCCTCAAGGGCTGCTAGCGGACAGGTGCTGAACGCCATTGCCAAGAAGGTACCGAATCTGGTGGGCGGCTCTGCTGACCTAGCACCGTCCAACAACTCCTTCCTCCACGGTGAAGGTATCATTCAGGCCGGTGATTTCAGCGGACGCAACTTCTGCTTCGGAGTGCGGGAACACGGCATGGCGTCCATTCTCAACGGCCTGGCCTTGTACGGCCACTTCCGGGTCTTTGGCGCCACGTTCCTGGTCTTCTCCGATTACATGCGGCCCAGCATGCGCCTGGCTGCCTTGATGAAGCTGCCTGTGGTTTATATCTTAACCCACGACTCCATCTGGGTAGGCGAGGACGGCCCGACGCACCAACCCGTGGAAAGCACGGAGTCGCTGCGTCTCATTCCCAACCTGGCTGTTTACCGCCCGGCGGATGCAGAAGAAACAGCCTGGAGCTGGGTGCAGGCTATGAAGCGCAAGGATGGACCAACGGCTCTGATCCTGACTCGTCAGAACCTGCCGCTGCTCAAGAAGCCCGAGGGATGGGACTTCACCAAGGGCGCGTACATCATCCGCAAGGAGCAGGAAGAGCTGGCCATTGTTGTGGTTGCGTCCGGCAGCGAAGTAAGTCTGGCGCTGCAGGCAGCAGAAAAAGTGGAGCAGGAAGGTTTGGGAGTGCGGGTTGTGTCCGTGCCCAACAGGGAGCTCTTCCTCAAACAGGATGAAGCCTACCGGCGGCAGGTGGTACCCGAAGATGTACCTACCTTAGCCGTTGAACTGGGCGTACCAACCGGGTGGTATTCCATCAATCCTACTGGGAAGGTGTTCGTCTACGGTCTAGACCGCTTCGGCGCCAGCGGCCCGGGCAAACAGGTGGCCGAGTACCTAGGCTTCACCGCCGATGCCTTGGCCGAGCGCATTCGGAGTATTGTGAAATAGCAACGGAGAGAGGCTGCGCATATGCAGCCTCTCTTTTTTTAGAACTGCCTTGGCTGGTACATCACGCCCGTCTCGTAGGGTGTATTTCTCTGCTGTTGAGGCAGTTGGCTTTCGTAGCTTTGAAACTTCTGATGTTCCTTGGCGATTTGGCCAGGCTGCTCAGGATGCAGGGAGTACCATCCCTTTTCAAACATCAGGTTGAACAGGTCCCTTGCTGCCTGGTGCGTCTCGTTGAGGATGTGCATCACGTCATTGTGCAGAGACTGATGACTAGCTTCCCGGGCAAATACGTTGAAACCATCGGTGAGCCACTTTTCCGTAGCTAACATATCATTGAGGCAGTCTCGATCGTTGAACTGGCTCTGCTGCACTTGGGTGCTCGGGTTTTTTATCGTGGGGCCGCTTGACCCCGTGTACCTCTGCTGGTAGCTGCCGTAAGAACGGGTGTAGTCCATGTTTTCCCTCCTTCACTGTCTGTAGCCTTGGTAGCCAGAGTGTTCGTGGTCGTGCTCGGTTGTGTTCAGCTGGTTGAGCAGAATGTCATAATGCGTTTGGTGCAGTTGGCTGATCTGCTCTAGCTGGTGTTTGATCTGCTGGTCTGAACACTGACTGGCCAAGGAATAGGCTTTCTTAGCAGCCAGGAGCTCCCAGGACAGCGCATCCGTGAGGTAGGCGCAGTCTTTGGTAGAAAGTACTCTGGGTGGCTGGTTCATCCGATATTGCTGCGTATACGATCCTCGATACATCGTAAACCCCCTTTTCCATCTATCAATAGTAGATTGCCCTTCTTTTAGCAAAACAACCCAAAAGATTTCCGCAGCCCAGGAGGAAAATCCTAGGAAAGGGCGAATATAAACTGAGTGACCTACTTATTATTAGTGCAGGCAAGAAGTGGCTATGCTAAGTGCAGGAGGTAAGGAATGATATGAGTGAACTGATTGCCAACCGCAAACACCGCCAAGAGCTGCTCAAAGGCATTATCCGTGACATCCATGCCGGCGCAGACGTGGAAGATGTCAAAGAGAGATTTGCTGAACTCTTGGAGCAAGTTGGCCCCGGGGAAATTGGCGAGATTGAGCAAGCCCTGATTAACGAAGGGATGCCCGTGGAGGAAATCCAAAGATTGTGCGATGTACACGTGGCCGTCTTCAGGGAGTCCCTCGATAAGCAGTTGGCCCAAGCGCTGGCCCAAGAACAAGCGGCTGATCCGCTGCAGGATCTGAAGGATTCTAACCGCAGGATAGCGGCCTTAGTTGAGGAGATCCGCGAGCTCGTGGAGACCATCGCCAAAGCCGAGGATCATTCTGAGCTGCAGGCCCAGATCGCAGAGTGGGCCCAAAAGCACCAAGAGCTTCTGGAAGTGGATAAGCACTACTCCAAGAAGGAGAACATCCTCTTTCCATATTTGGAGCGCTACGGCATCAGCGGACCGCCCACGGTGATGTGGGGCAAGCACGATGAGGTCCGGGCGGCCTTGAAAGAGGTCAGCAAAGTGATCGCGAAAGCCGAGAAGGAGCCTTCCGCACCTCAGCTGGTTGCCGAGATCGGTAATATTGTCCTGCCCGCTCTGAACGATGTGGCGGAGATGATCTACAAAGAAGAAAACATTCTCTTCCCCATGTGCTTGGAGACCTTTACTCAGGATGAATGGCGGGAGATCGCGGCGGGATTCCAAGATCCGCTCGCTGCGGTGTACAAGAGCCGAGACGAGGAAGGAGAGAAGAGACAAGTTCAGAGCGGTGCCATTGAGCTGGAGGTGGGCGCGCTCACGCCTGAGCAGATCAACCTGGTATTCAGCCATCTCCCAGTGGATATCACCTATGTGGATGAGAAAGATGAAGTGGCCTTCTTCTCCCTGGGCCCAGAGCGCATATTTGACCGCCCCAGGGCTGCTATCGGCCGAAAAGTCCAGTTTTGCCACCCGCCGTCCAGCATGCACGTGGTGGAGCAGATCCTCCAGGATTTCAAGAGCGGACGCAGAGATGTGGCCGAGTTCTGGATTAGGATGAAAGACATGTTGGTGCACATCCGCTATTTCGCTGTGCGCGATAGTGCAGGTAAGTACCGCGGCGTGCTGGAAGTAAGTCAGAACATCGCGGAGATTCAGAAGATCACTGGCGAAAAACGCATTTACGATTACGAAGACTAGTTCTTCATCCCAACACAATCCCTCCAAACCGCCTGAGCTGATAGTTGGAGGGATTTTCATCTGCAGGGAGAAATCAGGGAGGAGAGTGAGAGGTTGCTCAGGAGGGGCTGATGGCAATTTACGATCGACTAGTGTTCGTGGATGTGGAGACAACAGGTCTGGATGCACGGAGGGACCGCATTATCGAAGTCTTCATGCTGTCCCTTAGCCGCAGTGGTGAAGTGGCTGAGTATGAGACGCTGATCAACCCCCAGCGTCCGCTGCCCAAGGAGATCACGGAGATCACAGGCCTAACGGATGCGGATCTCAAAGATGCTCCGGTAGAGGCCGAGGTGGCACCGGCCATCCGCGAGTTCATCGGCTTGGGCACGCCTGTCGCGCACAACCTGCAGTTCGATCTGCGCTTTTTGAACGCGATGTTTCGACGCCATAGCCTTTTGGAGCTGGGTGGCGGAGGAATTGACACTCTAACCATCAGCCGAGAGCTGTTTCCGAAACTGGCCATCTACCCTGGAGGTGGCGGCAGCCATCGGTTGAGCAACTTGATGTACCATTTCCATCTGGAAGAAGCGTACGCCAATGCCCACCGGGCTCGCGAGGATGTAATGTTGTTGGTGGAAGTGTTCCGTCATCTGCAGGATTACGCCTCTGGACGCAGTGCTGCAGCCTATCCAGAGCCTCTCATCTACGGGTGCCCCACCTGTGGCTCCGCGCTTTACGTTGTGGAGGAGGAAGGGGAGAGAGTGCTGGTCTGCAAGAACCAGTCCGGTTGTGAAGTCAGGCTTGTGGTCTAGGGGTTGACATATACCCCGTGGGGGTATATACTAGAGATGAACAGACAAAGACTGTTTCCCTTAAGGAGGTTGTGCAGATGCCAATGACCGTGACTGATCAAGATTTTCAAAGCAAGATCTTGGATTACCAGGGAGTCTCCTTAGTAGATTTCTGGGCTGCTTGGTGCGGTCCCTGCAGAATGCTGGCACCCATCGTAGATGAACTCGCCCGCGACTACGCAGGCAAAGCCCAAATCGCGAAACTGGACGTGGATGCCAATCAGTATACTGCGCATCAGTATGGGGTGATGAGCATCCCCACCATGATCATCTTCCAAGACGGCCAAGAAGTGGACCGCCTGGTGGGAGTCATGCCCAAAGAATTGATCGCAGCAAGGCTGGATAAGTGGATCTCCGCCAGTTAACTGGCGGAATCTCCACAGCCCTTGACAAGAGCGAGGTTATGGGTTAAGATGTAAGCAGTGACGCGGGGTGGAGCAGTCTGGTAGCTCGTCGGGCTCATAACCCGAAGGTTGTCGGTTCAAATCCGGCCCCCGCAACCATTTTTTTGGAAACCATTGTCGCCAGTTCAGCTTCGACGAACTGGCTTTTCTTTTGCCGGCCTTCAGGTGCAGGCTGGCTGAGATGTTTGGAGGTCAGAAAGATGCCACTGCCTGTAATTGCAGCTATAATTCAACGCGGTGACGAGGTACTGCTCTGTCAGCGCAGAGACGGAGCCCTGGCGGGCAAGTGGGAGTTCCCAGGCGGCAAGCTGGAAAACGGGGAAACCCCGGAGGAGTGCCTCGTTCGGGAAATCGAAGAAGAACTGGGCATCCAGATCGAGGTTGATCATATTTACCAAGCAGTCCATGCTCAGTATGATCATGGGGATTTTCTGGTCATTGCCTATCTGGCTAGGCAGACCGGGGGAGAGATAACCCTCCGGGTTCATTCTGCCTGCGCCTGGGTGCCTGTGGCTCAACTGGAGCAGTACGATTTGGCTGATGCAAATGTGCCCATCGCCAAGAGCCTAAAAGAAGAGTGCCAATCCGCCCGGACCGGCGTGGGTGCCGACGGTGGGACCGATTAGCCCTTCCACGATTTCGCTGGGCTTGAGTTCCTGTTGAACCAAAGCTTTCAGTTCATCTACTGACTCCGCACCGTAACTGTGCACGACAGCGACTCGCCGCTGACTGAAATCGAGCCTATGGGCCTTAGCTTTGTCTACTAAGGTCTGCAGGGCTTTTTTCATGGAACGGACTTTGTCATCAACTTCCACGGTACCTTCCTCGGTGATGCGCAGGATGGGTTTGATCTTGAGCATCGAGCCAACAAGACCCTGAGTCTTAGTCAGGCGGCCTCCCTTCACTAGGTGAGTGAGGGAATCGATGGTAAAGTAGGCACCAGAACTGCCGCGGTCGATCTCCAGCTGCGCCAGAACCTCCTGAAGACTGGAGCCCCGCTGCAGCAGCTCACCAGCGGTGATCACTAGAAGGGACTCGCCCAAAGACGCTGATTTGGAGTCGAAGATGTGAATGCGGTCCGTGCCCAGAAGCTCTTTGGCTATGTGGGCGCTCTGCACCGTGCCGCTGAGCTTGGTGGAGATGCCGATATAAAGAATGGTCCAGCCGTCCTTGATGTAAGGCTCAAAAGCGTCGACGAAATCCTGGGGCGCTGCCTGGTTGGTGGAAGGAAGTTCCCTGCTTTCCGCTAGCTTTTTCCAGAAGTCCACGATGGACAAGGTGACACCATCTTTGAACTCCTGTTCACCGAAGATGACGGTTAAGGGAACAACACCAACGTCGTAGCGCTGGCGGTAGATTTCGGGTAAATCGGAAGCGCTGTCCGTAAACAGTTTGATTTTCTCGCTCATGGCGTTCAGTCCTTTCTTCGGAGTATAGGCTCAAGATTTCGCTGTTCTGGCCTGGTTCCCTTCGCACCACTTTTCTCACCTGGTACTAAAACGCCGCTTTCCCTCCAATTCTTGACTTTCTTGGCGCCAACCAGGTATAATGAGCCTAAAGCAATGACTGGGAAGGGGAAGAGTACCTTCGTCCCTCTGGTGCAGAGAGTCGGTAGATTGGTGGGATATCGACCCAGATACGAAGGGAATGGGCCCTGGAGTCGCTGGGCTGAACAGGCAGTAGGCCCAGCCGGAGTTCCCCCGTTACGGGAGAGAGCGGGTCGCAGATGCGATCAACTAGGGTGGCACCGCGGTAGTTATCGTCCCTTATTTGGGGGCGTTTTTTTATACCTACTGCCAAGCAACGGAACGATGACTAGTTACGCACAGAAAGGATGATCAGGACATGACCACTGCCGAACATGTGGATTTCGGCACCTTTGAGGCGTCTCTAGCCAGAAGCAGAGCGCTGGAAAAAGACCTGGAGCAAAACCCCGAGAAACACAAGATTCTCACAGGTGACCGGCCTACGGGCCGCCTGCACATCGGGCACTATTTCGGCTCACTGCAGAACCGGGTACGCCTGCACCAGTTGGGTGTGCCTACCTTTATCGTCATCGCCGATTATCAGGTGCTAACCGACCGTGAGACGTTTGAGGCCATCAGTGAGAATGTCCATCAGCTCACCATTGACTACATCGCGGCGGGGCTTGATCCCAGCAACGGCAAGACCTTCATTTTCCCGCACAGCCATGTTCCGGAACTCAACCAGCTCCTGCTGCCCTTTCTCACACTGGTTACCATGGCGGAGCTGGATCGCAATCCCACGGTAAAAGAAGAGATTGCCGCTGCAGGGTTGAAGAGCATCAACGCGGGGATGTACACCTATCCCGTGCATCAGGCGGCAGATATCCTCTTCTGCAAGGCTACAGTAGTTCCCGTGGGGAAGGATCAGCTGCCCCATCTGGAGCTGACTCGGACAATCGCTCGCCGCTTCAACAACCGCTTTGCCAAGGATAGAGTCGTCTTCCCAGAACCGCAGGCCCTGTTAAGCGAGGCGCCTTTGATTCTGGGACTGGATGGCGCCCAGAAGATGAGCAAGAGCAGAAACAATGCTATTATGCTCAGTGCCGATGAAGATGAGACGGCACGGCTGATCAAAAGAGCCAAAACCGACTCAGAGCGCACCATCACCTACGATCCTGAAAACAGGCCAGAGGTGTCCAACTTGCTGCTCCTGACTGCCCTCACCACAGGCCGCACGCCTGAAGAGATTGCGGAAGAAATCGGGGATGCCGGAGCAGGGCAGCTGAAACGCATGCTCACCGAATCGCTCAACGAGTATCTGCGCCCGCTTCGCGCCAGACGCAAAGAGTTAGAGAAGAACCCCGACTACATCCGTCAGGTGCTCCGCGACGGCATCAGGGCTGCCAGGGAAGAAGCCGTTAGAACCCTGGAGGAAGTGCGGGAAGTGATGAATATGGCTCTTTAGGTCATGGTGAATCCCATGCTTAAGGAACTGCAGGAAGTTGACGAACATACGATCGGGGTTGCTTGGGAGTTGGGGAAGAGGGCAGAAAGCACAAGTTATCCTCGCGTGAGCTCGCTGGCACAGCTCACAGAACGCCTGCAGAAGGCTGCCCATGCAGAACGGGAGAGGCTGCTGGGCTATTTCGCTGGGGAGCGCCTCCAGGGCATCTGTGCCTATTTCTGGGATCCCAAGGAGCGCTATGCCCAGACAACCCTGTTCTTGATCGAAAGGGCCTGCTATTGCGATACTGCCGATGGGTTCCTGTCCGTTCTGCGCAGTCACTTAGAAGGTTACGAACTGTTGATCGGTGTGCCGGCGGCGAACCAGCGAGCCGTTAGCTATCTGGAAAACCGCGGCTTCGCCTGTGTTGAGGCTAGCATAGACACGCGCTGGCGCGGGGGCCCCCTGCAGCAGCCACGACCGGCCATCGGAGTGGAGTCCATTACAGAGGCGGATTTTGCGGAATACGCAGTGTTCCACGATCGCTATGCGCTGCCTTTGGAGATGTACTGGCACAGCAGAAACGTGGCGCGGGAGCTAGAGCGCTTTAGAATCCTGGCTGTGCGCCAACACGACGTGGTACGTGCTGGCATCTGTGCCCGAACCTATCCCGGCGGTGCCGAAATCGTTGGCCTGTTCACTGACGAGCAGAACGCCGACGTTATAGAGGCTCTGATTCAGAGTCTGCTCCAGAGACTCTATCAAGAGTTTGGGGCGCTAAACGAAGTGATGTACTTTATTGCTGAAGGTAGTGACCTGGAGCTGCGCGCAGCTCAAAAGGCAGGCTTCGAGGTTCATGATCACTATCGCTGTTACAGGCGATTGCTCTAGCCGTGAACGAGACGGAGGAGGGTTGTTCCTTCGTCTCGCTTTTGTCTGAGATTGTAGTTTACATAATATCCCTTATGCGAAGTTTACTGTTCCTGGTGAGGAAGGGGCAGCAGGCATCTTCCGGTACAGCGTGAAGAAAAAAGCCACCCTACGGGATAGGACCGTTTGGGTGGATGGCTGCCTAGCATATCATATGATGTTGAATTGCTGCAACTATCTAGCCAAGAAATCCTTGGGCCGGCCCGTCGCCCGCCCGCATGCGTGCTCCTGAGTTCAGCGGCTAACCAACTGCTGTGGCTGCAACGACCGAGTTACTTCTAAGGTCAGGACTTGACCCGGATAGATCTGTGCCGACTGCAGCTGGTTGAGTTCCCTAATTCTGGCCACAGCATCTCGAGGGTCTTCTGTGGGCATCTGGCTCGTGGCGATGGTCCACAGAGTATCGCCTGGCTGGACTATCACTTCGGCATAGATGCGCTCGGTGGCGATCTTATCTAGTGTGTTATCAACCCACAGTACCTTGACAGCAATGGCCGCTGCACTCAGCATCAGCATGATCACCAGACCAACCGCTGAGATTGTCATCACCGCGTCTAGGGTTCTTTGAGCCTTGCCCATGATCTGAACCTCCTGCGAACATGTGTTCTTCTGGCTCTAGTGTACAGGAGAACATATGTTTTGTCAACTGTTTTCAGAACAATTGTTTGACCATCGGTCCACCAGATGCTATAATGAACTCAAAAGAGCCGAGTACAAGCCTTAGGAGGTCGTCTCATGCCCAAGCTTACAGAGCGGCAGCGCAGAATCCTGGAGTATATCAGAAGCGAAGTAGCTAGTAAGGGTTACCCCCCTTCTGTGCGGGAAATCGGTAACGCTGTGGGGCTGCGGAGTAGTTCTACGGTACACGGCCACCTAACTAAGCTCGAAGAGTTGGGCTACATCAGGCGTGACCTTTCCAAACCTAGGGCCATTGAGCTCCTGGATGAAGCCCTGCCCTCGAAGGCCCGGATTGTCGATGTTCCTCTAGTCGGTAAAGTGACTGCCGGCATGCCCATTTTGGCGGTGGAAAACATTGAGGATTATTACCCGATACCCAAGGATTTTGTTGAACATGAAGATGTGTTCATGCTGCGGGTCAAAGGCGATAGCATGATCGAAGCGGGGATTCTTGATGGCGATTTTGTCCTGGTGGCCAAGCAGGAGACAGCTCGCAACGGGGAAATTGTGGTAGCTTTGGTTGATGGCGAAGAAGCAACGGTGAAGCGCTTCTTCCATGAAGGGACACACATCCGCCTGCAGCCCGAGAATGCGGCCATAGAGCCCCTGTTGGTAGACGATGTGCGCATCTTGGGCAAAGTGATCGGAGTGTTCCGCAGAATCCATTAGTCTTGTCGTGAGAGTATCCGACCAGTATGGGTTTACATACGAAAAGAAAGACGAGCAGTGAACTCACTGCTCGTTGTTTTGTCTGTAGTCCTGGTAGGTGATGAGTTTTCCCTTGGTTACCTTGCTTTCCACCACATCGTATTTGGCGTCGAATTCTACGGCCACCTCAATGCGCTGATAGCACTTGGAACCCACGACGGTCTTCTTGACGAAGAACATCCCTGGGCCCAGCTCAGCATCGGGACCCTCGCGCCTCTGCAGTTCGCTGGTGGTGCGGAGCCGGACTGGAATCTTCTCGCCGCATTTGTCACACTGGACGTAGATCCAAATGGCTCCTTTGCCTTCCCGCTTAACGTAACCCGTCTGACTCTTGGGCCCGCGGGCAGGCGCAAACAGCTTGGAAAGAAAGCCCATGGTTTTCTGCCTCCACATCTACGATCTCACACATTTACTTTGGCAATCCGTGGGCTTTCTCCTGCCAAAAAGAGAAAAAAGACCTCCAGAGCCTCCTTTATCCCCTGGTCTCTGCTGTTGGAAACAAACAGGGGTAAACCTGAATATCTCTTCACTGCCAAGAGATACGTTCGGTTTACCCCATGTTCGACAACCATTCGTTCCAGCCACCGGTAGATGCTGAGACGGCTCAGGGCATAGCTTCTCCAGTAATCGGGATCGTCTTGGTACTGGCTCAGCACTAGGTCCTGCTGGGCAAGGCACCTGCAGCGCTTCAAAGCTCTCAGAACGTCAGCCTGGGCCAATGCAATCATCTTGTACCGGTCCCCTTTCCCTGTTCACTTCCGTTTTGCTCCGAACCTACTGGGATGTACACGTAGTGGATCCTGCCGTCAATGACCAGTTCGTAGTAATCACACAGCTGCTCGTCCTTCTTGAGAGAACCAATGTAACGGGCTTGCTTCGTGAAATCAAGCGGCTCCCTGCTCATGGCCGGCTCCCTCCTTCTGCCGCCCTTTTTCTATTCTATTATCACTCCCCCTATTTGGCTTTATACAAAAAAAGGGTGGCCCACAACCTGGGCAACCCTGTTATCTTGAGCTTGGCCAATCGTACTTGGCCCTCTGCAGCCGCTCCAATTCTTGGTAGTTAGTCAGATCGAACTGGAGAGGTGTGATGGATACGTAGCCTTGATCCACGGCCATGATGTCTATATCCAACTCGTCGGATTCCAGCGCCCCCGGAGCTCCCCCCAGCCAGTAATAGTGACGGCCCCAAGGATCTTGGCGCTGATGGACAAAACCATCGTACTTGCGCACTCCCATTCTGGTGAAGCGCACCCCTTTGATCTCCTCTCTGGGCCGAGCGGGGATGTTGATGTTCAGCACTCCCGCCGCGGGGATCAGTTCCGGACGCAGCAAAAAGCCGGGATCTTCAAAGAGCAGCTCTCGGGCCATTTTCGCCGCACTGGGCACGAACTCGCGAGGCCCGGCCAGGGAGATGGCAATGCTGGGGATGCCGTTGAGTACTCCTTCCACCGCCGCTGCCACCGTTCCAGAGTAGAGCACGTCTGTACCCAGGTTGGGGCCGTTATTGATACCTGAAAGCAGAAAATCAGGCTTCAGGTTCAGAGCCGTCAAACCTATCTTCACGCAGTCAGCAGGCGTTCCGGTGACTGTGTAACCCTGGTCTAATTTTTTCAGGCGCAGCGGGCGATCTAGGGTGATGGCATGACTCATGCCGCTGTGCTCTTCATGGGGCGCCACAACTACCACTTCTGCCCTGTCCTGTACCGCATCATGCAGTGCTGCTAGACCTGGGGCGAATATTCCGTCATCGTTAACCAGAAGAAGCTTCAACCAGCCTCACCATCCCCGCACGTTATTTATAGCTCGCCCTTTTTACACCAGGGGTGGCCACAAGTTCTTCGATGATACTCACCCTGCTGTATCTGGGAGAAATGTCAACCTGCAGATCCAGTTTGGCCTCGCCCGTATCGCTGCCGGACAGCTCCACGTTTTTCACGTCCACATCGAACTTGGCCAGGACTGCAAACACACGGGCTAACTGACCAGGTGTATCTTGAATCACCATGGTAAGCGCCTCGTGTTTGGCCGTGATGTATCTCCACTCCAACTGATTCAGCACGACCAAGGTCAGTACTACCAGAATAGTCCCTAAAACAGCTGAAAAATAGAAGCCAGCCCCTACCGTGAGTCCTATGCCCGCCACCGTCCAGAGACTGGCGGCTGTGGTCAGGCCGCGGATGTTGGCACCTTCCCGCATAATGGTACCGGCGCCTAGGAAACCGATGCCGCTCACTACCTGCGCGGCGATACGCCCAGGGTCACCTTCGGGAAATGCGTAGGCCGAAACCACCATCAGCAGAGCTGAGCCCACGCTCACCAAGATGTGAGTACGAAAACCTGCCGGTCGGCCGTGACTTTCCCTTTCAAGCCCCACGAGTCCTCCCAGGATCAGTGCTAGAACTAGTCTTGCAGCTATTTCCACATTGGTAATCTCCAAGCATTTCACCTCCCTAGGCAATCTCTCCTCCGCTTTGAGGGTTAGTTAGCTAACCCCATCTCCTGGAGCACAATGCGGAGGGTAATTTCCACGTGCTGTCTGGACATACCCCCTTGGAGGTAGCCGATGTACGGCTCACGCAGCGGTCCATCGGCGCTGAGTTCGATTGATGATCCCTGCACAAAGGTACCGCCTGCCATCACGACTTCATCTGTGTACCCGGGCATGGGGCTGGGCATGGGCAGAAAATGGGCATCTACTGGTGCTGCTTTCTGGACACCCCTGCAGAAACTGAGCAGTTCTTCCTTGGAGCCGAACTTGATGGCTTGTACTATGTCCGTGCGCGGTTCATCGGGAAGCGGTGAAACCTCATAGCCCAGTGTCCGGAACACTTCAGCAGCCAGCATGGCTCCATAGACCGCTTCCCCCACAATATGCGGAGCGATAAACAGTCCTTGCAGTAGCGATCTGGCCAGTCCGAAGGACGTACCCAACTTGGCTCCCAGACTGGGAGCAGTGAGGACTTCGGCGCAGAGATCGACCAGGTCTTGGCGGCCGGCAATGTAGCCGCCGGCGATGGCCAAAGCTCCCCCCGGATTCTTGATGAGCGAACCTGCGATTAGGTCAGCTCCCGCTTCCAGGGGCTCAATGGATTCCACAAACTCACCGTAGCAATTGTCCACAAAGACGATGCAGTCGGGATTGGCTTCCCGGACGGCTCGAATCCCCGCTGCTAGTTCTCCCACTGTGAGAGACGGTCGCCAGCTGTAGCCGCGAGAGCGTTGGAAGATGGCCATTTTGGTCTTGCCTGTGATCTGCTGCCTAATGGCATCTAAGTCCAGGCCTCCAGTCGGCTTGAGCGGGACTTCTTTATAGACGATCCCCCTCTTCACCAGGCTGCGCCGCGAAGCACCCTTCGTCCCGATTACGGTCTGCAGCGTATCATAGGGCGGACCACTCGCGGATACCAGCTCATCGCCTGGCTCCAAGATGGAGAGGCAGATGGAGATGGCATGGGTACCCGAGACAATCTGGGGCCGGCAGAGCGCTGCTTCGGCCCTAAAGACCTGCCGATACACTTCTTCCAAGGCATCCCGCCCGGGATCTGAGTAACCGTAGCCTGTGGACTCACTAAAGGAATGGCTGGATATCCTGGACGCGTGAAAAGCGCGCAGCACCTTCTCCTGATTGGCCAAGACCACGGCTTCCATGGGGGCGTAAAGAGGGGCAATCCTTTGTTTGGCTAGTTCAATTATCTCCACTTGGCACCTCTGCACGGACGGCAGACCCGAAGCTGCCCTTAATCTGCACCCGTTTGCCGGGGAGCTTTTCCAGGATGCTATCCTTAATTGGCTTCTCCGAGTAGATGTGCAGACGGAAGGCGCCGCTGGGCGTTGGGAACATCTCCAGCTCGCCGGTGATGCCGTGTTTATTCCACAGCTTATCTGCTGCTGCCTGCATGGCTTGCTCAGTCTCGAACTCTAGTGCGACCGAATACATGTTGTCAACCTCCTAGGGGATATCATGAATGGTTCGGTACGGCTTAAGCAAATCCTGCTTTCAGCCGCCGTTTCCTCGAAAATCCACGGGCGAAATGACCGTCAGCTCTCCCTTAGTCAGTTCCCGTTTGCCAACCAGGCGCACAGCCTGGCGGCGGATCACCTGTTCCACCAAGTTGCGTACGGCGCGGGCATTACCGAAAGCGGCCGGGTCTCCTTGGCGCAGGCGCCTGATCTGGCGGATCAGCTCCTGCTGGGCCGCTGCGGTGAGGGTATACTCTCTTTTCTCAAACATACTGAGGGCTATCTTGTACAGTTCGATATCTGTGTAATCCGGAAAATCTATGCTCAGTGGAAAGCGGGAGCGCAAACCGGGATTGGACGCCAAGAAACAGTTCATAGGCGTAGGGTAACCAGCCAGCACCACCACGAAACTATCCCGGTAGTCTTCCATGGCTTTGACCAGGGTATCGATGGCTTCCCGGCCGAAGTCCCGTTCTCCCCCCCTGGCCAGCGAGTAGGCTTCATCAATGAAGAGCAGACCTCCCTGGGCCTGTTTGATGACCTCCCTGGTCTTTTGGGCAGTTTGTCCGATGTACTGCGCCACTAAGTCCGCTCTTTCCACTTCAACGGTGTGACCCTTCTGCAGAATACCCATTTCCTTCAGCATTTTGCTGAGCAGGCGGGCCACCGTAGTCTTGCCTGTACCGGGATTGCCGATGAAGATGGTATGTAAGACCATGGGCTCGCTAGCGAGCTGAAGGGTCTGCCGGTACTTTTGAACCAGGGCGAAGGCCTGGATTTCCCGGACCACCTTCTTCACCGACTGCAGTCCCACCAACGAGTCCAGTTCCTGCTGCAGTTTCTGCAGGCGCTCCCTTTGGTGGGCCTCGAGGCCCTGGAAAACGACTGCTTCTGGCATAGACAGCAGCACCTTCCTTTCCCCTCATCTATACGCCACGCAGGGTTGGAAGGTGTCAGTTCACTGGCGTTCCAGAAGGAAACTCTCCCATAGCTCAAGGATGGTCTGAAAAAGCTCCTGATCGTCCCCATTTGTGCGGTTAAACCAGTGGATGCGTTTATTGCGCGTAAACCAGGAGAGCTGACGCTTGGCATAACGCCTGGTGTCTCGCTTGAGCAGCTCCACCGCTTCTTCTAGGGACAGCTCACCCCGCAGATAGCTGGCAATCTCTTTATAGCCCAAAGCCTGCAGTGCTGTGGGCTGCTGGGGGTATTGAGCCAAGAGGTCCGCTACTTCTTCCACCAAGCCCTGTTCCAGCATGAGATCGACGCGCAGGTTGATGCGCGCATAAAGCTCCTGCCGGTCTCTGGTCAAGCCTATATACAGCGGATCATAGGGGCTTTGCTGCTGCTCACGTTTCTGCTGTAAAGCGCTGATGGCTTCGCCGGTGCGTCGGTACACCTCCAGGGCCCGGATGATGCGGCGCAGGTCATGAGGGTGCAGGCGAGCGGCACTCACCGGATCCACTTCCTGCAGCTGAGCATATAGACTTGCGGGATCTTTCGCCCCTTGTTCTTCCAGTTCTTGGCGGATGCTCGGGTCAGCGGGCGCATCTGGAAAGAGAAACCCGTCCAGCAGGGCATCGATATAGAGCCCGGTGCCGCCTGTGAGCAGCGGGGTAGTCCTATCCGCCCGTAGTCTGGCTAAGACTTCCGCCGCCAAGGCCACATAATCAGCCACATTGAAGCTTTCATCTGGGTCCACCACATCCAGGAGATGATGGGGTACCCGCTGGCGTTCGGCAAGGGTTGGTTTGGCCGTGCCGATGTCCATACCACGGTAGACCTGCATGGAATCGGCGGAGATGATCTCGGCTTGGAGCTCTTCGGCTAAGCGGATACTGAGCTCTGTCTTGCCCACTGCGGTGGGCCCTACAAGCACTAAAGTCTTCTGCCGTTCCACTTCATACCTCCTAAGCCCTGCCAAATCTGCGGAGCAGTTCCGCCGTTTCCAGACGCACGATGATGGGACGCCCGTGGGGACAGGTAAAGGGGTTCTGCGTCTGAGCCAGGTTGTTGAGCAGTGCCCGCATTTCCCGTTCGTCCAGGTACTGACCTGCTTTGATGGCCCCTTTGCAGGCCAGGGTGATCAGGGCTTGTTCTTTATTCTGCGTAGTTTTCCCCGCGTTCTGCGCTATCTCCAGAATTTCTTCCTTCCAGCTGCCGCCGCTCTGGGCGAGGAAGCTGGGCACAGCGCGCAGGATAAAGCTGCTGCCTCCGAAAGGCTCCAACTCCACCCCAAACTCCGCCAACAGGCTCAGGGATTCGTGAACCAACACCGCTTCACTGGGGGTGAACTCCAGATGTTGAGGCAGGATCTCCTGGACTTTGATCTCTGACCGTTCCCATTCTTCTAGGAACTGTTCCACCAGAATGCGTTCATGGACGATGTGCTGATCGAGGATCCACAGGCCTTGGGGCGTCTCCAAGAGGATGTAGGTCTGATGGAGCTGTCCGATGATGCGCCCATTCATCAGCGCGCTGCGCACCTCGTGCACACCTGCCTGTGGGCCTTCTCCCGCTGCCGTTTCCGGTAGTAGGGTGGCCGCCTCTTCCCCTGGGAAGTCTCGCTGTTGAGTGCGGTCTTCGCCCACAGCCAAATCTGCTGCGGACCGCGCAGCATACTCTTGCTGCCTTCTCGGCCTGTGGGCCCGGAGCACCTGGTCCATGTGTTCCCAGGTCTCAGGCTGCCAGCGCAGCACAGCCTGGAGGGCCGGTTTCGGTGCTGGAGGTTTGGCCTGCTGCACTGGAGTCTGGGTCAGTCGGGGTGCCATGTTCCGCGCGGCTAATCCCGAACGCACGGCCTGCCAGGTATCGTTGAAGATGGCCTGCTCATCGGCGAAGCGCACCTCCAGTTTAGCCGGGTGTACGTTGCAGTCCACCAGTTCAGGCCTAATGTCAACCACCAACACTGCCCAGGGAAAAGTGCGCTGGGGCAGCAGCCCCTCATAGCCCTTCTCTAGAGCCGCGCGCAGAGTGGGGTTTTCGATTACCCGTCCGTTGACGATAAAGAACTGACCGCTGCGGTTGCCCTTGGCCAATTGGGGTGAGCCCAGATAACCGTAGACCTTGCCCCAGGAAGTGTCGGCTGAGAATTTGATGAGCTGCCGTTCCACGTTGCTGCCCTGGATGAGCAGGATGCTGTCCAACAGCTGTCCGCTGCCGGGTGTCACCAGCATCATCTTGCCGTCTACCAGCAGACGGAAAGCCACATGGGGATGGGCAAGGGCCAACTTGCTGACCAGATCCACCACCCGTCTGCGCTCTGCGGTGGGAGATTTCAAAAACTTGAGCCTTGCCGGGACGTTGTAGAACAGGTCGCGCACTTCCACCGTTGTACCGGGCGGTGTACCCACCGGCTCCATCGTGAACCCTTCAGCGGAGTTGTAGATTTTGAAGCCTGTCTTCTGCTCGGCAGGCCGGCTGTACAAGGTAATCCTGGAAACGCTGGCGATGCTGGGCAAAGCCTCGCCGCGAAAACCGAGGGTAAGCAGGGCAAACAGATCGTCGGCCTTGGAGATCTTGCTAGTAGCATGGGGCTCGAAGGCCAATTTCAGATCGTCTTCGGCGATCCCTCTCCCGTTATCCTGGACGCGAATCAGCTCCAGCCCCCCACCGCGGATTTCCACAGTCACTTGGGTGGCTGCAGCATCAATGGAGTTCTCCACCAGTTCCTTGACCACGGAGGCGGGACGTTCGATCACTTCACCTGCCGCGATTTTCTGCGCTACCTCTGGTGGTAGGACCCTAATCTGCCCCATGTCCATCACCATCCCTCTGCCGGCGCAGTTTGTCCTGCCAGATCACCAGCTTCTGCAGTGCTTCCAGGGGAGTAATGCTGTTCAGATCCAGGCCCAGGAGCTCTGCTTCCACCTGGCTGGGGCCCTTTTCCCTGCTGGGAGCGGCTTCCAGGCGAGACGTGTCGTAGTCTAAGGTCTTGAAGAGATTGAGCTGCAGGGGTCCGTTTCCCTTGGTTTCCAGCTCCTCCAAAAGCTCCATGGATCGCTTAATCACTGGGAGGGGGACGCCTGCCATGCGGGCTACGTTAATTCCATAGCTGCGATCTGTGCTGCCCGGCGACACGCGATGCAGGAAAAAGATCTCGCCGCCCCTTTCCTCCACTTCCATACGGTAACTGCGCAGCCGCTTGAGGCTGTATTCCAGCTTGGTCAGCTCGTGGAAGTGGGTGGAGAACAACGTGCGGGCGCGAACTTTGTCGTGGATGTACTCGATCACCGCTTGGGCGATGGCCATGCCGTCGAAGGTGCTGGTTCCCCTCCCCAGCTCGTCCAGGATGATCAGGGAGCGGCGCGTGGCGTTGAGCAGGAGCTCTGCCGTCTCGATCATCTCAACCATAAAGGTGCTCTGGCCGGTGCTCAGATCATCGCTGGCGCCAATGCGGGTGAATATGCGGTCTACAAGCCCGATTTCCCCGTAGTCCGCAGGGATGAAGCTGCCCATCTGGGCCATGATCACGATCAAGGCCACCTGGCGCAGGTAGGTACTCTTGCCCGCCATGTTTGGCCCCGTGAGCAGGATAACCTGCTGTTTCTCATCAAAACAGACATTGTTAGGTACAAAGCGCCTTTCGGCGGCCTCGATGACAGGGTGCCGTCCCCCTTTTATGGTCATGGTCAGGCTCTCGGACATGCGGGGGCGCACGAAGTTGTGTTCCACCGCAGCGGTGGCCAGGCTCTGGAAGACATCAAGGTTAGCCAAAATGCGGGCGTTTTCCTGGATGGCCTGCACGTGTTGGAGCACCTCTTGCCTGATCTCCAAAAACAGCTCGTATTCAAGCTCCTTGATGCGTTCGTCTGCACCTAAGACCAGCGCTTCTTGTTCCTTAAGCTCAGGAGTGATATAGCGCTCGGCATTCGCCAGGGTTTGCTTTCGCTGGTAATCATCGGGGACCAGATGAATGTTGGGGTTGGTAACTTCGATGTAATAGCCAAAAACGCGGTTAAAGCCCACCTTCAGAGATTTGATCCCGGTGCGCTCCCGCTCTGCAGCCTCTAGGTTCTTGATCCAATCTCGGCCGCTGGTGCGCGCTAGGCGCAGCTTATCCAGTTCTGGGTGGTAGCCATCCTTGATCAAGTTGCCATCCCTAAGCGTGATGGGCGGTTCATCGACAATGGCCCTATCCACCAACTGGACGAACTCGGCGAGAGGATCCAACCCCTGCGCCAATTGTGCCAGCAGCGGTGAGGTCACCTCGGAAAAAAGCTTCTTGATGGCAGGGATCTTACTTAGCGAAGCCGCTAGAGCCCGCAGATCCCGGGCATTCCCTCGGCCCGTCACCAGTCTGCTTAATAACCTCTCCAGATCGTACACTTCATCCAGCAGCTCCACCAGTTCCAAGCGGAGAGCAGTCTGCTCCAGCAGCGCTCCCACTGCATCATGCCTGGCTTCGATCTGCTCTAGATCCAAGAGTGGCTTCTCCAGGTAGGCCTTGAGCAGCCGGGCACCCATGCTGGTGTGAGTATAATCCAGGATGCTCAGCAGTGATCCGGACTTCTTCCCTTCCCTGACCGTTTGGGTCAGTTCCAGATTTCGTGCACTGTGACCGTCGATCTGGAGAAACTCCTCAAGCTTGTAGCTCTGCACCGCGCGGATGTGAGTCAACAGGCTGCGCTGGGTATCCTGCACATACTGCAGGGCTAGCCCAGCCGCCCGGATTTCCGCTGAACTCCGGAGACCGAATACCGTCAAGGAGGTAACCCCGAAATGGTTGAGCAGAACCTCGCTGGCCCGGGCCAAACTCTCAGGTCCATTGGCCACCGCACTGATCACCGCTCCCAAGGAGTCTGCCAGGGCCTGTACTGCTCCTTTTTCAGGAAACGAAGGAGTCAGGAGGATTTCCGCAGGCCTTAGGCGGTTCAGTTCATCGGCCAGCTTGGCGAAACTGCCGGTGGACACTGTCATAAACTGGCCTGTGGACATGTCCAAAGAGGCCAGTCCCCACACGTCCTCTTCTGCCTGGAGCGCGACCAAGAACTGGTTCTCGCCGCCCTCTAGGTTGCCCTCAATGAAGGTGCCGGGGGTGACCACCCGGATCACGTCGCGCCTGACAACGCCCTTGGCTTCCTTCGGGTCTTCTAGCTGTTCGCAGATGGCCACCTTGTAGCCGCTGCGCACCAGTTTGTCCAGGTAGCCGTCTACAGCGTGATACGGCACCCCGCACATGGGTATTCTGCCCTGTGGGCCCGCTTCTCTGGATGTGAGTGCGATCTCCAGGATCTTGGAGGCCAGTTTGGCATCATCGCCAAACATTTCATAGAAATCGCCCAGCCGGAAAAAGAGAATGCTGTCGGGGTACTGCTTCTTGACCTCATAGTACTGCCGCATCATGGGCGTCAGTTTCAGGGCGCATCACCTCCTGTTTAGCCCTGGGGCTGCACAATCTTTCCCCTGAGGGTCCAGGTCCCTGCTTCCGTTATCTCCACCGTAACTAATTCGCCCAGGAGCTGCTCTGATCCTGCGAAATGAACTTGGCGGTTGGTGCGTGTCCGCCCGACTAACCCCTGGTCATCGGTACTTTCCACCAAGACTTCCTGGTGCGTGCCTACCATACTCTGGATGTACTCAGAGCTGATTCGGTTCTGCAGCTCGATCAAGCGGTAGATGCGCTCTTTCTTGATCTCTTCCGGTACCTGGTCAGGCAGACGCGCTGCAGGAGTGCCTTCCCGGGGCGAATAGATGAAGGTAAAGGCGGAGTCAAAGCGCACTTCTTCCACTAGGCTCAGAGTCTCTGCGAAGTCTTCCTCTGTTTCGCCGGGGAAGCCAACAATAATATCTGTGGTGATAGCAATGCCAGGAACGGCCTGACGCACCTGCCGGACCAGCTCCAGATAACTCTCCCTGGTGTAACCTCGATTCATGCGGCGCAATACTGTGCTGCTTCCAGCCTGCACCGGCAGATGCAGATGCTCGCATACTTTCTCCAAACTGGCCAGGGCGTTGATCAGGTCCGGCCCCATGTCCCTGGGATGGCTGGTAGTAAAGCGGATCCGCTGCAGCCCCTCAATAGCGTTCAGCTCCGCCAATAAGCGGCTAAAGGAGGTGTCAATGGAGAGGTCTTTGCCATAGGCGTTGACGTTTTGGCCCAGCAGGGTTACCTCTTTGTAACCGGCTTCCACAAGGCCACTAACTTCTGCGATGATGGACTCAGGCAGGCGGCTGTGCTCCTTGCCCCGCACATACGGAACGATGCAGTAAGTGCAGAAGTTAGTACAGCCGTAGATGATGTTCACAAAGGCTTTCAGCCTGTGGCCGCGCTCAACGGGCAGGCTTTCCCGAAAGTCCTGTCCTTCTTCGTCGTAGGGAGCTTCATCCCACACTTCCACTACCCGCTCTCCCCCTTCGGCACGTGCCAAGAGCTCCGGCAGCCGGTGGATGTTGTGTGTGCCGAAAACGAGATCCACATGGGGAAGCTGAGCGAGGATGTTCTGCAGCTCCTCTTTTTGCTGAGTCATGCAGCCGCAGATGCCGATAATCAAGTTCGGTCTGGCTTCTTTCAGGCGCTTGTAGTTCATCATGTTGCCGTACACCTTGCGTTCAGGGTTCTCCCGCACGCAGCAGGTGTTGTATAGGATTAAGTCGGCCTCTTCCGCTTCCTCGGTTTCATCGTAACCCTGAGAGAGCAGCAGGCCTCGGATTACTTCTGAGTCATGGTCGTTCATCTGACATCCCATGGTCCTCAAGTAGAATTTCTTCATTGCCAGGTACTCCTTTGGATTTAATAAGTGCCCCCCTAATTATACTATTAGTCGCCCGGCTTTGCCAGGTGGAGCGGGAAAAAAGCCAGCGCTAAGCCCGAATTCTGGGGCCAGCCCGTGGGCATAATGTGAGCGAGGAGGGGTTCCATGCTCATCACCTTGGCCCGTACGCTGATCCTGTATACTCTCGTGATGATCACCATGCGCCTTATGGGCAAAAGGCAGATTGCTCAACTGGAACCTTTTGAACTGGTGATCACCATAATGATCGCTGACCTCGCGGTCATTCCGATGCAGGATCGTGACATACCCCTCATTAACGGTATCATTGCCATCCTAACCCTCCTGTTTGTCCAGGTCACCTTCAGCGTGCTTAGCCTCAAGTCCCTTTGGTTTCGCACTGTGCTCGACGGGCGCTACAGTGTGATTATTGCGAACGGAGTTATACAAGAAGCTGAGATGCGCAAAGCACGCTACAACCTCCACGAGCTTCTGGAGCAGCTGCGCTTGAATTCCGTCTTCGACCTATCCGATGTGGAGTTTGCGGTATTGGAAACCAGTGGCGACCTCAGCGTGATGCTTAAGTCTCAAGCACGGCCCGTCACACCCAAGGACTTAGACTTGGATACCAAGTACGAAGGCCTGCCGCTATTCTTGATTCTCGATGGCAAAGTCATGCGAACCGAACTGGAGAAAGCGCGGCTCACTGAAGGCTGGCTCCGTACCGAACTGGAAAAGCACGGAACCAAAGACCCCGCGGATATCCTCATCGCTTCGCTTAGTACCGATGGTGAGCTGTACATCCAGCGCAAAGAACGATCCCGAAGGAAGAAACCGTAAGGAGAACGCCATGAAGCTGTGGATTGCTATGTTCCTGGTTCTGGTGGTTATTATTGCTGGAGGTCTTTACCTAGAAAGCGCCATCCTAAAAACCACCGATCAGATCTCCCGCACCTTGACCTCAGTCAAAGCCGCGGTGAGAAACGATCAGTGGTCTGAAGCACTAGCCAGCGTTAACGCCATCGATGAACGATGGTCCCGGTGCAAGGATGTGTGGAGCCCTTTTATCCACAACCACGACTTGGATACGGTTACGCTTCATCTGGCCCGGTTGAAGGCATTTCTGGAGACGCACGATAAGGGCTCGGCCTTAGCCGAGATTACAAATATTGAGATCCAACTGCTTCAGGTGCGCCAACAGGAAGTCTTGAGCCTGCAGAATGTGCTTTAGGATCGTTGAAACGAGTAATATTTGACCACCTGTCCCGTAACCAGGCCCACAAAGGCGCCTGTGGGCAAGGCAAAAAAGAGCATATAAGGCAGATAGCCAAAAATGCTCACCGTTTCAATGATCAAAGAGGCCACCATCAGCTGGGCTACATTGTGGGTAATGGCTCCGATTAGACTGATGCCCAGCAAGCTGAAAAACTTCGAGCCGTACCTATACACCAAGCCCATGAGCAATGCACTGGCCAGACCGCCGGCAAAGCTGAAGAAGAAGGTCGGGGTCATGAACGTGCCGCCCAGTAGAGAGCCTAGGGTGGTGCGCAGGATAGAAATGGCCACCGCGTCTTTGGTGCCGAAGTTTACCACAACGTAAAGGCTGATGATATTGGCCAGCCCCAGCTTAAAACCTGGGACGATGAGGTCCGTGGGCAGAGGAATCAGGCCTTCAAAGATGTGCAAAGCCATGGCTAGGCCAGTGGCCAGGCCTAAATAGACCACGCGACGCGTTTTCGAATAGCCCACTAAGTGCTGCTCCTTTAACCATGGATTTTATTGGAACCACTGTAAACTGTGAGGTTACCCTCGTGTAGAAACACTTTCACTGCAGGGGTAGTCTCATCGAACTTGTAGGACTGCATGCCTATGGTAACAACCACATTGGGGTGGACCAGGCTAGCGGAAATGCGCCCGCGCTTCACGACGCTCACTGTCGTGGCGATCCCTGCCGGCCCTCCTAACTCTCGGGCTGTGACATTGCCCGAGTCCACCGTGACCTGTCCTCCTCTAAACACTCCGTTACTTACGGAAAAGCCCGTCCCGGCCAGCACCGTTGAGTAAAAGCAACCCTGCCCTGTTACGGTGACTGTTCCGGACGCTTCCACTCTGCTGTTCTGCAGATAGCCTACCCGCACATCTGCTTCTAGGATACCCACTTCTTCGATGGCAGCTCTGTTCCTGAGCACCGTCTGGTGATACCGCTTCAGACGGGCCAGATCGCTTTTGAACAAGCCCTCAGTGGCAAACAGGTCTGCATCCAAAAGCTCCAGGAGGGCAGCGGTGTCCTCGCCGTCGCCATTGGTATCTTCCTCTGGTGCTTGGAAGAAGCGGGTCAGGTCTTTTACCTGCTTAGGCAGGTCAGAGAACTTCAACTCGATGAGGTGCTTGACCAGGTTTTCCAAGGAGATGTGTTCTGCCTGGGAAGTGATGGATTCCGCAGCGGCGATCAAACCTTCCATCTGCTCGGAAACCTGCTCAAGCAAGTTCAAAAGCCTCATTCGAGCCACCGAAGCTCCTCCGGCAAAAAGCCGCGAACGCACCACGTTGCGCATAACGGTTATGGAGCCCCGTGTGCGCAGAACCGCTCCACTAACCAAGCCGTGCACCACAATGGAACCATGGTTGGACTGGACTTTCACGTTCTCCAGTACGCTGCCGCGGATTACTATATCACCGCCCATGGTGATGTTGCCGGTGGATACATCGGCGTCCCCAGCCAGCTCAAACACTTCTTTGACCCGAATCACGCCCCCCTGCAGAAAAGGCAGACCGGCAACC
Source organism: Bacillota bacterium (assembly GCA_012521335.1). GTDB lineage: Bacteria > Bacillota > Limnochordia > Darwinibacteriales > Darwinibacteriaceae > DTU010. The sequence goes on along the minus strand of JAAYMM010000083.1, from coordinate 16,381 downwards.
GCGGCAATAGCCTGCAGGCCATCCTCGCTGAGTACGGCCCCCTCTCCCACTTTGAGCTGGACGTCCTTAACGGGCCGGGGTATGATGGGCTGACCGTAAACATCAACACCCGGTTCTCCCGGTTCCCCTGGATCTTTCACGGCCAAAACCGCACCTTCTGATACCCCAGAGGTTCCGTGCAGCTCATAGTGGTCAACGCGGATGGCATCCAGATCAACCTCGCGGGGATCGTCTTGAAACACGTACTTTATGGAGGCATCACGGCCCTGCTTGGCCGGAGTCCCGCGAGCCAAATCGAACACGCCGTGAGGGGCGCTGAGCGTCTCCTCGGTCAAGTCGCTGAGACGCAGGCCATGCTTCAACCCGGCTGCCAGGGCGATCTCCTTCACCATCTCCGGGGTAAGCCTTGGTGCCTGCACTTCCTGCTTGATCACCTGCAGCCGCAGCCGGGTACGGGGCGCTTGGTCTGCGAGGCGGTGGATGATACCCGGAGTGGTTTTCCAGACTAGTTGTGCCTTGGTTTTTGTAGGGTCGACAACCACATCGTAGTTCAGCTCTGGTTCCGTATCGGCGGGCAGTGTGATCTCCAAGGGATCGAGTCCAGCTGTCAGCTGCAACTCTTTTTGCACTGGCTCGCCGTGATAGGACACCCGCAATTCTGGGCCAAACTCAATGATGGGCTCACTGCCGCCTGGTGGGGGCGGTGTGTACTGCAGCTGCCCGTTGACCACCGCAACCGTTCCTGCGGCCGCAGGAGGGGTTGCTGGTTCTTTCACGCTGACCCTAACCTGGGCAGGTTGACTCTTTAAGCGCAAGAAGCCCCGCTTGGCGGGCTCCTGAAGCATCTGTACATCTACCTGCTCCCTGCTTGCTCCAAGCTCAACTAAGGCTGCTTTGATGGCTTCTTCAATGGTCCGGCCTGTGCCCAAGGCCTCTTTCTTAGTCACCCGCTGCCCCCCTTTATGTTGACTTTTGGTAAATACAGTAGCTCACGCGTTGGAGTCCGAAACTGGTCGGGTCCATAATCTGCTCTGCGGAACCCACGACGAAGTATCCGTTGGGGACAAGGGACTGGACGAAGTTGGTAATGAGGCGTTTCTGGGTTTCACTGGTGAAGTAGATGAAGACGTTGCGGCACAGGATCATGTCGAAATTGCGTTCATAAGGGTCTTTGAGCAGATCGTGCCGCCTGAAAACGACCAGGCTCTTGATGCTCTCGGCGATGGCCCAGTTGCCGTTGCTCATCTGAGTGAAGTACTTGGCTAGATACTTGGGGTCCATGCCGTTGATCTGAGTCGGCAGATAAACGCCTGCTTTAGCCTTATCCAGGACAGCTTCGTCTAGATCCGTGGCCAGCAGCAGGCCCGGCGTAAAGTGGGCTTCCTTCATCAACATGGCGATGGAGTAGATCTCCGCGCCGATGGACGCCCCTGCGCTCCAGATGCGCGGGCGGCGGTTCTTGCTGATGCTGGGCAATACCACCTGCTCTATGGCTTCAAAAACCCGCTTATCCCTGAAGAAACTCGATGTGTTAATAGTCAGGTACTCGATGAACTTCTCTCTGTGTTCCCGGTCTCTGCCCAGGGTTTCGATGAGATCATCGTAGGACGAAAGCCGGTGCCTGTCCAACCACTGGTTGATTCTGCGGCGCATCTGCTGCTCTTTATATGCCGTAAGATCGATACCTAAGGTTTTGTTGATATCCCTCTGCAGCTTAGCGTAATCCCTCATGGCCTACCTCTCTTTATCCTAAAGCAGAAACCAAATCGGTGATGACCCCACCAATCTTATCCAACGGAAGGATATAGTCCGCATTTCCTTCGTCCGCCACTGCTTTGGGCATACTGTAGATGGTGGAAGTGGCCTTATCCTGTGCGATGGTCACTCCCCCGGCCTCTTTGATCTTGGCCATACCTTTGGCTCCGTCGCGGCCCATGCCAGTTAGGATCACTCCCACAATGTTCTTGCCATAGACGGCAGGTAGGCTTTCCATAGTCACATCAATGGCCGGACGCAGGAACATCACCCGATCGTCTTGATTGAGCGCTACCCTGCGTTCGGGCGTGATCACAAGATGGTAATCCCCGGGGGCAATAAGGGCTTTGCCGTTTTCCACCAAGTCGCCATGCTCCGCTTCCTTGACGGGAAAAGGAAACAAGGTGTTGAGGCGCTCGGCAAAGCTGTGCGTAAACTCTTTGGGCATGTGCTGTACTACTACGATCCCTGCGGGCAGATTTGCTGGAATGTGGGCGAACACCTCTTCAATGGCCTTGGGGCCTCCAGTGGAGGAACCAATAATCACGATTTTGCTTGCGGCCCCAGATGGCACGGGCGGCAGAGTTGGCAAGGGACGTTTTGGCGTGGCGGCGGGATCTCGCTTTTTCGCTGGCAGCTGAGCCATGGCTGCACAGCGAATCTTATCCACTAGTTCGTCCGCTATGCTGCCTAGTTCTGGTGCTGCCGATCCTGCGGGCTTCGAGACAAAATCCACCGCGCCCAGGGACAGGGCTTGAATGGTCGTCTCGGATCCCTTGCGGGTGCGGCTGGAGAGCATGACCACCGGCAGAGGATTCTCGCTCATGATCCTCTTCAGGGTTTCTAGACCGTCCATGACGGGCATTTCCACATCCAAAGTCACCACATCTACCCGCAGCCGGCTCAGCTTCTTGAGGGCGTCTTCGCCGTTGCGGGCATATCCCACCACTTCTAGATCTGGTTGCGCGTTGATAATTTCCACGATTAACTTGCGCATAAAGGCACTGTCATCTACCACCAGAACCCGTATGGGCATTCTCTTCACCTCAAATCTCAACAGGGTCTTTACCAATCGCGGTAACTGTCACAACCCCATTTTCAACAAAAAAGCGCATCTTTCGCCCATGGTTACCTGCCACATCTTGGCCCACAATGGGAATTCCGTGCTGCTTCAAGAGCGTTGTTACTGCTTCGATATTCTGCTGTCCGATGCTGACACTGTTCAGATTAAGATTGGGGAACAGGTTGGCTCCTCCGGCCATCTTAGCCTGGAGCCTGCTCTTTGTGGCACCTAAGCGAAGCGCTTCGGCAATCATGGCGGGGATGCCCGTATCGGCGTACTTTCCTGGTGGTGCATCGGCATCATTCGGCCTGCTGTGCGGGAGGAAGATGTGCCCCATCACGCCCACCTTGGCCTTCTCATCGTACAGGGTCACCCCTATACAGGAGCCTAGGCCTACGGTGGTTAGGATACCGTTGTCTTTGGAGGAACTGATTTGTCCCATGTTGACAAAGATCTCTGGCATTACAGGTCCCCCAAACCGACTTTTCGAGCAATTCTATTGAAATCCTCATCATCAGGGAGAAAGATGATGTGGCCCTCAATGGATTCTCCCTCCGTAGAGAATCTGGTGCGTATGACTGTCACCTTACTGGTCACTTCTGCTCCAGCCAGGATACTTTCCCACACTGCTCCGGCCATGTCGACCGCCAACCCCGGCACACTGGGCACCATAAGCAGATCCGTCATCTTAGCCAAGGCGTTGAGGAACGAGGTCACCATAATGTTGCCCATTTCCTGAAGGGCCGAACGGCCCATATCGTCAATCTCTGCCTTATCTTCGCCTGTTAGGAGTCTGATCAAGACAAGGGCACTTTCCAGGGGATGCAAACAGGCCATATATCCCTTCACATCGCCAGAGATGACCACAAAAATGCCCACCACAACTTGTTCAAGCCCGCCCATGTAATCAGCAGCCTCGGTAAAGGGGAGCATCTGGGCATCGGGGACCACCAGCTGAAAGAGCCGGCCGCTCAGCATCTGGGAAAGCGCCGTTGTGGCATGCCCTGTGCCGATGTTGGCCAGTTCCTTCAGGAAATCCAGCTTCATATTGCGCACTATGGAGGCCACCCCCTAGGAACCGATCTTGCGCAACGACTCCACTACGCGTTCAGCGTCAAAGGGTTTTACCAGAAAGTCCTTAGCCCCAGCGCTCAAGGCCTCAATAACCATGGGCTTTTGCCCCATGGCGCTGCACACGATAATCTTCGCCTGGGGGTCAATTTTCATGATTTCTTTAATGGCACTGATGCCGTCCATTTTCGGCATGGTAATATCCATCGTCACCAGATCGGGCTTTAGCTCTTTGTACAATGCCACGGCTTCTTCACCATCGGAAGCCTCACCGACTACTTGGTAACCGTTTTTCTCGATGACGTTTTTCAAGGTCATGCGCATAAAGGCAGTATCATCAGTAATCAAAACCGTCTTGGCCATTTCCTCAACTCCTATCCAATTAGCGTACTATTGTCAATGATCAAGGCAATGCGGCCATTGCCCAGCACGGTAGCACCGGCTACGCCCTTGACATCACCGACAATACTGCTGAGTGATTTGATAACGATCTCTTGTTGTCCGATGAGGTCTTCCACGATGAACCCCACCTTTTCACCCCTTACTTCCACAATAATCACAGGTAGGGGCCCACTGCGGTCTACAGGCGCAAACCCGAGGCAATCGGCAAGATCATACAGCGGCAGTACTTCATTGCGCAGCATGATCACATCGTTTTGCTGAATGGTCTTGATCTGCCCCGGTTCAACTTGGATGTTCTCTCTCACCGCCTGGATAGGAATTGCCACCGTTTCGCCATCCACCTTGACCAGCAAGGCTTTGATGATGGCTAAAGTCAGGGGGAGCTTAATAATGGTCCGTGTGGATCGGCCTGGTTCCGATTCCATATCGATGGTGCCGCTCAGGGATTCGACGGTGGCTTTTACTGCATCCAAGCCCACACCCCTTCCTGACAGGTCGGTCACCGTCTCTGCAGTGCTGAACCCGGGATGGAAGAGGAAGTTGACAGCTTCAGCCATGGAGATCTCCTTGGTGCCGACGGGCAGAAGTCCACGCTCAATGGCCTTTTCCCTGATGCGGTCAATATTCAAGCCCTGACCATCATCGCTGATTTCAATCAGAATATGGCTGCCCTCATGCCGGGCACTTAGGCGGATGGTTCCCGCCGCAGGTTTTCCCTTGGCGATGCGCTCCGCTTTGGGTTCGATACCGTGGTCTATGGAGTTGCGCAGCAGGTGCACCAGCGGATCACCGATCTGATTCACAATCGACCGGTCCAGTTCTGTGGTTTCGCCGAATATCTCCAGATTGATGTCTTTGCCTCGCGCTTGGGCTAAGTCCCGCACCATGCGGGGGAAGCGGTCGAAGACCTGCTTGATGGGCACCATCCGCAAGCTCATCGCTGCGTACTGCAGCTCTGTGGTGATGCGATCCAACTGATCCAAAGCACCCATGCGGTCGGTGCTTTCGCCGCTCTTCACCATCTCAATTACTTGGGTGCGGCTGATCACTAGTTCACCAACTAGGTTGATGAGCTTGTCCAACCGCTGCGTCTCCACGCGCACCAGCGGCTCCTGACGGCTGATGCGCACCGGGGCCGAAGGTACCTGAGTGCTCACAGCTGCTGCCGTCTCGTCTTGAGCCTTGTCTACAGCTTCCACGGTATCCAGCACTATTTCTTCCACGCGGACACTCTCTATTTCGGAAATCCCTTCCACTATTTGGCGAATCCTATCGCCAGATTCTTTGGTCAAGAGGACCAAGGCAAACTGGCGGTCGAACTTCTCATCCTCCAAATCTTGGACTGCAGGATTGCTCTGCACGATAGTGGAAACTTCTTCCAAGGCTTGGAAGACGGTGTAAACGCGCACCGACTTGAGAATGGTCTTCGGCCTGAGCACAACAGACACCGCAAAGGCTTTGTAACCCTGGGCGATGCCTTGTTTGATGGTCTCGCGGTTAAACTCATTGAGTTCAGCTGAGTATGTCATCTCACCGCTGATGGCCGTTTCCGCAACCTGGGGATTCTCCACCAGAGCCCGCAGCGCTGCGATCTGCTCAGCGTAGGAGCTGATGGGCCGCTCACTGATGGTCTCATCGAGCAGCAGTTCCAAGGTGTCCACAGCCATAAACAGGACGTTGATCACATGTGTGGTCGGCTGCAGTTCACCAGTGCGCAGCAGATCCAAGACGCTTTCCATCTCATGGGTGAACTCAGCCAACTCATCAAATCCCATGGTCCCTGCCATGCCCTTCAGGCTGTGGGCGGCACGGAACATCTCATCCACAGTGCTGTGATCCTGCGGGTTCTTTTCGAAGTCGAGCAGATCCTCGTTGAGGGACTGCAGGTAATCGCGAGCTTCTGCGGCAAACACTTCTTTGAATGAACTTAAGTCCATGGGCTTCCCCCCTTCACCAAGCGGCCTCCCTAGCGGACACTGGTAATGCGGTCCTGAGGCGTGGCTATTTCTGTAATCCTGACTCCGAACTGTTCGCCCACAACCACCACTTCGCCACGGGCAATCAGGGTATCATTGGCATAAAGATCAATGGGTTCTCCGTGCAGGGATTCCAGTTCCATGATGTGGCCCGGTCCCAGGCGGAGGATGTTATCAATGGACATTTTGGTGCGGCCAAGAATGGCTCGGACCTGCACCGGAATGTCGCGGATGAGATCGATGTTCACATTCCCTAAATCAAAATGGGCTTGCTTTTCTGCTGTAGGCGGTGCTGCCGGAGGTTCTGGCGGAGCCGCGCTCTGCACGGGCTGCTTTTTCAGGTCTGCCCATTCCGCGGCCACCGCGGTCTCTGTGGCGGCAGGGGCCTGGGGTTCTTCTTGGGGCATCAGGGCACGCACCATATCTCGGGCGAATTCAATGTCAATGATCTGGAGCATGGTGCTGTCCACCAGGTTCTCAATCTCCATGCGGAACGCGACCACCACAATGGGATCGTCTTCAGGGATCTCCGGATTCAAGGGATCCTGAGCCAGGTCGCGCCAAGAGGTAACGGGGGGCGAGATCTCAATGGGCCGCCCAAAGAGCTCACTCATGGCAGTTGCGGCCGACCCCATCATCATGTTCATCGCTTCTGTAACAGCGCTGAGATAAAGCTCGTCCAACTCCGAAGGGACATTGGTTCCGTCTCCGCCCATCATCAAGTTGGCAATAACCAAAGCGTCGCTCTCTCTGATCACCAAGACGTTGGCTCCCTGCAGCCCCTGTACATAAGCCACGTTAACCACGACACAGGGGATGGGATAGGACTCAGCAACTGTCTTGGCGGTGCTGACATAGACCTTGGGTACGGTAATGCGCACTTTATGGTTGACCAGGGTACTCAACACAGTGGCGGCCGATCCCATGGAAATGTTGCCGATCTCGGCGAGAGTATCCTGTTCGATTACGCTGAGATAATCATCAGTGTTCAGCGAGGGGAACTCGCTCTTCTGTTTGTGCTCCTGCAGAAGGGCATCCAGTTCCTCTTGGCTCATGAGATCATCACTCATCATCCGGCCCTCCTTCGTCAAGGGGCTCCAAGACGGTCGTGATCACCACGCCCAGCCGCTGGCCGAGTCTACCCGGTGTTCCTTTGAATTTCGTCATGGAACCAATCTTCACATCCAGTGTCTCGTTCTTCTTGCGGTCCAAAACCACCACATCGCCGGGAGCCAGATCCAGCAGGTCACCTACGGTGACCGTGGTCCGCCCGAGTTCCACTTCCACCGGAACCACCGCCGCCCGCACCTGCTCTCTAAGCAGCTCCACGCGGCCCGGGTCCGGCTGCTGGAGAGACTCAAACATGCGGATGTGGGTCAGGTTTTTCAAAATCGGTTCCAGCGTGCGGTGGGGCAGGCAGATGCTCACCATGTCGCTGACATCGTTGAGCTCGAAGCGCATAGTGATCAAAGCTACCGCATCCCGGTCGGCCGCGGCCTGCAGGAACTGAGGATTGCTCTCCATGCTCTCCAGTTCAAAACGAAGTTCAGCAACTTCCCGCCAAGCATCGCTGAGCAGCGAGGAAAACACGCTGAGGACCTGGCGGCGCAGTACTGCCACCTCAATATCGGTCAAGCTGCGCGACCGACGTATAGGCACTCCATCACCCCCGCACAGCCGATCATGCAGCAAAAAGGCGATGTCGGGGGTCAGCTGAACGATGGCATAACCTTCCAAGGGCTGGACTTGGTAAATGCTCAGAACCGAGGGGTTAGGCAGAGAACGCACGAAGTCTCCAAAGAGGATCTGCTCGATGCTTTGTACCTTTAGATCCACTCTGTGGCGCAGTTTCGCCGACATGTAGCCAGCATAAGTACGACAGAACTGTTCGTGGATACGGTGTAAGGCACGTATGTGTTCTTTGGAAAACTTGTTCGGTCTGCTGAAATCGTACCGGGTGTCGGACTGGGTCTCCGGTTCTGTTTCCTTTTCTAATTCCAGGTCTGGTTGGGTGACTGCCTTGATCAGCAGATCTATCTCTTCTTGAGTGAGAATGTCCTCCACCTTGCTCACCTCCTGCGGCGCGCAAAATCACAGCCGTCTGGGGAAAAACATGCTTCCCCCGTATTTTATCGGCACCTGAAGCCCACTACTTGAGCAGCTTTACTGCGCTTCTTCCAGTTCCCGCTCCTGCAGGCTCTGCAGCTGAATCTTCTCATCAGTGCTGAGGATCTTGTCCACATCCAAAAGGATCAGCAGCCGATCCTCAATCTTGCCCACGCCAGCCAGGTAGTCGGCGCGCAGGCCCGCGATGTTGCTCGGAGGAGGCTCAATGGCATCTTCCGGCAGGCGCAGGGTTTCGGTCACCGCGTCCACGATAAAGCCCACCATGCCGTTGTTGATCTCCAGCATGATAATACGGGTATCCTGGGTTTCTTCCTGAGGTTCTAATCCAAAGCGTTTGCGCAGGCAGATCACGGGTATAACCTCGCCACGCAGGTTGGTCACGCCTTCGATGTAATCTGCCACATGGGGCAGCCTAGTGATGTGCCGCGGCTTAACGATCTCGCGCACATCGGTAATCTCCACCCCAAACTCTTCATTGTGTAGTCTGAAAACCACTAGTTGTCTCTCTTCCATGAGGATCCCCCTTTGCCGAAGGCAGATAGTGACAAGATACAAGACTGTTCTACATCGGAAAAAGCTTTCCTCTTTTCTTGAGATAAGTTCTACTCTGCCCAAGGTTTTCCTTCCCTGGGCCGGACAATAAAGAACCCCGGCGCTCAGTACCGGGGCTGTATGGTCATCTGTGCGGTTTACTGCTTAGTGCCAGAAGGCTGCTGAACACCACCGCGGCCGCGAGGCCTAAGCCTGTTATCTCGAAGGCTCCTGTGAACAGCCCTTCCCAGCCCAGACGCTTTACTTCGCTGATCATCCCTGTGGTAATGGAGCTGCCAAAGCCCATGACCGGTACCAATGCCCCAGCTCCAGCAAACTCCTGAAAGGGTTCGTACAGTCCTAAGCCGTTCAGCACGGCTCCCAAGCAGGTGAGGCCGACCAGAATGTGGGCGGAAGAGCATTTGGCTGTATCGAAGATGAGCTGCGCCAAGGCGCAGATAGCACCGCCGACCAAAAAGGCAATGAGATACTGCATCTTTCCCTCCCTACTGTTCCAAGGCAATGGCATGGGCGATGCAGGGGATGGATTCTCCCTGCAGCACGGTTAGCGCGCTGAGCAGAGCTCCTGTGGCCACGATCAGCACGCGTTTGGCCTTAGCCGATTCCAGAGCGTTGAGTATGTAACCGAGGGTCATCACCGCAACACAGGCGGCACCGCTTCCGCCTGCACCCACGGGCTGCCAGTCCCCGAAGATCTGGCTGCCGCCATCCTGCAGACGTTCCAAGCCCTCAAAGCCTTCCCTTTCCAGAAGCAGGCGGAGCATTTTGCTGCCCTGCCGGCCCAGGTCACCCGTGAGCACGATGTCGTAATCGGCAAGGGTCCGGCCGGTGTCAGCCAGGTGCTCTTTGATGGTGCGGAAGGCTGCCGGTGCCATGGCACTGCCCATGTCGTGAGGGTCTTTCAGTCCCATATCCACTACCGTGCCAAAAGTGGCGTGGGTAATACGCGGCCCTCGGTCAGCGAAACTGAGAATGGCCGCCGCCGCTCCCGTTACAGTCACCTGATTGGTTCTTATATGCTGGACGTTTAGTTCGATGGGATAGCGGAACTGCCGCTCCGCGGTTTGGTAGTGGCTGGCGGTACCGATCAGTACCTGCTCAGCGAAGTCCCCTTGCAGGAGTACGGCACCTAGGCCCAATGCCTCGGCAAAGGTGGAGCAGGCCCCGTAAATCCCGATAAAAGGTACCGCGTGTGTGCTCGCTGCTAGACAAGAGGTGGTGATCTGGTTGAGCAGGTCACCAGCGATGAGAAAGTGCAGCTCGTCTATGCTTGTGTCATGCTGTTCCAGGGTCTTGGCGATGGCCAATTCCAGCATGAGTCGTTCTGTCTTTTCCGCTGTTTTCTGGCCTAAAGAATCATCAGCGAGAATTTCGTGAAAGTCCAGGGCGTAGGGGCCCTTGCCCTCCCGGGGCCCCACAAGGGTATAGCGGCTGGTGATGCGGGGTCCTCGGCTGAAGGTCAGGGTTCTGGTGCCCAAGCGGTTGCCCAACATGATCCCCCTTTAGAACAGCCCCAACACCAGCGATTTGATCAGGGCCACGACAAACCCAGATAAGATGCCGTACACAATGACCGGCCCCGCAATAACAAACATTTTGGATCCCATCCCCAGCAAGAACCCTTCTCGCCGGAAGTCCATGGCCGCGGAGGTCACCGTGTTGGCAAACCCAGTGATGGGTACCGCCACACCGGCTCCCGCCTTCTCCGCGATCTCATCGTAGACGCCCAACGCCGTGAGGATGGTCCCCAAAAGGATCATGGCAGCTAGGGTCACGGCCGCGGCTTCATCCTTGGTGCGCTCAAAGTTCTGAGCAATGGTGAGCACCACCTGGCCGATGGTGCAGATTAAGCCGCCAACAAAAAACGCCCAGAGCATGTTCTTCACAATCGGACGCGGTGGAAGGTTTTCCTGAACCAGCTGCTGGTATTCTTCGGGCTGCAAAAGCGTCACTCCTTTCTTGTGCGCCTTACTAGTATGCGGCGTTCAGCTGGAATTATGCAAAAAGCGGGACCCCCTGTACGGGCCCCGCTTGTTCAGCTCTCAGCTAGTTGCTGAAACCACCTGACATTATGAGACCAACCACCGCACCGATGGCTCCCACCGCTATGCCAACAATGGCCAGAGTCTTTGTGGATTTCAGCTCTTGCTCTGCGTTGGTCCGGTAGGCGTTGAACTCTTCTTCGAGCGTCTTGATCTGGCGTTCCAGGCGCTGTTCCCTGATGAGCGCAGCGTTGAGCTGGGCGTTCACATCAGCACCGAGCTCCTGCTTGATATCTTCCATCATGGAGCGGTCTTCCCGCAGCACCACAAGCTCGCTCTTGGTTGCGTCTAGTTGGCTGGCCAGTTCTTCGCGTTTTTGAGTCTCGCTTCTCAGCATCACGGCCAGGTTTTGGATGTCCTTTTCCAGCTGCTGGTTGTTCTTGGCCAGCTGCTCCAGTTGGGACGCCAGATCAGCGTCGGAGCCCTGCAGGGTAGCAAAGACTGCGTCTTTCTCCCCAATCCAGTTCTCCAGGCGGGTGATCTCATCACCCTGGCGCAGCACTTCTTTTTCCAGAACGAGCACCGCATTCAGCAGTTCGGAAATGCGCTGGCCGTGTTCGGAGAGGTTGGCGGACAGATCACCGAGGTCACCCGTTTGCTCCGCGACCATGCCTTCAAAACCGGCGATGGTCAGCTGCTGGGCGACTATCTCTTTGCGGAGTGCTGCCAGCTCTTCCTCCAGGGCTACCTGGGCTGCCACCACCCTGCTCACGCGCTCTTCTGCCGCCAAGGCGTTTTCCTCCACCCTCTTCACGCTGTCGCGCAGGCTCTGCTGATCGGCATACCAGGTGGCCAGATCCTCTTCAAACCTGGTGCGCAGATCGCCGATGGCAGTCAGATCACCGGTGGTACCCCGTACCCGTGACACCTCAATGTCCTCCAGCAGCCTGGCGATGACGCTGGCTAGACTGTAGCGGTCCACTGCCCGGGTCCCTTGGAAACTGCCGTCCTCAAAGAGAGTCAGGTATCCTTTGGAGACAACTGTGTTCACGGCGTGGTAGGCCCAGTGGTCAACGGGAACGTCCGTCAACTTGGTTTCCGCCAGGGCGGGGGCGGTCATGCTGAACACCAGGGCCAGTATCAGTCCGCAGATGACTTTCCTCTTCATGTAAGTAAGCCTCCTCGCTATCTTGGTTGAATCCGAATGTCTCTATGCTCGACTTCGAAATACGAAGGGTCAAGGACAGCCTCGGGGATGATGATCCTCACATCATCGACGCTCACCCGAGCTAAACCAGCTTGTTTGGCTCGGAAATAAATGGTTACGAGCGTGCCAAAGGCGTTTTTGAGCTTGGTTGTGCGCTCGGCCTTCAGCCCCAAGATCTGGCCGGTGTCGTTGGCCACGAAGGGCATGGTCCACGCTGCGGATCCCCCTTCCCCTTCGCCTACAAATAGGGTTCCCTTGGAGATATCCAGCGTCTTACCTACAATCTCCAGGCGCTCTGGATCAAAGGACAGATCCAGCTCTACACCGAGCAAATCGGGGATATTGGTGGCCCAGATGGGCAGTTTGAAGTACTCGCCTTCCCTAACCAGTCCACCGCCGGCAACCTCCGGCTCACCTACCCAGACTTTGGGTTTGAGCAGCGGGATGGTGATGAACATGGGGCGCACCGTCTGCTCACCCCGAGGCGAGGTGATCCTCAAGGAGTAACCCAACGGGCCTCCTCCGAAGTAACCCGCCTGCGGTTTGAGCACCCACTTGAAAGACATCTCCTGTCCGGCTTCGATGGTCCCCGGGAAACGCTTGGCGCTCTGGCCGGGCAGCAGCTCCAGCATGGGATGGAGCAGTTCGAAAGTGCCTCCGTAGTAGGCAGTGCCCCCTTCGTTGCGCAGGAACACTGTCACATCGAAAGTTGGCGGGTCGAAGCGTTCATCCTTGACTCCCAACTCTGGAGGAGCGCTGACCATCACCTGCAGCCGTGCGGGACTGAGCACTTCAATGGTGCGGGCAACCCTATTGGTCTCACTGTTGGTGGATGTAACCACCACTTCATAGCTGAAGACGCCCTCCGCATTGCTCTGGGCCCTGACCTGCCAGCCAGTCTGCTTGGTTTCGCCCACGGGCAGATCACCCAAAGCTACTTTGACCGGGCTGCCCACCAGTTCCAGCTCACGCGGCAGCCGCAGTTCTGCTGTGACATCCAGCGCCTCTCCCTCTCCGTCGTTCTCTACGTAGGCAATGATGGAGAAGGTCTGGAAGCCCTCTGTATCGGCCGGTACCTGGGCCGGGGAGGCTACGCCCACAATCAGATCGCCTTCGGCAATGGTGACGCCGCCTAGGCCGTAATAAGTAACATAACTGCGGGACTCACCTGGTTCCAGCACCACTGGGTCCCAGAAAAGGGCGATGGCACTGTCCAGTTCCCACTCACCAAGGCGGGTGTAATCTCGCCCTGGAATGAATTCGAAGTTCCATGGAGCATCAGCCACGCTCCCCCAATTGGTAAAGTAGACTCGATCGGGAGGGGCAATGCCTGGTTTGCGCAGTGTTCCTTGGGCCATGACTTGGGGGTTCGACAGGGAATCGAAGGCCTGCCAGAACTCCGGCATGTTCTGGGAATAGTACACTGTGTTGGTGGTCAGGGCCCGGTCCTCCACCCGGAACGGGGCACCATCATTGGCCCCCAGCATGGTATCGAGCATAAGGCGCAGTCCCACCATGTGGGTTTCTGTATCCGTGTTCTCCACGTGATACTCGATTTGCGCCGTGTCCATGAGGCCCGTTGTGCTGCTGCGCGTAATGCTCAAGACCTGCCAGACCTGGATGGGACCGAGCATCCAGCTGCTCTCTATTTTTCCATCCACTATGGTAGGCGGCTGGACCATCTCTCCATACAGGCCATCAAAGCCGGCCCTTCGATCCGTGGGATTACCGAAGATCCAGTACTGATTGTCCACGCGTACCGTCGTATACGATGTCCACGGATCGTCACCGCCGTAAATCAGGGCTTTGTGGTCATCGCTGCTACGCCCGGGGTCTCCTCCGGTTGTGCCCACGGAAAACCTCCCACCGTTAAGCTCCCCGCCATTCACCACGATTCGGATATACTCGTTGCTTATTTCCACATTCTCTTGTGCCCAGGCGGTTGTGGCGGGCAGCACCGCAAGCGCTAGAGTCAGCAACCCCACGAGAAGTACTAGCTTTTTTGGCATCCGCTCTATCCTCCCATTTAAGGCGCGTTCAGCCAACGAACCTCGCCGTATTCCACGTTGGACACAAAACGATTATCCTCTTTGCTGAAGACCACGGCAACTTCCATGGCGTAGTCATAAGGCTGGCTGGCAAATGTCCACATGCCCTGCACATACCTGAGCGCCTGGGTGTCCAAGCGGCTGTCGCCGGAAGACCTTTCCAGTACCACATTGAGCAGTGTTCCATCAGCGGACACTTCGATTACCAGGAACACTACCCCTTCCACGCCGTCGTGTTCCGCATTCTTCGGGTACGTGGGCACTCCCCCGCCGTGCAGCCCGCGACCGCTAGCCGGAGGTGGCGGAGACGGTGGAGCTGTCTGCGCTGTTCCCGTTCCCGATTGCGATGTGCCCGGATCGTCGTCCGATCCGCCAGTGCCTGTTCCGGTTCCGCTCACATTCTGGGCAGTTGGCCGCTCTTCTGGTTCCGGACGCGGTTCCACGGGGGGCTCGACTGCCTCCCGGGCGATGGGCTCAGCTGCTACTTCCGGCCCCACCTCACTGCTGATCAGCTCGCCTGCCCCTGTGTCAGACAGCACTTCCTGTCTAGGGGGTTCTGGAGGAGACAGCTCTTCTGGAGCCGTGGGCTCCGGTTCGGGAGTAAACTCAGGCTCAGGCACATCTGGGGAGGCCCTTTCTACCTGCGGTTGCTCCACTACTGGAGGTTCGGGTTGGGCTACTGCATCTTGCTGTAGAGGCTGCTCGGCCTGGGGCCTGGGGTCAGTTACCCGGGGCACTGTGCCCTGCGCAAGGGGATCGGTCACGGGAGATGGACGCGGGTTGACCGAACGTTCCACATGCATGATCTGGATTACGCCTCCGCCGGCCATACCGGGGACATCTGCTTCTAGGCGCGAAACCAAATCTGGTAAGGTGAAGAACAGGATGGCATGCAGAACTACGGATATGAGCAGAAACTTATTCAGCCGCGGTTCATCACCATACGGATTGTGCACATGCCTCTCTCCTTTCCCCTTACCTGTCTTGCTCAACTGCCAAGCCCAGCCGGTATCCGCCCGCGGCGCGGACTTCGTCAAGGGCGTTCACTACGTACTCGTAGCGCACCTCCTTGTCAGCCTTTACGATCACGAACATGTCGGGATTGACCTGCAGTCTCTCCGCCAGCGCCTGACGGAGCTGGGCAGTCGTCACCCGGCTGCCAGAAACGTACATGGCTCCTGATTTATCTACCGCGACCTCAAACCTGGCACTCGCCTGGGGATTGCCAGTGACCGCGCGCGGCAGTTCAACGTTGAGGCCTAAAGGAGCTGTTCGCACCGTAAAAAACACCATAAAAAAGACCAACAGGAAAAACACCACGTCAATCATGGGAGTGATATCTGGCCCGCGGTGGTTTCTCTTCACGCGCTCGAAGTTCATTAAAACTCACTCCTCGCATCGAGAAGGTTCAGCAGTTCGGTGGACTTCTTGGTCATATCGGCGATGTTCTTGTCAATGATGCTGTTCAGGAAGGCGTTGAGGGCCATGGTGGGTACAGCAATGCTCAGACCCGCGGCGGTGGTAATCAACGCTTCAGCAATACCTGCACTCAGCTCGGCCGCCTGACCGATGCCCTCCAAGGCTGCGATCACATTAAAGCTCTGGATGATACCCGTTACTGTACCGAGAATCCCCAGCAGAGGTGCGATGGAGATGATCAACTCCAGGGCGCCCATCCGCTTCTCCATCTTGTATATCTCTTCCCGGCCCACAGCATCCATGCTCTGCTTGATCTCATCCCTGCTCTGGTCGTAATGGGCGATACCAGCTGCCAGCACCGCAGCCACAGGCCCACGGGACTTCTTGGCGATCTGCATGGCTTCCAGAACTTTACCTTGGCCAAGGGATAGCTTAATGTCTTCCAGCAGGTCGTCCGTATCTACTCTCGAGCGCAGCAGATACCACAACCGTTCCAGTCCGATCGCTACTGCGAAGATCGAGCAGAACAGTAACGGAATCATTACTGGACCACCGAGTGCGAATATTTTGAGCATTAATACCCCTCCGTTTGTGTGCTAAAGAAATACATGTTCTTGTTTCGACACCTTCTCAGATAATCCTTTGCTCCTCAGCAGTTGATTGTGTCAAGTATAGTTCGCAATTTTCCATCGGGATCCCACAGGACTAAGCTGCATTACGCCTGGCTAAGATATGCTGAAGAATCTCTTTCCTGATATAGCATTTGGAAGTCTCCCAAT
>JAAYMM010000082.1 GCA_012521335.1 Bacillota bacterium | reverse complement strand
GGTCTTACGCAATGGGAATCCATGAACCCCGTCAGGTCCGGAAGGAAGCAGCGGTAAGTGGACGCCCCCATGTGCCGTAAGGGCGCCTGGTCCGAGCTAACTACCTAGATATCGTCTGGAAGGCCACATTCGAGGATAGGCGCACGACGTTTTTTTATGCCCGAAGTTGGCTGGCAGCGCAGAAAGGACTTTCTGCTGGAGACGAGAACCATTAATAACAGCAGTAGATTGCAGGGATGGGAGGAACAGTCTTGGCTTATGTTTCCTTGTACCGCAAATGGAGACCTCAAAGCTTCCAAGACGTAGTCGGGCAGGAAGGCATCGTTGCTGCGCTCAAGAACAGCCTGGATACAGGCCGGATTTCCCATGCCTATCTGTTTGCGGGTCCGCGCGGTACAGGCAAGACCACTGTTGCCCGCCTCTTAGCCAAGGGGCTCAACTGTCAGGAAGGTCCTACGTCAGAGCCCTGCGGTACCTGTGGAGAGTGTGCAACCATTGCGGCAGGGACTTCACTGAACGTGATCGAAATCGACGGCGCCTCCAACCGCAGGATCGAGGATGTGCGCGAACTGCGTGGGCAGGTTGACTTCACGCCCATCAACGCCCGCTTCAAAGTCTACATAATCGACGAAGTTCATATGCTGACCACAGAGGCCTTCAATGCCCTGCTCAAGACTCTCGAAGAACCCCCGGCCCATGTGGTGTTCATCTTTGCCACCACAGATCCCAACCGTCTGCCCGCCACCATTCTGTCCCGTGTGCAGCGTTACGATTTCAGGCGCTTTGCTGAACACGATATCGTCAGCCGTCTGACCAGGGTCTGCGAATTGGAGGGTTTTGCCGCTGAACCTGAGGCTTTGGCTGTGGTGGCGGAACATGCTGCTGGCAGCATGCGCGATGCCTTGAGCATCCTGGAGAAATGCGCCGCGTTTGCCCAGAACATCACCATTGATACGGTAGCGGAAGTATTGGGCATCGCCCCCTGGGAGCAGATTGCCCGGTTCACCCAAGCACTGATGGCCAGGGATAAAGGGACGGCCCTAACCCTCATCGATAACCTCTATGACCAGGGCAGGGATTTGGCCCACTTTGCTCGCAGCGTCATGAAACAGCTGCGGGAAGGGATCCTCGAGGACATGGACAAGGAACGGGAGTACCTCCAAGCCATCGAGGTTTTGGCTCAGACCATACGGGAGATGCGTTTTGCTCAAGATCCACGTATTCTGCTGGAGGTGGCCGCTCTAAAGATCATGAGCGGAGCACCAGTGGCTGCTGGGCACAGTCCCGAAGTGGGCCGATTGGAGGAGAAGGTGCGCACTTTGGAACAGCAGGTAGCCTCCCTCCAGGCGCAGCTGGCGAGGCAGCGCAGGGTTCCCCAAACGGAGGAGAAGTCCGCTGCGCCTCAGCGTCAGCCCGTTCCTGCAAGTGATGAAGAGAGTACAGCCTTTGTCGTGGACAACTGGCTTGATTTTCTGTCCCGGCTGCGCGCCGAGCGGTTGGTGCAGTGTGAAGCCTTCTTGAAGGAAGGTCGGCCAGTGGAAGTCAAGGGTGATGCGGTGATCGTTGCTTTTCCCCGGGACCGGGGATTCCACAAGGCCAGTATTGAACAGGCTGACCATCGAGAACCCACCCAACGAGTGTTGTCTAAGTGGCTCGGACGCAAGGTCCGCTTGGAGTGCGTCTTCCAGGATGAAGCGGAAGCGTCAGGAGGAGCAAGCAAGGCGAGAGAGACGGGAGATGCAGAGGAGGCTGCGCCTGCGGCAAAGCCTGAAAAGCAAACTCAACCGGAAGTGGTGGATGCTGCCTCGGACGAGTTCCTGAGAGCAAGTATGGAGACTTTCGGAGGGAAGATTATTTCCAAACCAAAGGAAAAATAAGGACGAGGTGATGAGGATGGGCATGAACATGCAGAAGATGATGCGCCAGATGCAGAAGATGCAGGCTGATTTAGCCCGGGTCCAGGCCGAATTGGAAGAAAAGACGGTGGAAGGGACCGCGGGCGGCGGTGTGGTCACGGTGGTGGTCAACGGTCACCAGGTTGTGCAGGAAATCAGGATTGATCCGGAAGCAGTGGATCCTGAAGATGTGGAGATGCTCCAGGATCTGATCTTGGCTGCGGTCAATGACGGGCTGCGCAAGTCGCGGGATCTTTCCGCCAGCGAACTGGAAAAGGTTACCGGGAAGCTGAACATTCCAGGTTTACCTCCAGGACTAATGTAACATGTCTCGGCGTTATCCCAAGCCCCTGGCCCGTTTAATCGAAGAGCTGGTACGTCTACCCGGTATCGGCCCGAAGACAGCGCAGCGTTTGGCATTTTTCCTGATCAGTCAACCACCTGCCGAAGTGGAGAGCCTCGCCGCAGCCATCGTAGAGGCGAAGAGGCGGATTCACTACTGTTCTCAGTGCTTTCATCTTACTGAAGAGGATCCCTGTGCCATCTGTTCAGATCCTAAGCGCAATCATAGGTTCATCTGCGTGGTGGAGGAACCGCGGGATGTGATCGCCATGGAGCGGACCAAGAGCTTCGACGGTGTCTACCACGTGCTGCACGGCGCCATCTCACCTTTGGATGGAATCGGGCCGAACCAGCTCAAGGTGAAGGAACTGGTGGCGCGCGTCACACCGGAAGTGGAGGAGGTGGTCTTGGCCACCGACCCTAACGTGGAAGGGGAAGCCACTGCCATGTACTTGGCGCGCGTTTTGAAGCCCTTGGGAGTTAAGGTAACGAGGATGGCCCACGGCATGCCGGTGGGCAGCGATTTGGAGTACGTGGATGAGGTTACTCTCACCAAGGCCCTGGAAGGCCGAAGAGAGTTGTGAGTTGGAGAGTATAAACCACCCCAGCCCGAGGTAATACTAGACTGAGTAGGCCTTGAGATGGGGTGGTTTTTGTGTCCAGGTCTTTGGCTGAACGGTTTTGGGCCATTGCGGGCCGGCTGCTGGATGACGAAGCGGAGGAACTCCTTTCGGAATGGGAGGAGGAAACCAGGGATGAGTTGGCGGTCAAGGTGGACTCGGCCAAGAAAGAGTGGCTGGACGCCTTGAGCTATTTCAATCAGGCCGTGGAACCGGATTTGGTTGACCACGCCATCATGTGCCTGCAGGCCGCCGAGCGCAAGTACATGTACTGGCTGAATCGCCTGAAGAGTATGCCTGAACAGTAGCGGGCAGCCCTGTCATAAACATGAACAACCCACCATAAGATGTTCATGAGGGACGAACCTAAGCGAGGTGGACCGCATGAACTTCATGGTGGTTGTTGCCTACGCAGCAGGGGTTCTGCTGCTTTATGCTCTGGGAAAGATGCTGCTCATACCGCTGCGCACCATCTTCAACCTTATGGTGAATGCGGTGATCGGAGGCGGTGTGCTGCTGTTAATCAACTTCATCGGTGGTTTCTGGGGATTCCGCTTGGGCGTCAACCCCATTACAGCACTAGTCGTGGGCCTATTGGGAGTGCCTGGTGTGCTCCTTCTAATCGCGCTGCGCCTGCTGTTTCCCTGAGTCAGTCCGCAGGAACGATTAAGGCGCTGCTGTTGTGGCGCGGCGAGTTCACCAGTGTGCTGACCCGATGATACGTGAAGGGCCGTCCCTCCTGGTCAGGCAAGGCAGCCTCGAGTTCAGCAAAGGGCAGGGGACTCAGCCACAGCTCCTCTGTTTCTGGAGTGAGAATGACCGGCATGCGGTGGTGAATGGGTTGCAGGATGCTGGAAGCTTCCTGGGTGATGATGGTGCAGCTGGGCACATCCCCTTCCTGCCAGAGGCCGGCAAAGGCGAAGGGTTTGCCGCCATCTAGGGTAATGTACACGGGGTATTTGCCACCGTTTTCCGTCTTCCATTCATAGAAGCCATCGGCTAAGATCAGGCAGCGCCTGGTGTTCACCAGGCCGCGGAAAGAAGGCTTCTCGGTGAGCGTCTCCAGTCGAGCGTTGATGAGGGGTTTGCTGCCCGGCTTCTGCCAGGGCAAGGTCAAGCCCCAGCGCAGCAGTGCCGCACTGCGGGACGAGTCTCGGCCGGCCCGTACGGTCAACACCATCTGGGTGGGGGCCACGTTGTAGCTTGGAGTGTACTCCCAGGGCAGTTCAGGGAGGGAAAAACGCTCGGCCAGCTCGTCCAGGGGCGTGTACAAGGTAAACCGTCCGCACATGTGACATCCTCCTTTGCCCTGATTATTCAACGTCTAGAGCCATTCCCCTGGGAAAATGAAAAGAAATCTGTTTTGGGTGTTGACACGGCTATGTCCCCCGTGGTAACATTCATCTTGTCGCCCGCAGCCGGCTGTAGATGCAGCTGGGGTCCAGAGGCCAAAAGTGCCGTGGATTGGGCGGTTGACAGAACGACAGAAGTTATGCTATCATAAACACGCTCGCCCAAAACGGGCAGAGCGAAGCACCTTGACAACCAAACAGATCTTGAACACAGTTCTGTGTTTGGAGAGAATAAGCTACAGTTTGTGCGCTCCGAACAATTCAAGCT
>JAAYMM010000081.1 GCA_012521335.1 Bacillota bacterium | reverse complement strand
CAGTTGCTAGGCATGTGAGAATTTCACCACGCAAAGCTCGCCAAGTAATTGACTTAATTCGCGGCAAAGATGTGGAGGAAGCGTTAACCATTTTGAAGTTCACGCCCAAGGGAGCTTCTCCCATAGTGGAAAAGGTTCTGCGCAGTGCCGTGGCTAATGCTGAGAATAACTTCGAAATGGATGTGGATTCGCTGTATGTGGCCGAATGCTTCGTGGACGTCGGTCCGACTCTGAAGAGGATCAGACCACGGGCCCGCGGCATGGCCGATCGCATTCGCAAACGTACGAGCCATATAACTGTAATTCTGCGGGAGAGGGAGGGATAAGCGCGTGGGTCAAAAAGTAAACCCGATCGGGTTAAGACTGAAAATCGTTAAGGACTGGGACAGCAAGTGGTACGCCAATAAGCTGGAATACGCTGATCTGCTGCACGAGGATCTGGAGATCAAAAAGATGATCAAGAAGCGTTTCTATCAGGCGGGCGTATCGCGGATCGAGATTGAACGGGCTGCTAACCGCGCCAAGGTAACCATTCACACCGGCCGGCCTGGCATGATCATCGGGCGGGGCGGCACCGAAGTGGATAAGCTGCGCAAAGATCTGGAGAAGATGACTGGCCGCCAGGTTCAAGTGAACATCGTGGAGATCAAGACTCCCGAGCTCGATGCCCAGTTGGTGGCCGAGAGCATCGCCTTTGCTCTGGAGCGGCGCATTTCCTTCCGCAGGGCCATGCGCCAGGCTCAGCAGCGGGCCATTCGCCTGGGTGCCAAGGGTATCAAGGTGGCCGTTTCGGGCCGTTTGGGCGGTGCAGAAATTGCACGTACAGAGTGGAGTCCAGAAGGGTCCATTCCCCTCCATACCTTAAGAGCAGATATCGACTACGGATTTGCCGAAGCCAACACCACATTCGGCAAGATTGGGGTTAAGGTCTGGATCTACCATGGTGAGATCCTGCCTGAATCTACCGTCCAGAGCAAGGACAAAGGGGGCGAGTAGGGTGCTTATTCCAAAAAGAGTCAAGTATCGCAGGGTCCACCGCGGCCGCATGACCGGTGTCGCCCACAGGGGTAACGAGGTTACCTTCGGCGAGTACGGTCTGCAGGCTCTGGAGCCTGGCTGGATTAAGAATACACAGATTGAAGCAGCCCGTGTTGCCATGACCCGTCACATCCGGAGGGGCGGAAAGGTTTGGATTCGCATTTTCCCTGACAAACCCGTGACCAGAAAACCAGCTGAGACCCGTATGGGTTCCGGTAAGGGTGCGCCTGAGCACTGGGTGGCGGTGGTAAAACCCGGGCGAATTATGTTCGAGATTGGCGGAGTTCCTGAGGAGTTGGCGCGTGAGGCTATGCGGTTAGCCGCTCACAAGCTGCCGATCAAATGTAAGTTCGTATCTCGAACAGTAGCAGGTGGTGACGCAAGTGAAGGCTAAAGATATCCGCAAGCTTTCCGGTAACGAGCTGGAAGCGAAGTTAGGTGAGTTGAAGGAAGAGCTCTTTAACCTGAGGTTTCAACTGGCTACTGGTCAATTGGATAACCCCATGCGCATCAGCGCTGTGCGCAAGGACATTGCACGGGTAAAGACGATTTTGCGCGAACGTGAGCTGAACATCAGGTAGGCTTAGGTTTCTACGATCCGGGAAGGGAGGAACGCAGGTGGACAAAGAGAGAAGGATGAGAAAGACTCGGGTCGGAGTCGTCGTGAGCGACAAGATGGACAAAACGGTCGTCGTATCTGTAGAGCGGACCGTTCGTCATCCTCTTTACAATAAAACTATGCGCCAAACCGTGAAGTTTAAGGCGCACGACGAGGCCAACGAATGCGCCGTGGGCGATCGGGTGCGCATCATGGAAACCAGGCCTCTGAGCAAACAAAAGCGCTGGCGGGTAGTGGAGATCATCGAGAAGGCCCGTTAGCTGAAGACTTTAGGCGAGGGAAGGAGGAGCTACCATGATCCAGCAAGAGAGTCGTTTAAAGGTCGCCGACAACACTGGTGCAAGAGAGATTCTATGCATTCGCGTACTGGGCGGCTCTAAGCGGCGGTATGCCCAAGTGGGCGATGTGATCATCGCTACGGTGAAGTCCGCGGCTCCTGGTGGCGTTGTGAAGAAAGGCGATGTAGTGAGAGCCGTCGTGGTCAGAACGAGGAAGACCTACGGCCGTCCCGATGGTTCTTATATCCGTTTCGATGAGAATGCAGCAGTTATCATAAACGAGCAGGGCAATCCGAGAGGGACCCGTATTTTTGGACCTGTGGCTAGGGAATTGCGGGAAAAAGATTTCATGAAGATCGTCTCTCTGGCTCCTGAAGTTCTCTAGTAGAAAGGAGGATGGGGAATGGCTAAATTGCACGTCAAGCGCGGCGATACGGTAGCAGTACTGGCCGGCGATGACAAAGGCAAAAAGGGGAAAGTGCTGGAAGTCTTTCCTAAAGCAGGCAGAATTATCGTCGACGGCGTTAATATACAGAAGAAACACACCAAGCCCACCCAGACCAATCCGCAGGGGGGCATCATTGAGAAGCCCGGGCCGATCCATGCTTCTAATGTCGCCCTAGTATGCCCCAGCTGTAAGGCTCCTACTAGAATCAGGCGTGAGCGGTCCGCAGATGGTAAGCTGCAGCGTCACTGCAAGAAATGCGGCAAAGCAATCAACTAGCATGGTTTTGAGCTGATTGAAAAGGGGGGAAGTTCTCTTGGTACGAATGAAGGAGAAGTACCAAACCGAAGTGGTACCCGCACTTATGGAGCGTTTCGGCTATAAGAACATCATGGAGGTACCTCGGTTTGAGAAGATAGTTTTGAATATCGGTGTGGGCGAAGCAACGCAGGATCCGAAGGCACTTGAAGCCGCGGTGCGCGACCTGGAAACTATTTCCGGTCAGAAGCCCGTGATCACTTACGCCAAGAAATCCGTTGCCGCCTTTAAGCTGCGCGCTGGCATGGCCATCGGGTGCAAGGTAACTCTGCGCGGCGATCGCATGTTTGAGTTTTTCGATCGCCTGGTCAGCATCTCCTTGCCTCGCATTCGTGACTTCCGCGGCGTTTCCCCGGCATCTTTCGATGGACGGGGCAACTACAGTCTGGGTCTCCGTGAACAGCTGGTCTTCCCTGAGATCGACTACGATAAGATCGACAAGGTGAGAGGCCTGATGATCACCATCGGCACTACGGCCAAGACAGACGAGGAAGCCTACGAACTCTTGAAGCTCATGGGTATGCCGTTTAGAAGCTGAGAGGAGAGATAATGTGGCGAAGAAGTCTATGATCGCAAAGGCGCAGCGGGAACCCAAGTTCACAGTGCGCCGACACAATCGTTGTAGAATTTGCGGGCGTCCCCGTGGCTACATGCGCCGTTTCCAGATGTGCCGTGTATGCTTCCGGAAATTAGCTAGTGAAGGGCAGATTCCAGGCGTAACCAAGTCTAGCTGGTAGGGACGGCTCATCCGAAAGGAGGTTTCCTAATGGTAATGACAGATCCAATTGCGGATATGCTCACACGGATTCGCAATGCAAGTTCTGTGAAGCATGAATCGGTAGATATCCCCCGTTCCAAGCTTAAGGAGGAGCTGGCTCGCATCCTTAAGGACGAGGGTTTTATTAGAGACTACAAAGTCATTGACGACAACAAGCAGGGTATAATTCGCGTTTACCTGAAGTACGATCCGGTCCAGGGTTCGGTCATTCGCGGGCTCAAGCGCATCAGCAAGCCCGGGGCTAGAGTGTACGCCTCCAAGGAAGAGGTGCCCAGAGTTCTTGGTGGACTCGGTGTGGCCATTCTTTCCACTTCCAAGGGGATCGTGACTGACCGCGTGGCCCGCAAGGAAGGTATTGGCGGAGAAGTAATCTGCTACGTTTGGTAAGGGAGGGAAGTTAGGTGTCCAGAATCGGAAGAGCTCCAATCAAAGTTCCAGCTGGCGTTGAAGTGAAAATCAACGGCAACGTCATCGAAGTCAAGGGGCCAAAAGGACAGCTGAGCCGGGAATTC
This sequence comes from Bacillota bacterium, assembly GCA_012521335.1. GTDB lineage: Bacteria > Bacillota > Limnochordia > Darwinibacteriales > Darwinibacteriaceae > DTU010. The sequence continues at coordinate 14,929 of JAAYMM010000081.1, read as the reverse complement.
CATCCGGACATGCAGGTTGAGCTGGTGGACGGAACCATCCTCGTCACCAGGCCCAGCGACGAAAAAGAGCATCGCTCCCTCCACGGCTTGACGCGCACTCTGATTGCCAATATGGTCAAAGGGGTAACGGAGGGATTCACCAGGAATTTGGAGATTGTTGGGGTAGGTTACAGGGCAGCTAAGCAGGGCAACAAGTTGGTCTTGACTGTGGGCTACTCTCACCCCGTGGAAATAGAACCGGCTCCAGGCATTGAAATCGACGTACCTGCGCCGACTAAGATCACTGTTAAGGGCATTGACAAGGAACTAGTCGGTCAAACAGCAGCCAATATTCGCGACGTGAGAAGGCCCGAGCCCTACCTGGGCAAAGGTATTCGCTATGAAGGCGAAAGAGTTCGTCGCAAAGCAGGTAAAGCAGGTAAAGCTTAGAGCTTGAAGGAGGGTAACAGATGGCCAAACTAAGTCGGCGTGAAGCAAGAGCAAAAAGGCATCGCCGCTTAAGGCAGCGTGTAATTGGAACGCCCGAGCGCCCGCGCCTGAATGTGTACCGCAGCCTGAATCACATTCACGCCCAAATCATCGATGACAGCATCGGACATACTTTGGTGTCCGCCTCCTCTGTAGAACCTGAGTTGCGTGCTAAGTTGGGATCCACAGGGAACAAAGATGCGGCCAAAGAAATCGGGCGTGTCATTGCTCAGCGTGCCTTGGAGAAAGGCATCACGAAGGTTGTCTTTGATCGCGGCGGCAACATCTACCACGGCAGAGTCGCTGCTTTAGCGGAAGGCGCCCGTGAAGGCGGCTTGGAATTCTAGGTGCAAGGGAGGGAAACGAACTTGTCGAAACGAACTGAAACAAGTGGCGCAGAGCTTCAGGAACGCCTAGTTAATATCAATCCTGTCTCTAAAACCGTTAAGGGTGGACGGACCCGTTCGTTTAGCGCCTTAGTGGTGGTGGGAGACGGCAACGGACGAGTAGGAGCTGGCCTCGGCAAAGCGAAAGAAGTGCCGGAAGCCATCCGCAAGGCTACCGAAGAGGCCAAGAGAAACATGATCCATGTGCCCATCGTAGGTACTACCATCCCCCACGAAGTCACCATGACCTATGGCGGCGCCCGGGTGCTGCTCAAACCGGCTTCAGAAGGTACGGGCGTTATTGCCGGCGGCGCGGTTCGTGCTGTGATGGAGTCCGCAGGCATCAAGGATGTTCTGACTAAGTCTTTAGGGTCCTCTAACCCCATCAACGTTGTCCGCGCTACCATTGAAGGGCTGAAAAGCCTGCAGACAGTGGAAGACGTGGCGAGGCTCCGCGGCAAGACTCCTGGAGAAATCTTAGGTTAGGGGGCGAGTGTTGTGGCAAAGCTGAAGATCACGTACAAAAAGAGCGCGATCGGTTATGCTCAAGATCAAAAAGACACAGTTGCCGCCCTGGGTTTGAAAAAACTGGGCGCCTCTGTTGTCCATGACGATACCCCCGCCATTCGGGGTATGATCCACAAGGTTCAGCATTTAGTGGAAGTGGAAGAAGTAGACGAGTAAGAGGGGGTGTAAGTGTGCGGCTTCATGAACTTCAACCCGCAGCAGGCAGCAGGCATAAGCGCAAGAGGGTAGGCCGCGGCATGGCTTCTGGCTGGGGCAAAACCTCTGGCCGTGGCCATAAAGGGCAGGGTCAGCGCTCCGGCGGAGGCAAGGGCCACTACTTTGAAGGAGGCCAGACTCCGCTGGTCAGGCGGCTGCCGAAACGCGGATTTAATAATTTGACACAGAAAGTGTATGCCGAGGTCAAGCTGGAAGACCTCAATCGGTTCGCAGCAGGCACGGTAGTCACTCCTGAACTTCTGGTGGAAACCGGCCTGGTCAAGAAAATGCAGGACGGGGTCAAAATCCTCGGCAACGGTGAGCTCAAGCATGCTTTGACGGTGAAGGCACATCGTTTCACAAATTCGGCAGCGGCCAAAATTGAACAGGCTGGCGGCACAGTAGAGGTGATCTAGTTGCTAGCGGCGTTAAGAAATGCCCTCAGGATTCCCGACCTCAGGCGGAAGCTTCTGTACACCGCCGCTTTGCTTGCAGTATACCGGATCGGCTCCTTTGTGCCGGTTCCCGGAGTTAACGCGGTGGAACTCGCCAGGCAGTTGGGTGTTGATGGAGGAAATATCTTCGGGTTTTTGAACCTATTTACCGGGGGAGCGTTGGAGCGGTTTACCGTGTTCGCCCAGGGCGTGAGCCCGTACATCACGGCGTCCATTGTGATGAACTTGCTTACAATTGTCATCCCCAGGTTGGAGGAACTCCAGAAGGAAGGCCCTGAGGGGCGGAAGGTAATCTCCCAGTACACGCGCTATGCCACGGTTGTTCTGGCTTTTGTGCAGGCCTTTGGTACTACCATCATGGCGCGCAACTGGGGCGTGACTTCTAATCCAACCTTCTTTGGTCTGGCTCTGATCATGCTGACCTTGACCGCCGGCACCATGTTCACCATGTGGCTGGGCGAAAAGATCACGGAAAAGGGTATCGGCAACGGTATCTCCCTGCTCATTTTCGTGAACATCGTAGCTGCCATGCCCACCACCTACGCCAATGCCTTCAGGGCTGTGTTCGCAGGACAGCTGCACATCATCAGCCTCATCGTGTACCTGCTGATCACCGTGGCCGTAATCGCGGCTGTGGTCCTGATCACCCAGGGCGAGCGCAGGGTGCCTGTGCAGTACTCCAAGCGGGTCGTAGGGCGCAGGATGTATGGGGGCCAGTCCACCCACATTCCTTTGAAGGTGAACCAGGCAGGTGTCATTCCGGTCATCTTCGCCTCGTCGGTGCTCTCCTTCCCCCTCACTTTGGCTCAGTTCATTCCGGGGGTACAGGGCTTTGTCGAGCGCTGGCTGGACTATGGTACCTTTGGGTATAACCTGATCTTTGTCATTCTTGTGTTCTTCTTCACCTATTTCTATACAGCAGTGACCTTCAATCCCGCTGAGGTTGCTGAGAACATGAAGAAAAATGGTGGTTACATTCCTGGCTTGCGTCCGGGTAAGCCCACTGCAGACTACATGGATCGGATCCTTTCCAGGATTACTCTGCCTGGAGCGGTCTTCCTGGCAGTCATTGCTGTACTGCCGTTTGTGGTCGCCGCAGTGACCAGGGTTCCTACGAACATCCTCTTTTTCGGCGGGACAGGAACCTTGATCATGGTAGGTGTAGCCCTTGATACCATGCAGCAGCTCGAGGCGCATCTGCTCATGAGGCACTACGAGGGGTTCCTGAAGTAAAAAGGAGGAAAAACAAATGCGTTTGGTGTTGCTGGGCTTGCCAGGAGCGGGCAAAGGCACTCAAGGGGAGTTGATCGCCGAGAAATACGGCATTCCGCACATCTCCTCGGGAAGCCTGATCCGCGAAGCGGTGGCCTCGGGAACCGACCTGGGTAAGGAGGTTGACTCCTATATCCGCAGGGGCGAGTTGATCCCAGATACACTCGCCATCGAGATGATTTCTGAGCGCCTCAGCAGACCTGACTGTGCTCAGGGATGGATTTTGGACGGGTTCCCCCGCACTGTGCTCCAGGCCATAGCCCTAGATCAACGCCTGGCTGAGATTGACCTTGACGTGCAGATGGCCTTTGACATTCGCATCACGCCTGGGGAAGCCATCGAGCGGATTGCCAAGAGGAGGATGTGCAGCAAATGCGGCGCAGTCTACCATCTTGAGCACTACCGGTCTCAAGCAATGGATGTGTGTGACAACTGCGGTGAGCAGCTGTACCGCCGCAGTGATGACACCGAGGAGACTGCCCGCACCAGGCTCGTGGTCTATATGAAGCAAACCCATCCTGTCCTGCACTACTACAGCAGAGACGGCAGGCTGTACAGCATTGACGGACAGCGCCCCATTGCTGAAGTGTTTGCCGACGTTGACTATTACCTGCAGCGGCTCGCCAACTCCGAGAGGGCTGGTGAAGCGAAGTGATCATTCTCAAATCCGCTGAGGAGATAGCGGCAATGCGGCGAGCGGGCAGGGTGGTGGCCCAGGCCCACGCCCTAGTGCGTGAACTGGTCAAGCCCGGGATCACCACTTGGGATCTGAACGAGGCTGTTGAAGAGTTCTTGCTGAAACAGAATGCGGTTCCAGCGTTTAAAGGATATCATGGCTATCCCGCTTCCATCTGCGCATCCGTGAACGAAGTGGTGGTGCACGGCATCCCCAGCAAGCGGGTGGTCTTGGAAGAGGGATCCATTGTCAGCGTCGACATCGGGGCTTTTGTGGACGGCTTCTGCGGCGACAGCGCCTGGACTTATCCCGTGGGCGGAGTTGCTCCCGAGATCCAGAAGCTGCTCACAGTTGCAGAAGAAGCATTGTTTTTGGGCATTGAACAAGCTCAAGTTGGTAACCGCCTTTCTGATATTTCCCACGCTGTGCAAAGCCATGTGGAGGCCCACGGTTTTTCCGTGGTCCGCGACTATGTCGGGCATGGAATTGGACGGCAGATGCATGAAGCACCACAGATTCCGAATTTTGGTCCTCCAGGAAGAGGCCCGCGTTTGAAGCCGGGCATGGCTCTGGCCATCGAGCCCATGGTGAACGTGGGCGGCTACCAGGTAGAAGTTTTGGCTGACAATTGGACGGTTGTCACACGGGATAAGTGTTGGTCAGCTCATTTCGAACACACGGTTGCTGTTACCGACGAAGGCCCCGTGATCCTGACGGTTCTGTAGGAGAGATGAAATGAGGCTCTTGGAAGTCGGACAATTAGTGACGTCAAGACAGGGAAGAGATTTGGGAAGAAAATATGTGGTGGTTCAATTCTATGATGACAACCATGTGGCTGTAGCCGATGGCTTGGTGCGCAGAACCAGCCGCCCGAAACGGAAAAACGTGAAGCACCTGATCATCCACGATCAGAAACTGGACGCTGGGCAGTTGGATGACAAAACCATTCGAGCTTTCATAGAGGAGCACAGCAGTGTGGAACCTGTTAGAAAGGAGGTTTTGCAGGATCATGGCCAAGGATGATGCCATTGAAGTCGAAGGTACTGTAATTGAACCTTTGCCAAATGCCATGTTTCGTGTAGAATTAGAGAATGGGCACAAAGTTCTTGCTCACATTTCCGGCAAGATGAGGATGAATTTCATCCGGATTCTGCCAGGCGATAGAGTAACCGTGGAACTGTCTCCCTACGATTTGACCAGGGGACGCATCACGTACCGCAAGAAATAGCCCGCGGCACCGCGCTAACGGCTGCGGGAGATGTAAAGGGGGCGCTTAACGGTGAAGGTTAGACCTTCTGTCAAGCCGATCTGCGAGAAATGCAAGATCATCCGGCGTAAGGGCCGTGTAATGGTTATTTGCGAAAATCCGAGGCATAAGCAAAAGCAAGGATAACTAACGAGGGGGTGTGCAGATAGATGGCACGAATTGCAGGTGTGGACTTACCACGCGACAAGCGGGTGGTCATCGGCCTAACTTATATCTACGGCATTGGTCGGAGCACTGCTGAGAAGATTGTTCAGGCTTGCGGAATCGATCCCAATACTCGTGTGCGCGATCTCACTGAAGACCAAACCAACCAGATCCGCGAGATCATTGAGAAGCAGTTCCTGGTTGAGGGCGACCTGCGCCGGGAAGTAAACATGAACATTAAGCGGCTGCGGGACATCGGTTGTTACCGTGGGCTGCGTCACCGCAGAGGCCTTCCTGTCCGCGGCCAGCGCACCAAGACCAACGCTAGAACGCGCAAAGGTCCCAAGCGCATTGTGGGCAGGAAGAAATAGGCTGAGTTGAAAGGAGGAAAGCTAAATGGCAAGACCACGTAGAGGCCAGCGGACACGCCGCAGAGAGCGGAAGAATATACCGGTTGGCATTGCTCATATTCGTTCGACGTTTAACAATACCATTGTCACCATCAGCGATCTCCAGGGGAACGTGATCGCTTGGGCAAGCTCTGGTGCTGCCGGGTTCAAGGGTTCCCGCAAGGGCACTCCTTTCGCAGCAGGTTTGGCCGCTGAGCAGGCAGCCACGGCCGCCATGGAGCATGGAGTACGCGAAGTCAGCGTATATGTGAAAGGGCCTGGTGCAGGAAGAGAAGCCGCAATCCGCTCTCTTCAGGCTGCAGGACTTGAGGTGACTACCATCAAGGACGTAACTCCCATCCCCTATAACGGTTGCCGTCCACCGAAACGACGCAGGGTATAATCGGTTCCACCCGGGCGTTCGGTCGTAAAGGAGGGTGCAGGAACTATGATTGAAATAGAAAAGCCAAGAATTGAGAAGGTAGAGCTCACAGAGGACTACGGCAAATTTGTCGTAGAGCCGCTGGAACGCGGGTACGGCCTGACCTTGGGCAACGCCCTGCGTAGAATTCTGCTCTCGTCGCTTCCGGGCACCGCAGTCACCTCTGTCCACATCGATGGAGTCTTGCACGAGTTTTCCACCATTGAAGGGGTCGTGGAAGACACTGTAGATATCGTGCTGAACCTGAAGAAGCTTCTGGTGAAACTGCATGGCGAGGATCCTGTGACCATCAGGGTAGAAGCAAAGGGGCCTGGCCCCCTGCTGGCGGGCAATATTTCCACTGATCCTTCAGTGGAGATCCTCAACCCCGATCTGGTCATTGCCACCCTGCAGGAAGGCGCCGAGCTGAAAATGGATCTTACCGTGGCCAGAGGACGGGGCTATGTGAGCGCTGAGCGCAACAAGCGTCCTGATCACCCCATAGGTTTGATCCCGGTGGATTCTATCTTCACCCCCGTCACGAAAGCTGTTTACACAGTGGAGGATACACGGGTGGGGCAGATTACGGACTATGACCGTCTGGTTCTGGAAGTCTGGACCAACAGGGTCATTGCCCCGGATGCTGCAGTAAGCCTAGCCGCCAAGATCTTGATGGAGCACGTCAAGCTGTTTACGGATCTCACTGAGAGCGTGGACAGCGTGGAGATCATGGTGGAAAAAGAAGAAGAAAACATCGACCGCCTCATGGAGATGACCGTTGAAGAACTGGATCTTTCCGTGCGGTCTTATAACTGTCTCAAGCGAGCTGGCATCAATACCGTTGATGAGCTCATTCGCAAGACTGAAGAAGACATGATGAAAGTGCGCAACTTGGGCAAGAAGTCCCTAGCCGAGATCAAAGAGAAACTGGCCGAGCTGGGGCTCTCGCTGCGCAAATCTGATGAATGAGGTAGGTGAGCAAGATGAGACTCAGGAAGCTGGGGCGGACATCTGGCCATCGGAAGGCACTGCTCCGCAACCAAGTAACGAGCCTAGTGCTGCACGGCAGGATTGAGACTACCGAGGCGAAAGCTAAGAGCATCAAACCCCTAGCAGATAAAATGGTGACATTGGGCAAAAGAGGAGATTTGGCTGCCAGGAGGCAGGCAGCTGCGTTCTTACTGGATCCCGCTGCTGTAAAGAAGCTCTTTGACGAAGTGGCTCCTCGCTATGCTGATCGCAACGGAGGATACACCAGAATCATCAAAACCGGTGTGCGTCGCGGTGATGCGGCACCGATGGCGATTATTGAATGGGTCTAGGGGATACGGACAAGGTCGCAGAGGAGCCTCCTCTGCGTTTTTTTTGGGAATTGGGGTGGTACCATGAAAGGACAACCATTGATCCGCTTCAGCAATGTGAACTTCACCTATGCCAAAACCCAGACCCGAGACGGGTGGCAGGCGCTGAAGGACGTGAATCTGGAGATCTACGAGCATGAATTTGTGGCTGTACTGGGCCGCAATGGCTCGGGTAAGTCAACTCTGGCTAAGCATGTGAACGCGCTGCTCACTCCGAGTTCCGGCCAGGTTTTGGTTGCAGGCTTAGATACAAGCATCCCTGAACATGTCTGGGAGATCAGGCAGAAGGTGGGCATGGTTTTTCAAAACCCCGATAACCAGTTGGTGGCCACCACCGTGGAGGAGGATGTGGCCTTTGGGCCGGAAAACCTAGGAATCCCGTCCGCTGAAATCCACCGCCGGGTGACGGAAGCTTTGGAAGCGGTAGGCATGCTCCAGTATCGGCTTCATCCCCCCCATCGGCTGTCGGGTGGGCAGAAGCAGAGGGTTGCCATTGCCGGCATCGTCAGCATGCGCCCCAAGTGCATTGTCCTGGACGAGCCTACGGCCATGCTGGATCCGGCAGGCCGCCAAGAGGTGATGCAGACTATCCACCGCCTGAACAAAGAAGAGGGCATCACGGTTCTGCATATTACCCACCACATGGATGAGGTGATCGGCGCCGATCGAGTGCTGGTCATGGATCAGGGACGCATAGTGCTCGAGGGGACTCCCAGGGAAGTGTTCAGCCAGGCAGAGCTTCTGCGGGAGCTGCACCTGGATGTACCGCAGATAACGGATTTGGGCCAGCGACTGCGCAAGCGCGGTTTGGCCGTTCCCCAGGGCATTCTAACAGTCAATGAAATGGTGATGCATTTATGTCCATCCGACTAGAAAACGTCTCTTTCCGCTACCTAGAGGACACACCCATGGAGACCGACGCCCTCACAGACGTGAGCCTGGAAATCGAGGACGGTGAGTTCGTGGGGATTATCGGGCCCACTGGTTCCGGGAAATCCACCCTGATCCAGCACTTTAACGGCCTGCTGCTGCCCACTTCTGGGAAAGTGTGGGTGGATGGCGTGGATCTGACCGCCAAGGGCACCCAGCTGCGCCTGATCCGCCAGAAAGTAGGCATGGTATTCCAGTATCCAGAGCACCAGCTGTTTGGCGAGACCATTTTGGAAGATGTGGGTTTCGGCCCGCGCAATGGAGGACTTCCTGAGGCGGAGGTTGTGGAAAGAGTGCGCCGGGCTCTGGCTTATGTGGGCCTGGACTTTGAGGAACTGAAAGATCAGTCTCCCTTTGAGCTCAGCGGCGGCCAGAAAAGAAGGGTGGCCATCGCCGGAGTACTGGCCATGGAGCCTTCCGTGCTTATTTTGGATGAACCCACTGCCGGCCTGGATCCTAAAGGACGAGAGGAAATCCTGGACGAAATCTGCACCATCCACAAAGAACGGGGGATCACTGTCATCCTGGTTTCCCACAGCATGGAGGATGTGGCGCGCCTGGCGGACCGCCTAATCGTCATGCACCGGGGCAGAGTGGCCCTGGACGGAACGCCAGTAGAGGTCTTCCGGCAGGCTGACACCTTGAAGAGCTTGGGTTTGGGTCTGCCCCAAGTGACTGAACTTATGCATGAGCTGAAAGCCAAAGGCTTGGCTGTCAACACTGATATCCTGACGGTGGAAGCCGCTGAAGAGGAGATTGTGAGAGTAATGGGGGGGCAGAGATGAGATTCCGCAACCTGACCATTGGCCAGCACATACCCGGCAACTCAGTTGTGCACCGGCTTGACCCCCGCACCAAGATCTTGGGAACCACCCTGCTCATCGTGCTGCTCTTCGCCGTAGATGGCTTTATAGGCTATGCCCTCGCAGCCCTGGCCATTGCCGCGGTGGTGCACCTGTCGGAGCTGCCGTGGCGCTATGTGCTCAGAGGCCTGCGGCCTTTGCTGGTGATTCTCCTGCTCACGGTGGGCTTAAACGTCTTTCTCACCGAAGGCGAAGTCATTTTCCGCCTGTGGTTCTTGACCGTGACCAGGGAGGGGCTGGTGCGCGGCCTGATGATGGGCACCCGCCTGGTGCTGCTCATTATGGGCACATCAATGCTCACCCTGACCACATCGCCCATCCAGCTCACTGACGGCATTGAAACCCTTTTGGGCCCCTTTCGGCGCATCGGGGTGCCCGCCCACGAGCTGGCCATGATGATGACCATCGCCCTGCGCTTCATCCCCACCCTCCTGGAGGAGACGGAGAAGATCATGAAAGCGCAGATGGCCCGGGGGGCAGACTTCCAGAGCGGCGGCCTCATGCAGAGAGCTAAGAACTTGATCCCTCTTTTGGTTCCGCTCTTTGTGAGCGCCTTCCGCCGCGCTGACGAGCTGGCCATTGCCATGGAAGCCCGCGGATACCGAGGGGGCCAGGGCAGGACCAAGTTTCGGGAGCTGCGTTTTCAGCGCATAGATGCCGTCGCCATGGGCTTGTCCATCATCTTCACTGTGGTGGTGGGAATTCTGTTTTGAGGAGCAGGCTATGAAAACCTACGCCTTAATTGTGCAGTATGACGGCACTGATTACGCCGGCTTTCAAGTGCAGAGCGGCCAGCGCACCATTCAAGGTGAGCTGGAAGAGGCCCTGGGCAAACTCGGCCCTAACCGCATCCGCATTGTGGGCGCAGGGAGAACAGATGCCGGGGTGCACAGCGAAGGGCAGACTATCAGCTTCCGGGATGACAGGCTCACCGTTCCTGTGGAGCGCCTGCCTTACGCTCTAAACGCACTGCTTCCTCCAGATATCCGGGTGGTGAAAAGCTGGTTGGCGCCGCCAGATTTCCATGCGCGCTACAGCGCAGTGCGCAAGACTTACCGCTATCAGATCTACCAGGGCGAGTTCCCCAATGTGTTTTACCGCCGTTACGCCCATTGGGTCAAGGAACCCATCAACTGGCAGGCGGTGGAGGAATGTGCCAGGTTGTTTGTGGGTAAACTTGATTTTGCTGCCTTTGCTGCCAGCGGCAGCAGCGTGAAGACAACGGTACGCACTATGCTCAGTGTAACTGTGGAGCAGGCCAGTCCCTTGACTTTGATCCGCTTTACGGCGGATGGGTTTTTGTATAAAATGGTGCGCAATCTAGTGGGGACACTCCTAGATGTGGGGCTGGGCCGGCTGAGCATAGAGGATGTGCGGCTGATCCTGCACAGCAGAGATCGGACCCTGGCCAGCGCCACGGCTCCGGCCCACGGCCTGATTCTGGAGAACGTAGTATATTCTTGACACGGAGCCGCGAGTGCTGTAGAATGAAAGTTGGCGATTTTGCGTTTAACAGCCCATCTTAACAGCGTCCCGCCCCGTGCGCTGTTAAAGCAGGCTTTCTCATAACACTGTTGGACATAAAGGGGGGAAATCCCGCATGAAAACCTACGCAGCAAAGCCACAAGAAGTGGAAAGAAAATGGTATGTCGTTGACGCCGAAGGACAAACCTTGGGACGTTTGGCTTCGCAGGTTGCCGCTATTCTCAAGGGCAAGCACAAGCCGATTTACACTCCCCATGTGGACACCGGCGATCACGTCATCGTGATTAACGCGGAAAAGGTTCATCTGACTGGGAAGAAACTGCACAACAAGAAATACTATCGGCACAGCGGATATCCCGGTGGGCTGAAAACCATCACTGCAGGCGACCTTTTGAACCGTCATCCCGAAAGGGTAATCAAGGCGGCGGTTTGGGGCATGATTCCCCATAACCGGCTGGGCCGCAAGATGATCAAGAAGCTGAAGGTCTACGCCGGCCCTGAGCATCCCCATGAAGCTCAAAAGCCTGAGAAGTTGGAGTTGAAGTACTAGGTACCTGACCAAGAACCCTAGATGAAGGGAGGCAGTCTGAATGAACGTCGCTCGCAAGGCAGAAAGCTATTACGGAACCGGACGCAGAAAAGAGGCCGTAGCCCGAGTTAGGCTCTTTCCGGGTAATGGCAAGATTATCATAAATCAGAGATCCATCGACGAGTACTTCCCCCGCGAGGTGCTGCGCACTATTGTCCGGCAGCCGCTCGTGCTCACCAACACCGACGGTAAGTACGACGTTATTGTCAACGTGACCGGCGGCGGGATCACCGGCCAGGCTGGAGCCATCCGCCACGGTATTGCCCGTGCCCTGCTCACCGTTGATGAAGAGCTGCGGAAGCCTCTGAAGCAAGCTGGTTTCCTCACCAGAGACCCGCGGATGAAGGAAAGAAAGAAGTACGGCTTGAAAAAAGCCCGGAGAGCACCTCAGTTCTCCAAACGCTAAATCCACCAGCGGTCCCCAGGCCTTGTGTCTGGGGTTTTTTTATCTTCAGGGCGAAGGCGGCTCCACGGGCTGCAGCGGCCCAGGCTGTTGCTCTTCCTCTTCCGGTGGCTGAGGCTGCTCAGGTTCAGGTTGAGGTTGCGGTTCAGGGAGGATGGGCTCTTCTGGCGGCTCAGGCTCCGCTTCTACAGGCGCTTCAGGTTCTTCAGGTTCTTCGGGTTCTTCAGGCTCTGGTTCTGGTTCCGGCTCTGGTTCCGGCTCTGGTTCTTGGGGAGCCGGCTGCGCTGGGGCGCGTGGTACAGGGGGAACGGGGGGAACAGGAGCCGGTTCGGGCTCAGGCGGGGCAGCACAGGGTGCCCAGCGCGTCGGTTTGGTCCCCACGATAAAGGCGTCCACTTCCACCTGCGGGCATCTTTCGTTGGCCAAAAGGCCTGTGAAAACGTCAATCAACACGCCTGTCTCCACATCTTCTGGAACCGCGAAGTCAGCAGAGTCCTCTTCGCCTGAGGCTTTTTCCGCTGCTTGGCCTTGGTTTTCCTGGGCCTGGGTAAGCTGCAGTTCCCGGGTCCTGCTTATGAAGTCCAGCCACAGCTCGGCAGCGAGGAGGTTATCTGCGGCCTGCTCGTCCTCTTCTGCACCTCCTTCAGAGGTGCGCAGAAGCACACCCACCACCAGGTCGGGGGTGTATCCCACTGCCCACTGGATCTGGCCATCTTGAGCAAGGCTGGCACTGAGGGCCGCAGGGAAATCAGCATCAAACCGGCTGAGGCTCCCGTAATCCAGGGCTGGGCGGAGCATGTCGGTGAGCAGATAGGCCTGCTGGGCCGTGAGCACCTGCACCGCTTCCTGGTCTGGCGGCTGGAGAACGGTCTTGTTTTCGCTGTCTCTAACCTCTGTATAACCCCGCACAGGGGTGTACTTCCCTTCGTTCACCGCGGGCAGGAAAGCACCCGTAAGCTGCAGCAGGCTGAGGCCTTCGCGCAGTTCACCCATGGCTAAAGCCAAGCTTTCCTGGGTTGGCTGCAGGCCGAGCTCAACGGCTTGAGCCAGTTCGGTGAATTTCTCCAAACCCAATTCGTTTAGGGTCCAGAGCGCGGCGTTGTGCAGATCCATCACCAGGGCATGCTTCATGGTTACGGTGCCCCAGTAGCGGTCGCCGGCATTGCGCACCTGCAGATCGCCAAACTCCCGCTGCACATCTTCCACCAGGTGGTTCACGGCCCAATCGTCTTTGAGTCCCGCAGCGTAGATCAAGGGGCGCAGGACGCTGCCCACCTGTTTTTCTCTGCTCAGGGCGAGATTGGTCCTGTCCTGGGTGTAGTCTCGGCCGCCCACCATGGCGAGGATGCGGCCATCAGGACTGAGGGCGACCAGGGCTCCATCTAAGGGCGACTCTTTCAGCAGCTCCTCAGCCAACAGCTGCAGCTCGCGCTGGAGCGTGGTGGTAACCCGCAATCCGCCTTGGGTCACCCGCTCTCTGCCCAGCTCCTCGGCGAGAATGGCGCCTAAGTAATCGGAGAAGTGGTGGGCATAGCCCGGTTCTCTCTTTTCCAGATTGAGCGGGGCCTGGCTGGCCAGCCGCTCAGTCTCCTGGTGGATGTGGCCTTGGGAGCGCATCTGGCTCAAGACGGAGGCCCGCCGCTCTTTGGCTCGATCGGGGTTTTGAAAAGGCGACGCTCCCTCAGGGTCCTGAATTAGGGCGGCCAGGAGTGCACTTTCCGCCAGGTCGACCTCTTGGACGGGTTTGTGGAAATAGGTTTGGGCTGCCGCTTCCATCCCCACGGCTCCTTCACCAAAGTAGGCTTGGTTCAGCAGCAGCTCGAGGCGTTCGCGCTCCGAGTAGCGCCGCTGGATCACCGCAGGAAGCAGGGCCAGCTTCAGCCTGTTCCACACTCCCTGGGGCTCGATGATCTGCTTGGCCAGGTAAGTGTTGATTTCCTTCGGTCTGTGCACAGACTGCACAGCCTGCTGCAGATGGGTTGGAGCTGCATCCAGGGGCAGATACACCATACCCTCACCTAGGCGCTTGATGATCTTTCCTTCCTGATCATACAGCGCCGCCCCCGGCAGGGGCCTTTTCTCCGCGAACTCCGACACCGCCCGGTTGGCCTGGGCATACAGACCCGCGCCAGCACCCAGGGCAGTTAGGATCAACAAAGAGATCAGGATCAAAAACAGATGCCGCCTTCTCATGGCCGTCAGCCTCCTCTGGGGTAGTATTTGTCCCCTAGGGGCCTTCCATGCATTTTGGGAGGGACAGGTTCTTTTGACAACTCTTTCCCCCGCAAGTATAATCATACTAGGACATTAAGGAATGCTGAAAGGACGGTAGTAATGGCTAAGATAGTGGAAGTCACGGATGCAAACTTCAAAAGCGAAGTACTCGAGGCTGATCAGCCCGTTTTTGTAGATTTTTGGGCCGTGTGGTGCGGGCCCTGCCGTATGATTGCCCCGGTGTTTGAAGCCCTCAGCGAGGAGTATGCGGGCCGGGTGAAGTTCGTGAAGGTTAACGTGGACGAAGTGACCGAGGCGGTGGCCACCTACGGGATCATGAGCATCCCCACCCTGATGCTCTTTAAGGGCGGCCAGCCCCAAGAAACCTTGGTGGGCGTGCAGCCCAAAGAAAGGCTGGTTGAGGTTTTGGAGAGCCACCTCTAAACAGCTGAACAGCAGAAAAAGCGGCAGCCTTTGCGGGCTGCCGCTCTTTTTTTGCGCTAGGTTACACGGCCTGCTCCTCTGCCTGCTTCCTTGGTTTGCGCTCTAGGCGGGAGAGGGCCTCATAGACCGCGGGGATAACAAACAGCGTGAGTATGGTGGACGAAACCATGCCGCCCATGATGGTGGCGGCCAGAGGCCTCTGGAACTCAGCACCCACTCCATAACCGATAGCCACTGGCAGAAGCCCAAAGATGGTGGTGATGGAGGTCATGAGAATGGGGCGCAGGCGGACCTGGCAGGCTTCGAGGACCGCCTGGCGCACCGGCAGATCAGGGTTCTCCCTGCGCCGGGCGTTGATAAAGTCCACGAGCACAATGGCGTTGTTCACCACGATTCCGGCCAAGGTGATCAGGCCGATGATCGACATAATTCCCAAGCT
>JAAYMM010000080.1 GCA_012521335.1 Bacillota bacterium | reverse complement strand
GGTAGTTGTCAGGCACCGTTTCCTGCAGGGTGACCTGAATAGGCACGTTCACGAAGATATTGAGCACGCCCATGATCAGTAGGGCGCTGGAAAGGGCCGCAAGGATCCAGGCTAGAGTGAAGCTGCCGTACACTGCCGGCAGGGCTAGAGCCCCCACGAGCACCACCAGGCCGCCCTGGAGGATGATACCCGCAGCCAGCAAGGTCTCCTTGCGAAACCGCTTGACCATGTACCCGATCAGGACTGTGCCCAGGAGAAAGCCCACCGGGAACATAGCCTGCAGGTTGCCGTACTGCTGGGCCTGAAGCCCCAGCGTCTCCTTGCCGAAAAAGGGCAGAGCCACACTGAACAAGGGGGCGGAAACGAAATTGAGGGCCAGGCCGAAAAAGATCAGGGCACGCAGGCCCACATTCTGCCAAATATAGTGGAAGCCCTCGATGAAGCTGCGGACAAATTGGCTGCCCGGACTCCCTTCCCGAGCGGACACTTCTCCTCGCACCTGCTTTGGAAAGCGGATAAACATCTCAGACAAAGCCGAAAGCAGAAAAGCTGTGCCGTTGATCAGGAAAGCTCCATAGTACCCAGCGATACCGAGGATCAGCGCCCCAGCTACAGGACCGATGATCTGGGTGGCCGCCCGAGAAAAGCTGTTTAACGAGTTGGCTTTGACCAGCTCTTCTTTTTTCACCAGTCCCGGCACGGCAGCCGAGATGGCGGGACCAAAGAGCACACCGCAGAGGGAGGACAAAACGGTGAGCCCATACACGATAGGCATGGTCAGGTGGCCTGTCTTGTAGATGAAGCCCATGGCTAGGATGACTAAGCCTCGGACCACGTCCATGGAGACCACGATGGTCTTGCGATCCCACAGGTCAGCCAGCACTCCCGAAAAAGGAGCTAGCACCACCATAGGAATGGACGAGGCCAGAAGCAGTGTCCCCAGGGCCGTTCCCGACCCGGTCAGATCCAAGACCAGCCAGGTCAGGGCCAAGTAATGAACACCATCGCCTACCTGGGATACCAAGCGTCCCCAGAAGAGCAGGGCAAAATCCCGGTTGATAAACAGACGCTGTGTCAGTGTTTTCTTCTCCATCTTCAGTCCCATCCCCTATCTGTTCTAGTCGTTACTGGCAGTCTATCACGCTAGGCACAGCGTCTGAACTGACTAGGGTAGGGTAATCACTCAGCCTCCCGACCGATTCTTCCCCCAAAGTTGAAAATGATTATCGTTCCCATTGACGGGAAACGGATCCAATGTTACGATTTAGGTGAAATCTCCGAAGACCCCAGGGTCGTGGGGGACCCACCTTTTCGGGGTGAATCTCACCCATCCGGTGAGAAGGGCGACTTGGGCGTCCTAACCCGTCAGCTAACCCCATAGGAGTTCTCCAAGCGTAATGTTAGTGGGCTTTAAGCGAGCCGTGACTAGCAGTACGCTTTTTGTTTTCCCGTTGCTATGAGGATCATCAGGGGAAAGGAGATTGCCATGAAAAAGCAGCCTGTCCAAAACGTCCGCCGTCTTGTGGTCACCCGGAGTATTGATGGAGTGAAATCTCAAGCAGAGAAATATCTCAACCTAGAAGAGCATCCACGCCAGAAACACCAGGATTATCCACCCATCATCCTCACTCCATTGTCCTTCCTCTAAAACGACATCAGCACTCTGCATCCGCCCAGGGCAGCCGCCCTGGGCTTTTTTGTTCACCGCCTCAGCAGCCAGTGGCGCAGCGCCTGCCCCCTCTCCCCATTGGCCCACGCAATCAGTCCCCGTACAAAGTGGATGGGAATGCGTCCACCGCTTAAGGCAGCCACCGAGCGGAGGGGCATTTCCAGGAAAATGGCCCAGGTCATGAGCCAGGTGGGATCTGCTTGGTGCTCCGCGCCGCTCTCTTTCCAGAGAGCCTGCTTGGCAAACTTCAGCACCAACCGACCCAGGAGCGTCTTCTGCAGGTCGGCCAGGATGGAGTTCTCGTCAAAACGGGCCTTAACCGCAGGCTCGGGAATAGGCCTTCCGTACACCGCCTCAAAGTCTCCCTTGGTGAGGCGGGTGCTCGGGTCTTGCAGGTTATAGTAGGCGGGTGCGGAGCGGCGGTAGTCGGGCACCGCGACTTCAGGCCTGGTGCTGTCCACGTCCACCGTAGCCGTGAGCCGGATATCCCGCGACGAGGCGCCAATGCGGATGGCATAGCTGCCCGGTTCCACATGCCAGTCCTGAATCTCCACGTTGTAATAGGCAAAGGAGCGGAAACCCAGCGTAAACTCTACTTCCTTTTCCTCTCCTGGCTCCAAGTAGACCTTGGCGAAGCCCTTCAGCTCCTGGGGCGCCCTGAACAGGGGTGAGTCAGGCTTACCCACATAGAGCTGGACGATTTCTGCCCCGCTTCTTTCTCCCACGTTCTTCACGCGACAGCGCACAACCAGCTCCTCAGTATCCTTCAGCCTGGTACGAGACAGCTGCAGATCATCGTAGGCGAACTGGGTATAGCTCAGGCCGTAGCCGAAGGGGAAGAGCACTTCTTTCCCGGCAGCGTCGTAATAGCGGTAGCCCACGAAGATGCTTTCCCGGTACTCGGTCTGCTCGCGACTGTAAGCGAAAAACTCATGGACAGGATGATCCTCCAACCGCACTGGATAGGTCTCTGCCAGTTTTCCGCAGGGGTTGACCTTGCCGAAGAGCAGATCTACCGCAGCTTGAGCTCCCGCCTGCCCGCCTAGATAGGTGTGCAGCACGGCAGCCACCTGCCCTAACCAGGGCATGGTCACAGGTGCTCCTGCGGAGAGGACCACGACCACATTGGGGTTCACTGCTGCCACCCGCTCGATCAGAGCCTTGTGATTGGGCGGCAGATCAAGGTGCTGGCGATCATAGCCTTCCGACTCGTACTGGGGGGTCAAACCTGCAAACACAACGGCCACATCGGCTTCTTGAGCAGCCCGGCACGCCTCTGCCAGAAGGCCCTCGTCGAGTTCGTCGGTTTCCACGGAATAGCCAGGTGCAAACTGATACTCCACCTCAGCTTGATCCAATACTGCCAGCACAGTGTCCAGCCGAGTAGGATTGACTAAGGAACTGCCCGCTCCCTGATAACGGGGCTTCTTGGCAAACTCCCCGAGTACAGCTATTCTCTGCTCCGTCCGCAGCGGTAGTACTCCTCCGGTGTTCTTCAG
>JAAYMM010000079.1 GCA_012521335.1 Bacillota bacterium | reverse complement strand
GGGAGCCACTTCCCTCTGTCCGGGCAGCAGCAGGCGCTGGTAGCGGTCGAAGCGGAAGGGGTCTCCCAGGTCAACCACAACCAGCCGTTCCGTACCCTCCAAGGCCTCTTGGGCCAGAAGGGTATAATCAGTGCGCAGCCCAAAAGGGTAGCGGGGATCGCTGACCGTGAAGGGGCCGTTGAGCTCTCCCGACCAGATCCGGCCCCAGCGGTCCATGCCCACGAGAGCCGCCCAGTGGTACTCGTCATCTGCCGCACTGCTGCCCAGCACCTTGAGCCCTTCCCCCGCCTCCGCAAGAGCCGTACCCAAGGCACCAAGTTCCACCCGGTAGTTCACTGCCTGAGCTTCCTGAATGAGGGCAATGTGCGGCTGTACATAGCTGCCCGGGTCCTGCCCCGTATGCAGCCGGTAGCTGTATTCGGCGGCTTCCCGAGACAGAAAGGCGGCTGCACCGGGCCAGCCCACTGCCCGCGCCCCTGCACCGACGCTCAGATACGCGGCGGTCAGGCTCTCCCCTCCGCCCGTGCGGGTGTTGAGCAGGCCCCAGGCTACTGCCCCCTGGAGCTCCAAGCCAGCGGCATCTGCCCAGGTCAAGCCGTGCCAGAGCACCAGAATCACCCGCTGAGCACGGGGGTTTGCCGCCGCGGCCGGCGCGGCCCACAGACACGCCATGACCAGCAGCAGGGCTAACGCTTGACGGATCATGTAATCATACCTTCATAGAGCGCCCGGGTGGAACTGACCATGCGCTCCGCGCCGAAAAAGGCCTCCACCCTCTCCCGGTTGAACTCGCCCATGGCTTTGGCTTTCACCGGATCTTTGAGAATATGCAGCAGCGCCGCGGCCCAATCCGCAGCCCGTCCAGGCGGAACCAGCAGGCCGCCTTTGCCCGGGATCACAGCCTCGCGCAGGGACGGCAAGTCGGAAACCACCACGGGCAGCCGGCTGGCCATCGCTTCTAGCACGCTCAAGTTAAATCCTTCACCTAAAGTAGGCAGGGCAAAGCAGTCCCAGCCCGCCATCAGGCTGGGCACATCATCTCGCCAGCCCAAAAAGTGGGCCCGGCTCTCCAGCCCCAGGCGGGCGGCATAGGCTTCCAGACGAGCGCGCTCAGGCCCGTCTCCCACCACGGCCAAGTGCAGCCGGGGCAGAATCTTGGCCACCAACGAAACGGCCTCCACGAGGGTGCTTACACCCTTATCGGGAATCAGGCGGGCTACGGTGCCTACTACCAGCTCTTCCGGGGTAAGGTTGAGGGCCCGGCGGGACACTTCCACCGGGCACTGCCCAAACTCGCTGGAACAGATGCCGTTGTAGATGGTGAGCACCTTGCTTTCGGGCACGTAGCGGATCAGCTGGGCCCGCACAGCATCAGAAACACTGATAATGGTAGTCATACCGCTGAACAGCCAGCGCTGGACCAGGGTGGAAGCCCAGTTGGCAAACGGGGATGAGCTCTCGGGCAGCGCATTGTGCGCGGTGAACAGAAAGTGGGGATGGCGCCTGGGAGCCAATGCCGCTGCTGTGATCAGGGCCGCTTTCAAGCCGTGGGCGTGCACGATCTGCGCATTCTCCTGCCGCAAAAGGTGCTTGAGTCGCCGTACCGCGGCCAGGTCCTGCTTGGGGCGGAGCCCATCCACAAGTTCCAACTCGAGGAAGCGCTTCACGGGCAGCTGATCTTTGAGCAGCGGCGGTGCAGCCACGGTGATCTCCCAATCGTCAAGCCCTTTTAGAAGCTGGCGAAGATGGTGCAGAATTCCGCCTTCCGCGGGCCTTACCACCCACACAACCTTCATGTAGTCTTCCCCCCTGCTGTTCTCTCACTTATTGTGAACCAAATTAATCATTCGATACGGGGAATACTGAGGGGGAAAGGAGAGATTCTGTGTACCGTAAACTCTTGGTCGCAGCACTTGCTCTGGGCCTGACCCTGCTGACGGCGCGGTTTCTCTTCACACCACCGGAGCACCTCCAAACGCCGGGCCGCGAGATCGTCTTCATCCAGGACGGAACCCCTGCTCCCCTGCGGGTGGCCCGCTCACCCCTGGCGGAACTGCAGGGCGTCCTCGATGCCGTCTCCAAGGCTGCTCTGGATGAAGATTGGCCCGCAGCTTCCCGGTCCCTGCGCGAGCTGCAGCGGCTCTGGGCGGAACTGATGCCGGGCGCAAATGGCAGTTTGCAGACAGGAAGGGAAATGGAGCAGCTCCTACAGTCTCTGCAGCAGGCCGTGTGGGGCCAGGAACAGCAGCGCGTGCTGGAAGCAGCACAGGAACTGACCAGGATCATGGGGAAAATGGGCACGTGAAAAGGGAGCCGCAGCTCCCTGAAGACTAATAGTCCTTCTTTTCCTGCCTGGGATCCAAGGCGTCCCGCAGCCCATCGCCCACAAAGTTGATGCTCAAGACAACTACGAATACGGCCAGGCCAGGGGGTATCCACATCCAGGGCATCCCGGCCAGGATGTGCAGGGGCCGCGCCCGGTTGAGCATATTGCCCCAGGATGGCGCCGGAGGAGGTACGCCCAAACCCAGGAAGCTCAGCCCCGCTTCGGACAGGATCGCGGCAGCCACCTCCAAAGTCGCGGACACCAGAAGCGGAGAAAAAGCGTTGGGCAGGATGTGCCGGAACATGATCCTTCCCGGCCGCGCCCCTAAGGCGGTGGCCGCAGCCACGAAATCGGTGGTCTTGAACTTGAGAAACTCTGCCCGCAGGAGCCGGGCCGGCCCGGGCCAGCTCAGAACACCCAAGATGATCATGGTGTTGTAGATGGAAGGGCCGAAAATGGCGGATATGGTGATGGCCAAAATCAGGAACGGAAAGCTGTAGAACACGTCTGCCAAGCGCATAATCACCGTGTCCACCGCGCCACCGCAGTAGCCGGCCAGAGCTCCCAAGATCGTGCCGATGACCAGGGAGATGCCCGCGGAGACAAGCCCTACGGAAAGGGAAATCCGGCCGCCATAGAGCGTGCGGGCGAGGATATCCCGCCCCATGTCATCTGTGCCGAACGGATGGGCAGAGGAAGGTGGCTGATTGCGCAGGCGCAGATTGGCCTTGTTGGGGTCATGGGTGGTCAAATAGGGCGCCAAAAGTGCAGATACAACAAAAAGCACTAAGATCACAAGGCCCGCGAAGGCGAGCCTGTTGCGGCAGAACCGCCGCCAGAACATGGCCATAGGTGCCCACCTCACTCATAGCGAATGCGCGGATCCACCACGGCATAGGATATGTCCGCGATCAGACTGCCCAGGAAGATGAGCACGGCAAACATGAGGTTGATGCCCATGATCACGGGGTAGTTCCGCTCATTCACTGCCTGAATGGCCAGGGACCCCAATCCAGGCCAAGCGAAGATGTTCTCCACAATTACAGCTCCCGAAAAGATGGACGGGATGGTAAAGCCCATCAAGGTTAAGATGGGCAGCAGGGCGTTGCGCAAGGCGTGTTTGTACACCACCTTGTTCTCGGAAAGGCCCTTGGCCCGCGCTGTGCGCAGAAAGTCCTGCCCCATCACTTCCAGCAGGCTGGAACGCATATAGCGGGCGATCCCTGCGATGCTGCCCAGCCCCAAGGTGATGCTGGGCAGCAGCAGGTACTGCACGTAGCCCACAAGGGTGCGGGGCTCTCCCGCCAGGAAAAAGCCGCCCGCGGGCAGCACGTTCAACCGGGCCGCGAAGACGTAGAGCAGCAGCAGCCCGAAAAAGAAACTGGGCGCGGAGATGCCCACAAAGGCCAGAAAAGTTATGACGTAATCCAGTGCAGAATACTGATAGCGCGCGGACAGGATGCCCACAGGGATGCCGATTACCCAGCCCAGCACAATGGAAGATGCCGAAAGGAGAATAGTGGCCGGCATGCGCTCCAGAATGAGCTCAGAGACAGGCCTGCGGGAAGAATCGAAGGACAAACCCAGATCGCCCCTCAGCACCCGCCCCAGCCACTTCACATACTGCACAGGAAAGGAATCGTTCAAACCAAGCTGGGCCTGGCGCCGGGCTATGGTCTCCTCGTCGATGTTGGGCACGCCCCGCAGATGGGTCACGGGGCTGCCGGGAGCAATGGTGATCACGAAGTACAGCACAAAAGTGAAGCCGAGCAGGACTGGAATGCCCTGGACAAAAATCCGTCTGACAATGTAACGCCACAATAGGATCACCTCGTGTATTGGTAGGAGCCGCAGCCCAGCTGGGCTGCGGCCCCAGTTCAGCTACTGTAACAGCCAGATTTGGGCGAGCTTGTCTAAGCTGACCAGCGGACCAAGGGGGCCGGGCTCCGTATCAATGCCCTGCACCCGCTCACTCACCGCGGCAATGGTCACGCCGTAGCTGAGGAACATGGTGGGCAGCTCGTGGTTGATCAGGCGCTGCCATTCGGCATAGATCTCTTTGCGCTTGGCCGGATCCGTCTCCCGGCGGCCCAGCTCCAAGAGCTCGTCGGAGCGCTCATTGTAGAAGCCCGGATCGTTCCAGGGAGAAGTAGAGTGCCAGATGCCGTAGGGGTCTGGATCCACCGACAGGCTCCAGCCCATGGTGAAGGTGTCAAACTGGCGGGCATCCACCCGGTCTACCGCCGCGCTGAACTCCATGAACACGAGATTTACCTTAATCCCGATCTCTTCCATGTTCTGCTGGAAGAGCAGGGCCATCTGCTCGTTCACACGCGTGCCTTCGGGAACCAGCAGCTCAAACTCCAGGCGCATACCCTCTTTCTCCAGAACGCCGTCGGCACCGGGCTTCCAGCCGGCCTCCGCCAGCATCTGGGCAGCAAGCTCGGGGTCATACGGATACTCGTTGATCCCCTCAGAAGTGAAGGCCCAGGACGCCATGGGGATCGGCGCATTGGCCACAATGCCGAAGCCTTCCCGCAGCACCTCTACATAGGTCTCCCGATCGAAGCCGTAAGTGATGGCCTGGCGCACCACGGGATCAGCAAAGCGGGGCTGGCGCATATTGAAGCAGATGTAGTTGTAGCTTAACGCTTCGTAGACGTACACGTCGATGCCGGGAATGCTGCTCACTTCCAGGTAGTTTTCTGGGGAGATTTCCGCGTAGTCTACCCGCCCTTGGCGGATGTATATGGGCAGGGCATCCTCGGCCACACGCTGGAACACCAGGGTATCAATGTTGGGCCTGCCGAAGAAGTAATCTTCGTTAGCTTCCAGCAACACGTGCTGATCAGTGAGGAACTCCACAAACTTAAAGGGCCCGCTTCCGATGGGATGCCTGTTGAAATCGGCCAGTTCCAGTTCTCCCACGGGAATGTGGGCCAGCAGATGGCTGGGCAGAATTCCGTAGGTAAACTGGGAAAGCAGCGGCGCAAAGGGTTCCGAGGTGGTGAACGTGATGGTATAATCATCCACCACCTTGATGCCCGGCACCTGATCAGCAAGCCCGTTGTGATAATCCTCCGCACCCACAAGCATGCTGAAGTCGCCGTAGCGCACGCCAGTGTATTCAGGATGCAGAATGGTCTTGTAGGTATACGCCACGTCCTTGGCTGTGAGCTCCACGCCGTCATGGAACTTGACGCCCTGGTGCAGATAGAAAGTGAGAGCCAAGCCGTCCTCTGAAAACTCCCAGCTCTTGGCGATCTTGGGCTGGGGCTCCAGGTTCTCATCGATGTAGATCAGCCCATCATACACGACACTGTTAATGTAGCCGTCATAGACTTCTGTGTTCAAAATGGGATTGAACATACCCCGGGGATTGGTGGTCAGGGCGTAACGGAAGGTACCGCCCTGCACAGGCCCCTGGGCAGCAGCGACAGCGCTGAACAGCAGACAGAACACGACTACAGGCAGCAACAGCTTTTTCACAAAGACAACCTCCTCACAAGTTTTCGCCGGTGTGTATAACCTCTGCTAGCAGACCTCATGGGGAGGATTATTCTGC
The DNA here is from genome assembly GCA_012521335.1 of Bacillota bacterium. Lineage (GTDB taxonomy): Bacteria > Bacillota > Limnochordia > Darwinibacteriales > Darwinibacteriaceae > DTU010. The sequence goes on along the minus strand of JAAYMM010000079.1, from coordinate 5,184 downwards.
ATGTTTATGCATTTTCCTTGTGTAATTATCGCTTTTCCCGATTCTTTTCCTTTTGCTAACCCAAAGGCAAGCAGACAGCGCCTTCCGTTCACATTTCCTTACCTCAGGCCAGGAAGAAAAAAGAGGCCGCAGCCGTTTACCTGCTTGCAATTTGGCCCATCTGGGCTTAAAATAGAAGCGCAGATCTGATTAAGGTGGGGATGTAGCTCAGCTGGGAGAGCGCCACGTTCGCAACGTGGAAGTCGAGGGTTCGAGTCCCTTCATCTCCACCATTCTTTTTGCCAAAACGAAAAAGGTGCTGCCAGCGTTGGGTAAACGCTGGTCAGCACCTTTTGTTGTTCTGCCGGCAGGCCGCTAGTGCCGCCTGCCTGCGGCCTGCCGCCTGTTAACTGCCGCGTGCCTACTACTTACTGCCTGCTCAGCCTGGCCCTTCTGGGTTCTGCTTGGCCTGCTTGCGCTGGGCGCTCTGGGCCTGCTGCCGCCCCGCCTCTATCTGGCGATTGGCCAATTCTTCACTTGTTTCATAGAAATGATTGGCGTTCACAAGTCCTGGAGCTTTTTTGCTCTGGGCCTTTTTCTGCGGCTGGTTCTGCTTTTTCTTGTCCTGCGGCAACCTCTCCAGCACCTCCTTCTGCCCCTAGTATGGTCGAAGGAGTTTCGATTTATAATGGTGAATTTCACAGGGAGAAATTTCTGAGGAGGCACAACATGAGCATAGCCATCATTGCCAATCCTCTGGCAGGCAGGGGGCGCGCCCGGAAAGTGGCCCAAGCGGTGCAGCAGCTGCTCACCGAGCAAAAAGTAGATTTCGAAATGCTCTTCACCCAGCACGCAGGACACGCCATTGAACTTGCAGATAAAGCCAGTGACAAGCATCCCGTGGTGGCTGCCCTCGGAGGCGATGGAACTGCCAGGGAGGTGCTGGCCGCCGTCTGGCAGAAGCCGACAGCCTTCGGCGTGATACCCGGCGGCACCGGCAATGACTATGCGCGGGGCCTTGGTATCCCCCGAGACATTCGGGGAGCCTTGAAAGTGCTCGTGGAAGGAGCTGCCGGCCCCTTTGATGTAGGCCTGGAGCATGATGATCCCTTCGGCCAACTGGCCTCGATCGGCTTTCCCGTGGATGTGATCATGCACGTGAACGCCCACCGCGATGGCCTGATCAAAGGCCCTGCAGCCTTTTTGGCCGGAGTTGCCTCAACGCTGCGCAACCTGCGGCACTACCAGGCGCGCATTACCGTTGATGACCAGGTAGTGGAGAAAGATGTGGTGGGCGTCTTTGTGATGAACATGCCCTATGCCGGAGGAGGCATGCAGTTTGCCCCCCAGGCCCGCCATGACAGCGGCGAGTTTCAGGTGCTCATCGTGGAGCACATCTCCAAGTGGGATTTGGCCACCACCCTGCCCAAGATTTACTCAGGCAGGCATCTTTCCCACCCTGCCGTTTCCATCGTCAGCGGCAAGAACGTGACCATTGAGGGCCCGAGCCTGCCCATCATGCTCGATGGGGACATTTTCCCGGCTCGGCCGGTGAAGGCAAGCATCAGGCCAGGCGCAGCCAAGGTGATCATACCCAAAGGGGCGCTGCGGGACTGAGAGACCAGGATACGGGCTCCTTCGCGAGCCCGTACCTTTATTATTGGGCGCGAAAAAGGGGCGTGCAGGGTGAACCAATCAAGGTTCAGCTGCAGCGCCCCTAGCTTTTTAGACCAAGGGAAGCTAGATCAGGCCCAGCTTGCGGCCGACCTTGGCGAAGGCATCCAGCGCGTACTGCAGATCTTCCCTGGTATGCTCCGCGGTGACGATGGTGCGCACCCTGGCTAGGCCTTTAGGCACTGTGGGGTAGGCGATTCCTTGGGCAAAGACTCCTTCGGCGAATAGATCGTCCGCCAGCTGCATGGCCTTGCGCTCGTCGCCCACAATCACTGGGATGATGGGTGTCACGCTGGCGCCGGTATCAAAGCCCAGATTGCGCAATCCGGAACGGAAGAACTCGGTGTTGTCCCAGAGTCTGTCGATTAGCTCAGGATGCTCCTGGAGAATATCGATGGCAGCGATGCAGGCCGCGGTCACTGCCGGCGGATGGGTGGTGCTGAAGAGCACCGGCCGGGCCCTCTGCACCAGGTAATCGATGAGCTTCTGCGGGCCGGCGACGTAGCCGCCCAGGACGCCTATGGCTTTGGAAAGGGTCCCCACCTGGATATCCACCTGGCCGTGCAGGCCGTAGTGGTCCACGGTCCCTCGGCCATTGCGCCCCAGCACACCGCTGGCGTGGGCGTCATCCACCATGACTGCCGCGCCGTACTCTTTAGCCAGCTGCACTATCTCCGGCAGAGGAGCGATATCGCCGTCCATGGAAAAGACGCCGTCGGTTACCACCAGTTTCCGGCGGCCTTCCGCCTCCTCCAAAGCCTGGCGCAGGCCGTCCATGTCCGCGTGGGGGTAGATCTTGATCTGGGCCCTGCTCAGGCGGGAACCATCGATAATACTGGCATGGTTGAGCTGGTCGCTGATGATCACATCTTCCCGGCCCAAGATGCAGCTCACCGTGCCGGAGTTGGCGGTAAACCCGGACTGGAAGACCAGGCATGCTTCCACATGCTTAAACTCCGCGAGTTTCTTCTCCAGCTGCTTGTGCAGGTCCATCTCACCGGCGATGGTGCGCACCGCACCAGAACCTACACCGAACTCCTGAGTGGCTTTGACAGCAGCTTCAATCATCTTGGGATGGTTGGTCAGGCCCAGGTAGTTGTTGGAAGACAGGTTAACTACGGACTTACCGTCAAACACACAGCGAGCCCGCTGCTGGCCTGAAAGGGTGCGGGGTACGCGGTACAACCCCTGATCCTTCAGGTTCTGCAGCTCCTCATCCAAGAAATACAGTGCATCCATAAACGTCACTCCCCCGGATAAATGATGATTTTCCCGCATTGACCAGACTTCATCAGCTCCAGCCCTTCACCAAGTCTTGCCAAAGGCAGGCGATGAGTGATCAATGGCGTGAGATCAAGCCCGCTTTCCAGCAGTGCCTGACCTTGATACCACGTTTCAAACATTTTTCGGCCGTTGATCCCGTAGACCGTTGCTCCTTTGAAGACAATAGCCGAAGCGAGATCCAGGTTGACCGGCTTGGAGGGTATGCCTAACAGCGATGCTTGGCCGCCATTGGCCAGACACTTAAAGCCAGCATTGATAGCCTGCTCATTTCCTGACATCTCCAAGAGCACATCCACCCCGCGGCCCTTGGTGGCCTCGGCCACCACCGCATACAAGTCCTGGCTGGCGGGGTTCACAGTGAGGTCGGCACCCAATTTGGCCGCCAGGTCCAGGCGGTAAGAACTCACATCGGAGCAGATCACCTGTTTGGCTCCGGCCCGCTTCACAATGGGGATAGCAGCCAAGCCGATGGGGCCTACCCCGGTAATCAGCACGGAAGCTCCCACCAGATCACAGACCAGGGCAGTATGCACCGCGTTGCCGTACGGATCCTGGATGGCCGCCACTTCTGGGTTGACCTCTGCATCCCACACCCAGAGGTTCTCGTAAGGCACGGTCACATACTCGGCAAAACAGCCGTCGCGATCCACACCGACGATCTGCACGTTCTGGCAGATGTGCGCCCGCCCCGTGCGGCAGAAGCGGCACACCCCGCAGGTAAAGTGGGTTTCCACGGAGACAAAATCGCCTTCCTTAACCCCCTTCACGCCTGGCCCTAGTTCCACCACGTCTCCGCAGAACTCGTGCCCAAAAATGAGCGGCGGCTGAACACGGCTCTGCGCCCACTGATCCCACTGGTAAATGTGGACATCTGTCCCGCAGATCGCACTCACCCGCACTTTGACCAATACCTCTCCGGCTCCGGGCCTCGGTATGGGTGCCTCCACAAGCTCGAAGCCGGGAGCGGCTTGGGTCTTAGCTGCCGCCCGCATTGTCTGCGACATGTACGAATCTCCTCCACTGTCCGACATTTTTTTAACACTCTATTGTGTTCCATTTAAGCTGTGGAATATCCTGCCTAACCTCGAAGGAATTAACAGCATGGACCAGAATATATTAACCCATTGTACTGAAGAAAGAGGTGATGCAGCAGTGGAACATGTAGCTATCATCGGAGCAGGCCCCGGCGGAGCTGCTCTGCTGAAGACACTGTTGAACAGCCCGGACGTGAGCATCATCGGTATAGCCGATCTCGATCTGCAGAGTCCAGGGATGAGACTGGCGCGGCAGCATGGAGTGTTCGCCACCCGCGACTTCAACGAGCTGTTGAACAAACCGGGGAAGAAGATCATCTTCGATGCCACAGGCAGTCCGGCCGTGGCAGCCAAGCTGGCTGACGTCGCTTCGGAATCCACCATCGTGGTGGTGCCGGAGGTGGCCAAGCTGATCTGGGAGATGGTGGATGCGCGGGAAGAGATCAACCGTCAGTTAGTGGAGGAGTCGGATGGACTGCTGTCCTTCATCGAGCAGGGCTTGGCCCATATTGAAACCCTGCACACCGAACACGGGAAGGCTCTGCAGGAGGCGGCCAAGGATGTCCGGTCCCTTGCGGAGCTCACTGCGCAGAGCCAGACTCTGATCAAGGATACCGAACAGGTGATGGCCATTATCGGCAATGTGGCCACCCAGACACGCATCTTGGGCATCAACGCCTCCATCGAATCGGCCCGTGCCGGGGAATTGGGCAGGGGGTTTGCCGTGGTGGCCGATGCCATCCACAAGCTCTCAGCCAGCACCATCAGCTCAGTGGATTCCGTTGAAGACGCCATGGAAAAAATCAGGGACGTGCTGGAGAGCATCAGCAGCAGCGTTCAGCAGGTGGTAGAGGAAATCCAGGAGATTGAAGCCAGACAGGCCAGATTGGCCCAAGAGCTGCATGCAGCCCTGGAAGAGATGGCGCGCAGCGCAGAACGGCTGGCTGTCATGGCCGGAAGCGAACTAAAACATAAGCAGCCCTGAGGATCTCTCAAGGGCTGCTTTTCGTTTGCAGAATGGGGTGAGTAACCGGATTCGAACCGGCGACCTCCAGGGCCACAACCTGGCGCTCTAACCAGCTGAGCTATACCCACCACGATCTATGGCGCGCCTGGCAGGAATCGAACCTGCGACACTCGGATTAGAAGTCCGATGCTCTATCCCCTGAGCTACAGGCGCCAGAGGTTTGATACTGGAGCGGGTGATGGGAAT
>JAAYMM010000014.1 GCA_012521335.1 Bacillota bacterium | reverse complement strand
TATGAGCCCGACGAGCTACCAGACTGCTCCACCCCGCGTCGCTTGTGAAGAATGGTGGAGGGAGCAGGATTCGAACCTGCGAAGGCACTGCCAGCAGATTTACAGTCTGCCCCCTTTGGCCAGCTTGGGTATCCCTCCACGATGTTAGATGGAGCCGGAGGTGGAACTCGAATCCACAACCTCTCGATTACAAGTCGAGTGCTCTGCCAATTGAGCTACACCGGCTTAACCACTTAAGAGTATAGCAACCTATCATGCTTCTGTCAACAGCAATCTCACCAGATAGCAGGCTGACATGTCAGTGAACGCTTTCTCGCTTCTCCAGATAGCGCTCCAGTTTTCGCTTCACCCTCTGCAGGGCGTTGTCAATGGACTTCACATGCCGCCCCAGTTCATCAGCTATCTCCTGATAGCTCTTGCCCTCTAGGTAGTACATGAGGACCTGCCATTCCAGCTCGCTGAGGAACTCTACCATTTTGGTTTCAATGTCCGAGAACTCTTCTCTGCTGATCACCAGCTCTTCGGGATCAGTCACTTTGGAACCAGAAATCACATCCAACAGCGTGCGGTCGGATTCTTCATCGTAGATGGGTTTGTTCAGTGAAACGTAGGAGTTGAGGGGAATGTGCTTCTGGCGGGTAGCGGTCTTGATGGCCGTGATGATCTGGCGAGTAATGCACAGCTCCGCGAAGGCTCGGAAGGAAGCCAACTTGTCAGGGCGAAAGTCCCGGATGGCCTTGTAGAGGCCGATCATACCTTCTTGGATGATGTCTTCCCGGTCGGCTCCGATCAGGAAGTAGGAGCGTGCCTTGGCCCGAACGAAGTTCTTGTACTTGTTGATTAGATGTTCTAAGGCCTCGTCGTTCGTGTCCCGGGCGAGTTGAACGATTTCTTCGTCGCTGAGACTCTCGTACATATCGAAGCACTTCTTGGGCGCATTTGCACTCACCATCCATCGCCTCCACCCCACGTGTCCAAGGACACGGTTTGTCCAAACGGCACGTGTTTATTATACACTAAGGCCTAGCGGGGGTCAAGGTTGGCCCAATCCCGCTGCCTGACCACCTCCAGCATCAGCAGGGAAGCGGCCACGGAGGCATTCAGTGAGTTGATGCGCCCGCGCATGGGGATGGAGGAAAGAAAGTCACATTTTTCCCGCACCAAGCGGCTCAAACCAAAACCTTCACTACCGATCACCAGGGCCGCCGGGCCTCGGAGATCCTGCTGAAAGCAGGGTTCCCCCGCCGCATCCGCCCCGAACACCCAGAAGCCCTCCTCTTTGAGCGTATCGATGGTCGCTGCCAAGTTGGTCACCCGGCAGACGGGAAAGAAGTTAGCCGCTCCTGCCGAGGCTTTCATGGCCGCTTCGGTAACGGCAGCACCCCTGCGTTTGGGGATAATCACCCCGTGGGCACCCAGGGCCTCAGCACTGCGGATAATGGCCCCCAAGTTGTGGGGGTCCTGAATCCCATCCAGCAGGATCAGCAGAGGCGGCCACTGGGAAGCCCGCGCGTGAGCTAAGAGCTCATCCAGCTCCCAGTAGCGCACTTCCGCGATCTGGGCAATGACCCCCTGGTGGTTTACGGAGCTGCTGAGGCGGTCGAGAACACTGCGGTCCACCTCCTGCACCACGATGCCCTTCTGCCTGGCCAGGGCCACAATCTCCCGGAGGGAACCCTGCCTCTGCCCCTTAGCCACCAGCAGCTTGTTGATCTCCTGCCCGGAGCGCAGTGCTTCTAATACGGGCTGGCGCCCGGCCACATCAACCACCGCGCTTTAATACCTCCCTTTCAAACTCGCCAAACGAGACGGGAGCCACTTCTTTGACCAGTTCCAAGATGGCGTTGGCGTACATGCGGATCTCATACTGGGCCTCTTTGGCCGTGCGCAGCATGAGGAAGTTCATCAGCGAACTCCCGTTCACTGTCCAGAAGAAGTTGGTGTAGATGCCCACAGGCAGCACGCTGCGCGCCTGTTCCCTAGGCAGCTTGTAGGTGTTCACCAGCTCATAGTAGAAATCAAAGGCCGCCTCATTCTGCCGCACCCAGGCCTCCAGAAGCTCCCCTTCCAGCTGCTCGGGAATGTAGTACTCCCGGTCGGCCACACAGTAGCGCAGAGATTCTTCATTGTAAGAAGCCATGCGGTGCCGGAACCACTGCCTGGCCACGAACAGGGGAGCCTTGACGTCAAAAGTGAACACCATAGCCTCAAATGGCGTCTTATGCCCCTTTTTGATCAGGTGCCGGAGCAGCTGGCGGTCGGCATCCTCCGACTTGGATTCACTCCGCCAGCAGCGCCGGGCATTGCGGATCACTGCGGCGTCGCCGCCCATGTGTTCCACCAAGTGCACAAATCCCTTGTTTAGTACCTGCATTGTCCTCCTCCTTATGCCTGCAGAGTGGGGGTGACCTTGCTCAGAAGCTGCAGCAGCCGCTCCTGTTGGCCGCTCAAATAGAGGTAGCCCAGCAGTGCCTCCATGCCTGTGCTGTAGCGGTACTCTAAAGCATCGCTGCGGCGCGGCACCCCACTCTTAGCATTTCTGCCCCGGCGCACGACTTCCTTTTCCTCTTCGGTTAATTCCGGCTCCCACGCATGGATGATCTCAGCCTGGCGCGCGGCCTGGACATATCTTACAGCGCTGCGGTGCAGATCGTGCACCCGGGCCGGATAAGCAACCAGTTTAGTGCGGATATACAGCTCAAAAACGGCATCACCCACATAGGCCAGGGCCAAAGGTGAAAGTTCCTGCAGATTAAGTTCCCCTTCCACAAACACTGTTCACACCTTCCATCTGGGCCCCTGCGGCGTGTCTTCCACGACCACGCCCAGTTCTGCGAGGCCGTCCCGGATGCGGTCCGCCAGGGCAAAGTTCTTCTCTCTGCGCAGCTGCTCCCTGATAGACAGGATCAGCTCCATCAAACCATCGGCCAGGCCTTCTTGGCGCTGCTGCTCCAGCTGGAGCACGCCCAGAATGTCCCCTGCCCAGAGCTTGAGCACATCCCAACCCTTCTGCAGCACTTCCCGGTGCAGTCCACCCTGATGTTTGTAGGCGTTAACCTCGCGCACCACATCAAAGAGGATGCCCAGGGCCATGGCGGTGTTGAAATCATCGCTGAGCGCCGCGATGACCTCCTCCTCGTACCGGGACAAACTGGCTAGGGTTTCCCGATCCTCAGCGCTGAGCTCACCCCCCTGAGCCTCCTGGAGATCCTCCTGGAGTTTGCGGGCGGACTCGTTGAGGCGCGACCAACCCCTGCTCATCTCCTCCAGCTTGCCGTCGTAGTACTCCAAGCCCGAACGGTAGTGGGTGGACAGGAGATAAAAGCGCAGCAGACCCCTGGGGTATTTTTCCAGCAGCTGCCCAAGGGAGATGATGTTACCCAGCGATTTAGACATCTTAGCCTCTTTGAGGGTAATCATCCCGCTGTGCACCCAGTAGCGGGCGAGGGGCTTTCCGGTGGCCGCTTCCGATTGAGCAATTTCATTTTCATGATGGGGGAAGATCAGATCATTGCCCCCTCCGTGGAAATCGAACTCTTCACCCAGGTACTTCAAGCTCATGGCTGAGCACTCAATGTGCCAGCCCGGCCGACCCTTGCCCCAGGGGCTGTCCCAAGCGGGTTCTCCCGGTTTGGCTGCCTTCCAGAGGGCAAAATCGGCGGCATCCTTCTTTTTGGGATCCACTTCAAAGCGGGTGCCCTCCAGCAGCTCTTCCAGCTTCTGCTTGCTCAGCTTGCCGTACTCGTCGAAGGAGGCCACGCTGAAAAACACATCCCCGTTGGCCGCATAGGCATATCCCTTGTCGATGAGCCGCTGCACCAAGGCAATGATCTCCTCGATGTGCTCGCTCACCTTCGGATAGTAATCTGCCCGCTGCACTCCCAAGGCATCCATGCTCGCGAGGTATTCGTCGATGTAGCGCTGGGCGATTTGGACCGCAGGCACCCCTTCTTGGAGGGACCTTTGGATGATCTTGTCGTCCACGTCGGTAAAATTCTGCACATGCCGAGTTTCATAGCCGAGCCAGCGGAAAAAGCGGATGATCACATCCCACACCACGCTGGGCCTAGCGTGGCCCAGATGGGTATCAGAATAAGGGGTGACTCCGCAGACGTAAATGCTCACCTTGCCTGGCTCCCGCGGCACAAATACTTCCTTCTCCTGCGTCAGGGTGTTGTATACCCTCACTTCCCGTTTCATACCTCTCTCCTCCACCTGCTGATTACTCGTAGACTGCTTTCCGCCATCGAAAAAGAAAAGCCCTCATCTCACAGAGACGAGGGCCGCGGTTCCACTCTGTTTCCAACGCGCAGCAGCACGCGCCGCACGTCAGCACTCCAGGCACGTTAACGGGTGCGAGCCGTCCAAGCCTACTACCGCGTACCGCGATTTCGGTTGGCAGATCAGGGGTGCACTTCATTGAGTTAGACCGCAGGATACTCCCACCCACTGTATCCCTCTCTGGGCGGGGCCCTCAACTACTCTCCCCATCATGTCCTTTGCCTGATAATAACCATATTATATGCAAGGGCTCTGGCCAAGTCAACTCCGCCGGGCACGGAGCAGAACTGCTGCTTGAGCTGCAATCCCCTCTTCCCGCCCCACAAACCCCAGGCCCTCGCAGGTGGACGCCTTGACGTTCACCCGCGTTTCCGCAACGCCCAGGGCTTGAGCTAAGCTGGCCCTAATCGCCGCTTTCCAGGGAGACAATTTGGGCCTTTGCGCCAGCACCACCACATCTGCATTGCCCACTTCTAGGCCCCGAGCCTGCACCAAGGCCATGACCCGGCTGAGCAGCACCATACTGGAGATCCCGGCATATTGAGGATCCGTGTCGGGGAAATGCTCGCCGATGTCGCCCGCACCTAGTGCCCCCAACAGGGCATCCATGACCGCGTGGGTCAGAACATCGGCGTCGGAGTGCCCCAGCAGTCCCTGCTCAGAGGGTATCTCCACTCCCCCCAGAATCAAGGGCCTGTCCGCCACTAAGCGGTGCACGTCATAGCCGAAGCCCACGGCTGGCTCATCGCTCCGGGGCAGATCTTCCGGCGTGGTGATCTTGATGTTGCTGTACTCCCCGGGCACGATATGCACAGGATGGCCCAAAGCCTCCACTAGTGCACAGTCGTCGGTGGCCACCAGCCCCTGCGCGCTGGCCTGCTCATGGGCCTTGAGGATCAGTTCGTAGCTGAAGATCTGCGGAGTCTGCATGGCCCACAACTCCGCGCGGGGCAGGGTGTCCACAACGAGGCTGTCCTGGACCCTTTTAACCGTATCCTTCACCGGCACTGCCACACCTACTGCCCGGTGTTCACGCACAGCCTCCAGGCCCCGGCGCACCACGGGGGCCGTGATAAAGGGCCGAGCGCCGTCATGGATGATCACCCACTCCGTATCCGCCGGCAGCGCCCGCAGGCCGCGCAGCACGCTCTCCTGGCGCACTGCCCCCCCAGGAACCACCTGCACCCACCCATTGAGGCCCATCTGTTCCACCAGGCCCTGTACTAGATCACAATCCACATCCCTGGTCACGATCACCAAAGAGCTTACTTCCTCCAGGCCGGCAAACAGCTCTATACTGTACTGCAGCATGGGCTTGCCGTGCAGGCTGAGCAGCACCTTATTGCACTCTGCCCCCATGCGCACACCCGACCCCGCCGCAGCAATCACCACTCCAACCTTCATTCCTCCCGCCTCCCTGCTTCGCCTCATGAACCAAAAAAGGCCCGATGCCTCTGCACCGGGCCCGTTAAGCATAAGAACCTATAATGCCCGTTCCATGGATTTCGGTTTGGCAAAGATCATGCGGCCTGCCGCCGTCTGCAGAACGCTTGTGACCAAAACCGCAACCGTCTGCCCGATATAGCGGCGCCCGCCGTCCACCACAATCATGGTGCCGTCATCCAGGTAACCCACACCCTGGCCTTGTTCTTTACCATCCTTGATCACATGCACCTTCAGTTCTTCCCCAGGCAGCACCACCGGCTTAACAGAATTGGCCAGTTCATTGATGTTGAGGACCGGAACGCCGTGCAGTTCGCACACCTTGTTCAGGTTGTAGTCGTTGGTGACTACTTTCCCGTTAATGTCCTTGGCCAGTTTGACCAGTTTCGTATCGACCTCGCTTAGGTCCCCATAGGTGTCCTCGATAATGCGCACCGCACAGTAAGGTTCTTTCTGAATCCGGTTGAGGATATCCAAGCCTCGGCGGCCGCGGTTGCGCTTAAGTACATCGGAGGAATCGGCAATGTGCTGCAGCTCCTCCAAGACAAAAGCCGGCACGATCAAGTCGCCTTCCAAAAAGCCCGATTTGGTGATGTCAGCGATCCTGCCGTCAATGATCACGCTGGTATCAAGTATCTTCGGGCTGGCCTCCGAACCCCCTCGCAGACCGCGCAGAACCCTATCTGAGCGGGAAAAAACGCCTTGCAGCTCATCTGTCTTCCTGAGGCCTACCACCAGTCCCATATAGCCCAGGAGTATGCCGAGCACGATCGAGACATAATCTCCCAACACCGGGATGCGCAGCAGAGGAATGGAGATAACCAGTGCAATAATCCAGCCGCTGACCAGACCGATGATCCCGCCCATCAGTTCGTGGGTGGGCGTTTTCAGGACGAACTGGGTTGCCGCCTTGGTCCCGATCATCAGCCCCCTGACTACCGGCGGGCCAATGAGCAATCCGATTAACACGCCAGAAAACACTAACAGACCGACTAAGTAACCGCTTTCCATAACTCCGTTTAAGACTCCCGTATCGAGCAACAACAAAGATCCCGAATAACCTAAGAGCGCGCCTATAAATGCAAAAACGACCCTAGCAACCAGGACCAAACTTTCTTTCACCTCCCGCTTCGCAACGTCACTGCGATAGCTTGCTCGTTTCAAGGCATAGTATTTCCTGTTTCCTGGCGAGTATTCTCTCCAAGCCCAAATTGTCCCGCATCACCCCTTACTGCCCGAAAATCTCCTGAATTGCCTCTTCCACCTCCTCCTTGGTGGAATTCTGGGCAATTACTAATTCACTGACGAGAATCTGCCGTGCTGTGTCCAGCATCTTTCTTTCGCCAGTGGATAAACCCTTTTCAGCGTCGCGGATCGTGAGGTTGCGCACCACTTCGGCCACCTCAAAAATGTCGCCGCTTTTGATCTTCTCCATGTTCGCCCGGTAGCGTCGGTTCCAGTTGGAAGACATGGCCGTTTCTTCCCCCTGCAGCACCTGATAGACGCGCGCCACCTCCTCTGGGCCGATTACTTGGCGGAGGCCCAGCTCTTCAACGGCGTTCATGGGGATCATCACTTTCATGTCGCCAATGGGAAGCTGCATGATGTAGTATTTCTGCGTTTCACCCAGCACTTCCCGCTCTTCGATGGCTACGATCACACCAGCGCCGTGCATGGGGTAGACAACGTGATCTCCAACGTTATACAACGCGACACCCCCTTTTACAGAACAAGTTGCTCCTTACAATAAAGTTACCACTCTGGGCGAACAAAGTCAAACGACGAGGGATTTCGTACGCTATTCGCAGTCTTTGCCCAAACTTGACAATCGATTTTCACAAGCCTTATAATTGAACCAGAATTGACCCCAGAAGGCGGCGAGAGGACGTGACCGAAGTGACGAAGCCAGCGAGCACGTGTCATCACTTTCAGAAGAACGTAGAAGAGAATTTGGTCCGGCACTTCAGCATTCTGGACATCGTGTCCAAGTTCCAAGAAACCAATGCCCGGGTGAACAGGGCGTTGTTTCGAGCGGTCACTGACTGCGGATGCATTAGAATTGAAGCTTCAAAGCAAGTGCTGCCCGATGATTGCTCCTTCGAAGAGATCAGGAACCACGTCCGGTCACACTTGGAAGGGCAGCTCTGCGAGAACTGCCGGGATGTACTGGAAGCCGAAGTCGGTCAAAATCTGTTCTATCTTGCAGGCATGTGCAACGCGCTCCAGCTCGATCTGGAAGAGATCATCAACAAAGAAAACCAGCGCGTAGCCACCTTAGGGATCTTCCACCTCCGCTAACCCTAGATGTGGCTGTCCACCAGGACTTGCTCACGCAGGCGCCGCAGACCATCGCGGATAGCCTTGGCCCGCACTTCACCAATTCCTTCCACATCGTCCAGTTCCTCGATGGTGGCTTCCATAATAGCCGTCAGGCTGCCGAAGGTATCCACCAGATTCTCGATGACCGGCATGGGCAGCCGGGGGATCTTGGCCAGGATGCGGTAGCCCCTGGCGGCAGCGGGCTGCTCCAGGCTGCTGACGCTGCTGCCGTAGCCCAATGCTTTGGAGAGCATCCCCACGTTGAGGAAATCGTCTGAATCCCACTCTTCCATCTGACTCCAGGCCTCAGTGAGATTCTCGCCAACATAATAGTCTTTAAAGACCAGCAAGCCCTGGTCTTTTATGTCTGCCATCAGTTCTTCCAGCTGCATTCGCACGAGGCGGCCTTCAGAACCCAGCTGCACTACATAGCGCTCAATTTCTTTGGCAATGCGGTTTACCATCTGGCTGCGCTGCAGCACGGTGGTTACATCTGATAGAGTAACCAGATCTTCGAATTCTAAAGCGCTGAGGTTGATAAGGGACTGCTGGAACACGCTGCGGTACTTCTCCAAGGTGGAGAGGGCTTGGTTAGCCTTGGACAAGATCACGCTTACTTCCCGGACAACGTGCTTCCAGTTGTCCTTGTAGACTGTAATCACATTGCGGCGCTGGGAAATGGAAATGACGATCTGGCCCGTCTGCTTGGCGACGCGCTCCGCGGTCTTGTGGCGCGTTCCCGTTTCTTGAGTGGGGATCATGGGGTCGGGGGTCAGGTGCGTATTGGCATACAGGATGCGCTTGGCATCGCTGGAGAGCACAATGGCACCATCCATTTTGGCCAGTTCATACAGGGCCGCAGGATGCATCTCCGCGTCGATATGGAACCCGCCGTTGACCAACGCCAGCACCTCAGGAGTATCACCGATCACGATCAGCGCGCCCGTCTTCGCCTTCAGGATACTCTCCAGCCCTTCGTAGAGCTGAGTACCTGGGGCTATCATCTGCAGATGTTTGTAAATGGCTTCCTCGTCGCGCATTGACTCACCTTCTCTTTTCCAGAGCGATTTCTAGAGCTTCTTGAATCGTCCTCACACCATGAACCTGCAAAGGCTCATTCCCCTGCACGTTGCTTTTGGGAATGATGCACCGTTCGAAGCCCAAGCGGTGAAGCTCCTTCAGGCGCTGCTCGATGCCCCGCACTGCCCTAATTTCGCCCGCCAGCCCAACCTCGCCCAGCACGGCGCAGAGGGGATGGACGCTTACGTTGGATACGCTGCTGGCCACAGCCACAGCCATTCCTAGATCTAAGGCAGGTTCCTGCAGCTTCAGCCCGCCCGCAACATTGAGAAACACATCTTGCGCCTGCAGGGGATAACCCTGCCTTTTTTCCAGTACAGCCAACACCATGGAAAACCGCTGATAGTCAACCCCCGTGGTCTGCCTGCGGGGATTGCCCCCATAGGGGGTTGGGGTTGCCAAAGCCTGCACTTCCACCAGCAGGGGCCGGGTGCCTTCCATATACGGGACAACCACGGACCCCGGGCTGTCTACAGGCCTCTGGGATAGGAGGAAGGCAGAAGGGTTAGCCACAGGAATCAAGCCCTGGCCGCTCATCTCGAAGATACCCACTTCGTTGGTGGAACCGAAGCGGTTTTTCACAGACCGGATGATGCGGAAAGACGTATGTACTTCACCTTCGAAATAGAGGACGAAATCCACTGCATGCTCCAGTACCTTTGGCCCAGCTATATTCCCGCCCTTAGTCACGTGGCCCACGAGCAGAATGGAGGTGCCGCTGCCCTTGGCAATCTGCAGAAAGCGGCCGGTTGCTTCCCGCACCTGGGCGACACTGCCGGGCGGCGAAGCGATCTCCTGAACATACATGGTCTGGATAGAATCCACAATCACCAGCAGAGGCTTTTCTTCCGCAATCATCCTGCTGATAGCTTCCGTATCTGCCTCGCTGACGGCAATCAGCCGCTCTTCCAGGGCACCCAGGCGGATAGCCCGCAGTTTGAGCTGGGCCAGAGACTCTTCGCCTGTCACATACAGCACTTTGCCTTCGCGCCGGGCCACACTGCTGGCCACCTGGAGCAGCAGCGTAGATTTGCCGATCCCAGGATCTCCCCCGATCAGACCCAGGCATCCTGGAACCAACCCGCCTCCTAATACCCGGTCCAGCTCATCAATGCCTGTGCTGCAGCGCTCATGGCTGCTGTCCTCCACCTCGGTCAAAGGCACAGGTCTGCTGGGCGATACCCACTGCTGCGCAGCCCAACTGCGGCCCTGCTTGCCGGTTGGGGCCGCGGTCTCCTCCACCAGGGTATTCCATTCTGCGCACACCGGGCACCTCCCCATCCAGCGAGGGCTTTCGGCGCCGCAGGACTGACAGACGAACACTGTAGTCTTCTTTGCCACTAGCTGCCCTTTCTAAAATCCCAAATTTTTACTTCTTTTTCTATTATACCATCAGAAAAGGGAGTGCACAACTGCCCCTGATCAGCAGACACTCCCTTTCTAGCTCCTGAAATGCTGTGATTGCGACCCTAGTAGAACACAAATTCCCCTTCTCTGGCATCCACCGTAATGGTGCCGCCCTCGCCGAACGTACCCTTGAGGATCTCTTCTGCCAAGGGATTCTCGATGTACCTCTGGATCGCCCGGCGCAGAGGCCTGGCTCCGAAGTCTGGATCGAAGCCCTTGTTGGCCAACAGCTCCTTGGCGCTTTCGGTGATCACCAGCTGAATATCCATATCCGCCAGCTGCTGGCGCAGCTCCTTAAGCATGATCTCGGCAATCTGGCTGATGTGCACCTTGTTCAGCGCGTGGAACACCACAACTTCATCGATGCGGTTGAGGAACTCAGGCCGGAAGGTGCGCTTGAGCTGCTCCGTGACCTTGTCTTTCATGGCCAGGTAGTCGCTGCGCTCATCTTCCACCACCCTAAAGCCGATGCCCGAATCCCGCCTGATCTGTTCAGCCCCCACATTGGAGGTCATGACGATCACGGTGTTGCGAAAGTCCACTACCCGTCCCTTGGCATCGGTGAGCCTGCCGTCTTCCAACACCTGGAGCAGAATGTTGAACACTTCAGGGTGAGCCTTTTCGATTTCATCAAACAGCACCACGGAATAAGGCTTGCGGCGCACCTGTTCCGTAAGCTGGCCGCCCTCTTCGTAGCCCACATAGCCCGGAGGCGAACCGATCAGGCGGGCTACAGCGTGCCGCTCCATGTACTCCGACATGTCCAGGCGGATCATGGCATCCTCATCACCAAAGAGGGCTTCCGCCAGGGCCCGGGCCAGCTCGGTCTTACCTACACCAGTGGGGCCCAGGAAAATGAAGGAGCCGATGGGGCGCTTGGGATCCTTAAGCCCGGCATGGGCCCGGCGCATGGCTTGGGAGATGACGCTGATGGCTTCATCCTGGCCCACCACCCGCGCATGCAGGATCTCTTCCAAGTTGAGCAGGCGCACGGCATCTTCCTCGGCAATGTCCGCGACCGGGATGCCCGTCCAGCTGGCCACCACTGCCGCGATATCTTCTGGCGTGACCACCGCTTCTTGGCGGCCGTGGTCCTTGCGCCACTCTTGGCGCTTTGCTTCCAGTTCAGCCTGGAGCTTCTGCTCCAGATCCCTTAGGCTGGCCGCCTGTTCGAACTGCTCGTTCTTAATGGCAGCCTCTTTCTCGATGATGGTCTCTTCGATCTTGGCTTCCAGTTCTTTCAATTCCGGAGGGGGAACCAAACCCCGCAGGCGCACCTGGGAACCTGCTTCGTCCATGAGGTCAATGGCCTTATCGGGCAGGAAACGGTCGCTGATGTAGCGGTCCGCTAAGCGGGCTGCCGCCACGATGGATTCATCTTTGATCTTCACCCGGTGATGGGCTTCGTAGCGATCGCGCAGGCCTTTCAGTATTTCGATCGTCTCCTCCACCGTAGGCTCATCTACCATCACCGGTTGGAAGCGCCGCTCCAGCGCCGCATCCCGTTCCACGTATTTCTGGTACTCATCCAAGGTGGTGGCTCCGATGGCCTGCAGCTCGCCCCTGGCCAAAGCCGGCTTCAGGATATTGGCCGCATCGATGGCGCCTTCCGCAGCCCCCGCACCGATAATGGTATGCATCTCATCGATGAACAAGATCACATCCCCGGCGGAGCGGATTTCTTCAGTCACTCTCTTCAGGCGCTCTTCAAACTCGCCCCGAAACTTGGAGCCCGCCACCAGGCTGCCCAGATCCAAGGCCACGACGCGCTTGTTGGCCAGAGTCTCGGGCACATCGTTGTTGATGATCTTCAGGGCCAGGCCTTCGGCAATGGCTGTCTTACCCACGCCCGGCTCGCCGATGAGCACGGGGTTGTTTTTGGTCCTTCGGCTCAGGATCTGAATCACCCGCTGGATCTCCTTCTCCCGGCCGATGACTGGATCCAGTTTTCCTTCTCGGGCCATGGCCGTAAGATCGCGTCCGTATTGATCCAAAGTGGGGGTGTTGCCTCCTCGGGCCTTCTGGGCCTTGGCTTGGGTGCTGCCACCCAGCTGGCTGGTGACCTGGGCGCGCACCTTTTCCAAATCCGCTCCCAGGTTGTGCAGTACCTGCGCGGCAACCCCTTCCCCTTCCCGAATCAGGCCCAGCAGCAGGTGCTCTGTGCCGATGTATGCGTGGCCTAGGCGCCGCGCTTCGTCAAAAGCCAACTCCAGCACCCGCTTGGAGCGGGGCGTGAACCCGATGGGCCCCTCTGTAGGCTTGTCACCCCGGCCGATAATGCGCTCCACTTCGGCCCGGACTTGATCAATGCTGATGCCCAGCGAGAGCAAAGCACGGGCAGCCACATCTTCACCTTCGGCGATCAGGCCCAGCAGGATATGCTCAGTGCCCACTACCGTGTGCCCCAGCCTGCGTGCCTCTTCCTGGGACAGCACCATTACGCGCTGCGCGCGCTCCGTAAACCTTCCAAACATATTGTCACCTTCTTTCCTGAGTTTTGCTCATCTGCTTCTGCAGTGTATCCCTAATCAGGCTGGCCCGCAGGCGATCCCTTTCCTGGGCCGGCAGCGGCTGGCCCATGATGCTCTGCAGATGAGCAGCGCGAATCTGCACCATGAGCTGTTTCAGAAGCTCCGGATCGCCATAGGGGATGATGCCCAGATCAATACCCAGTTTCAAATCGGACAGCAGTTCCATGGCCTCCTGGCTGGTGAGGATGCGCGCGTGCTGCAAAACGCCATACGACCGATAAAGCCAGTCTTCCGTGGCCAGGCGCCGCTCTTTCTCCAAGAGGTACTCCCTGGCTTGGCGTTCACTGTGCAGAATTTGCGCTGTGAAGCGAGCTAGGTGTTCCAGGGTTTCGTCCTCGCTCTGCCCGAGCGTAATCTGATTGGAAAGCTGGTACACATTGCCCCAAGCATCGCTGCCTTCGCCGTAAAGCCCGCGGACCGTCAAACCGAACTTAGATACGGCACCCAGCACCTCCTGCACTTTACCCACCCGGCGCAGAGCAGGCAGGTGCAGCATGACCGATGCCCTCAGGGCAGTGCCCACATTGGTGGGGCAGGCGGTAAGATAGCCGGCCTGTAGATCGAAGGCAAAATCCAGATGCTGCTCTAAAAGGTCATCGACTCTTGTGGCCCGTTCCCAAGCCCGCTCCAGCTGCAGGCCTGGTTTGAGCACTTGAATGCGGAAGTGGTCTTCTTCATTCACCATGATGCTGATGTTGCATTCGTCGTTGAGAATGACTGCCTTGTGGGCAGGGTTCTGCATATGGCTGGGGCTGATCAAGTGCTCCTCCACCAAAACCTCCCGTTCCAGAGCATCCATGGTGGCCATTTCCTTGAACGCAAACGACCCCAGCTCCGCCAGGTAAGGGGTGACCGCCGCAGCTTTGCTCAAGACCTCCCGCAGCTGCTCCCGATTGGCTGCTTCAGGGAAGGGTATCCCAGCCAGGTTTCGCGCCAGCCGGCAGCGGGTACCCAGGACAATATCGCCTTCGGGCCCGTTTTCTTTCATCCACGACGCGATGTCCCTCATTGGGCCTCACCTCCTGCCAACTGCTTCTGCAAGAGCCTGAGTTCATCGCGGTACTTGGCCGCTTCTTCATATTTTTCCAGACGTACGCATTCTTCTAAGCGCCGGCGCAGCTCTTCCATCTGCCGTTCCACATGCACCTTGGGAAACGCCCGCGCCGGGACCTTTCCCGTGTGACTGCCTGAGCCGTGCAGGCGGCGCAGGACCGGGTTCAGTTCCTCCCGGAAGATCTCATAGCAGCTGCTGCAGCCAATTCTCCCTGTCTTCTGGATGTCGGCAATGCTCCGCCCGCAGATGGGGCATCTTTTCGCCGCCACGCTGGGTGCCACTTTCTGGCCCAGGCCAGCGGACTGGAACATGCTGGACAGCAGCTGCTGCAGGTTGAAGCCCGGCGTAAACCCGGTATAACCTTGGGCGCAGTCGCGGCAGAGATGCAGTTCCGTTTTCATATTGTTCTCAATCTGTACAAACTTCACCGTGGCCTCATTCTGCCCGCATTTGTCGCACAGCATCACTTACCACTCCCTACACTCAGATTCGATAATGTAAAAGAGTAAGGCACGCACGAGGCTCGCCCGCAGCAGATCTTTTCCCTGACCAATGGCTCCTGTTTCCTGCTGCACAATGCCCCGGATCAAGCGGCAGTGGCGCGGCGTGATCATCCCCAGATCCTGCAGACGGGCCAGGATGTTCTCCATGCGGCGTTCCGAGAGCTGAGATCCGATGCTCTTCAGGAGATTAGCCGCATGCGTCAGGTCATCTTCCACTTGAACATGGGCAATGCGGATGTAGCCGCCTCCTCCGCGCCGGCTCTCCACAATGTAGCCCCGTTCCAAGGTGAAGCGGGTGGCCAGCACATAGTTGATCTGCGAAGGAACGCAGGAAAAAGCATCGGCCAGCTGAGCACGGCTCAGCTCCACACTTCTGCTTTCACTCCTCTGGAGCAGGTGTTTGATATAGGCTTCAATGTGATCAGCCAGCGTACCCAAGGACTCACCAACTTTCTTTGACTATTACTGACCTTCATCTGTATTATAGCACAAAAAGGAAGCGGAAGGGCAAGTTTCAAGACAATAGTCAGGAAACATCAAACGAGGGCGGCCACGGATTTTTGAAAATGGTCCCGTCTCTGTTCCCTATTCCTTTTATTTTCTCCTCTTGCCGCATAAGGATGTTGGAGGGAGGGGTACCATGATCAACTACGTCTGGTTTCTCATGATTGCAGCGGGAGTGATCACAGCAGCCAGCAAAGGCGAGATCCATCTGGTTACAGAAGGTGTGCTTAAAGGCAGCGAACAGGCTGTTCTAGTGGCCGCGGGCCTGATCGGTATTATATCCTTTTGGTCCGGTATGATGAATATTGCCCAGGAAGCGGGAGTGACCCGGGCCCTCGCGCGGCTGCTGGGCCCGCTGGCCCGCCGCCTATATCCGGAAGTTCCCCCGGGGCACCCTGCCATGGGAGCTTTAGTGGCAGCCATGAGTGCGAACATCTTGGGGCTGGGCAACGCCTGCACTCCCCTGGGGCTGAAGGCCATGGGTCACCTGCAAGAGCTGAACCGCGGCCGGGCGGAGGCGTCCGATGCCATGTGCACCTTTATGGCAGTGACCTCATCGAGCCTGACTGTGATTCCCACCACGATCATCGCCCTGCGCCTCACCCACGGCTCCGAGGTGCCCACGGAAATCATGGGCCCCATTGCCCTGGCGACCCTCTGCTCCACCGCTGTAGCCGTACTCCTTGACGCTCTGCTGCGCAGCCTGGGGCGAAGGAGGGTACTGAGATGACCGCCGCCGTCCACGCCTTTTCCCGCTGGGCTATTCCTCTTATGCTCTTGGGCATTACCACCTGGGGTTTGAGCCGCCGGATCGCCATCTACGAATGCTTTGTGGAAGGAGCCAAGGAAGGGTGGCGCACCGCGGTACGGGTGCTGCCTTTTCTGGTGGGTATGCTCGTTGCTATTCAAGTGTTCCAGCACTCGGGAGCTCTAGAACAGCTGATCCGCGTGCTGGAGCCGTTCACCAGCCGGCTGGGGTTTCCCCCGGAGGCCTTGCCCCTGGCTCTCGTGCGCCCCATCTCGGGTTCTGGTTCCCTGGCCATTTTGGCGCAGGTTTTTGAAACCTACGGCCCCGATTCCTTCATCGGCCGCCTGGCCTCCACCATCATGGGCAGCACCGAAACCAGCTTGTATGTCTTGACTGTTTACGCCGGCGCGGTGGGGGTAAAACGGACGCGGCACACCCTGGCGGTAGTCCTGCTCACGGATCTCGCGGCAGTAATTGTCTCTTTTTTCATCGTGGCCCATTTTTTTGCATAATCTCGGCGCAGATGGACATACTATACAGTAATTCTGGCCAGGGAGGGAAGAAAATGGCACAGCTCACGAAAAAGGAAAAGGCGGAACTCCTGGCAGCAGCCATGAAGGCCATCAGTGAGCAGAAGGGGTTAAGCCCCGAAGCCCGCCAGCGCGGCCTGGAGATCCTCCAGCAAGCCTACAGGAAAAACACCGCTGTCCGCTCTTGAAAGGGTTGGCTGCAGCCTTTGTCGTATAGATGATTTAAGCAGACGACAAGGGAGAGAGCCAAATGTCCAACCTCTTCAGACAGATACCTGCCGTCGATAAGCTCCTAGCGGAGCCAGAAGTCAAGGCAGCTGCGGCGGGCCTCTCCCGCCCGGAGATGACCGCCGTGGCCAGGCAGGAACTGGATAGAATCCGCGAGGAAATAGCCCGCACCGGGCGGGAACTGCAGCAGCAGGAGATCAGGG
The DNA here is from genome assembly GCA_012521335.1 of Bacillota bacterium. GTDB lineage: Bacteria > Bacillota > Limnochordia > Darwinibacteriales > Darwinibacteriaceae > DTU010. The sequence goes on along the minus strand of JAAYMM010000014.1, from coordinate 11,044 downwards.
CCCGCGTCATTGGTCAGCTGCAGCAGCGCCGCCTGAGCCGGTTTCAGCCGGTTATCAACGCCACGGGCGTACTGATCCACACCAATCTGGGAAGAGCCCCCCTGCCCGAGCAGGCCCTGCAACGCCTGCAGGCCTTAGGAAGGGGCTACTTCAATTTGGAGCTGAATCTGGCAGAGGGCAGCCGCGGCAGCCGCTACGCGGGAGTGGCCAAGCTGTTCAACCTGCTCTTGGGCGATGCCGCGGAGCAGAATGACACCGTAGTGGTGAACAACAACGCCGGCGCGGTGCTCTTAGTGCTCAAGGCCCTCACCGCCGGCAGTGAGGTAATTGTTTCCCGCGGCCAGCTGGTGGAAATCGGCGGGGGTTTTCGCGTTCCGGAGGTGATGGCGGCTAGCGGATGCCGGTTGAAGGAAGTGGGCACGACCAACCGCACCCGGCTCAGCGACTACGCCCAAGCCATCACCGATCAGACCAAGGCGATCCTATTAGTGCATCCCAGCAACTACACCATTCAGGGATTCACCGAATCGGTCCCCAGGGAAGACTTGGCCAGGCTCGCGGCAGAGCACGGTCTGTATCTAATCGAAGATTTGGGCAGCGGCTCCTTCCCACCCTTCCCGGAACCACTGGTCAGCGCCGCCTTAAAGCACAGCCATGTGGTCACCTACAGCGGAGACAAGCTCTTAGGCGGCCCCCAGGCAGGCATCATCAACGGGCGCAGAGAGCTGGTGACTGCCATCAAGAAGGACCCGCTGCTCAGGGCCCTGCGCATTGATAAGCTCTCGCTTATAGCTCTGGAAGCGGTGCTGGAGCTGTATCTCAATAAGGACTATGCCAGCCTCCCTTTGTGGGCTTTAGCCGATCTGCCCGCGGAGGCAGTCAAGGCCCGGGCGGAGAACTGGCTGCGCTGTCTGGGGCCTGGGCTGCAGGGAGAAGTAGTGGAATGCTTTTCCACCATGGGCGGAGGGTCCCTGCCTGGTGAGACCATCCCCTCCTGGGCTCTGGCCTTAAAGAGCCCCTGCTGGTCCGCACAGGATCTGTTGGCCTGGCTGCGCCGGGGTCAGCCCCCCATCATGGCCCGCATCGCCCAAGATCGGGTGCTGCTGGATCCCCGCACGGTGCTGCCCGAACAAGATCAGGCCGTGACGGCGCTGCTGGAAAGGGGAGTGGCCTCATGTTCATAATGGGTACTGCCGGCCATATTGATCACGGGAAATCAACACTGATCAAAGCCCTTACGGGGATCAACCCCGACCGCCTCCAAGAAGAGCAAGCCCGGGGCATGACAGTTGATCTGGGCTTTGCCTGGCTGAAGCTGCCCCGCGGTACCGTCGGCATTGTAGACGTACCCGGGCACCACCGTCTAGTGAAGAACATGCTGGCGGGCGTGGGTTTGGTAGACTTCGTGCTCCTGGTGATCGCAGCCGATGATGGCTGGATGCCCCAAACCCAGGAGCACGTGGACATCATCCATCTCTACGGCATCAAGCGAGGCATTGTCGCCCTCACCAAAGCGGATCTGGTTGACGAAGAATGGCTGGAGCTGGTGCAGGCGGATATTGCCGAGCGCTTGGCGGGTACTTCCTTAGCGGGCGCACCCATTATCCCCGTTTCGGGAGTAACCGGCCTGAATCTGGACGTGTTGAAGAGCGCCATCAACGATCTTCTGGAGACACTGGTCCGGGCGGAGGAACAGGATGATCCTCTGCTCTGGATTGACCGCGTCTTTACCATCAAAGGAGCCGGCACAGTGGTCACCGGCACCCTGCTGGGCGGATCGCTCCAGGTGGGCATGGAGGTGAACGTCCAGCCCCTAGGGCTCACGTCCAGGATCCGGGGGCTGCAGAACCATACCCAGCCTGTGGAAAAGGGCGTACCCCATTCCCGCCTGGCCGTAAACCTCACCGGCCTGGAGAAAGCAGAGCTGGCCCGGGGGATGTACTTGAGCCTGCCCGGCAAACGCCCCCATTTTTCCCTGATCAATGCATTTGTGCAGGTGCTGCCGCAAGCCCCGGCGCCTCTGGCCACGGGCCAGATGGTCAAGCTTTACGTGGGCACCCTGGAGACACTAGCCAAAGTGCGCGTGCTGGGCTCCTCTGAGCTGGCGCCGGGCAGCGAAGGCTACACCCAGCTGCAGCTGGAGTACCCTGCCCATTTCAGCCACCAAGACCGGTTCATCCTGCGCCACAGCGAACTGCAGGAAACCATCGGCGGCGGCACATTCATCGAAGGGGGCATCCCTGTGCGGGGGCAGAATCTGCGCTTGGTGGGGCCGGAACGGCTGCGCCACCTCTTCCCCTTTGATAAGCCCGATGCCTATCTGGACCTGGAGCGTCTCCAGGCCAAACACCGAGCGGATCACCTCCAGTACAGCCTCTTAAAAGCAGAAGACCGCACCTACTGGACGCTGCAGCAGTTCAAGCAGGAAGGGCTCCGCGTGCATCCCGACCTGCGCGCCTTGGGCGAGTTTATCATGGCGCCTGGCCAGCTGGCGAAGGTCTGTGCCTATCTTCTCGAAGCCGTGGAAGCTTTCCACAAGGCCAACCCCCTCAGCCCAGGCCCCAAGAAGGAAACACTGCGCGCCGCAACTGGTCTTCCGGCCCGGCTCTTTGACCAGATTCTTGAAGAGCTGCCCGAGCTCGAGGAGATGAACGGTTCCATCTGCAGGCGGGGGCACAGGCTGGCCCTCTCACCTGAGCAGGAACGAAAGATCTCGGAACTCAGGGAGCGCTTGGCAGCCAACCCCTATGAGCCGCTGGCGCTAGATGCCATTTTGGAGCTGGGCTTTGCCAAGGAGCTGCTCTATGCCGCGGCTCACCTGGGTCTTTTGGTGGCCCTGGCCAGTGATCACTGGACCACCCCCGAGGTTGTCCAGGAAGTGACGGCGATCCTCTTTGAAGAAGCGCAGTTCCAAAACGGGTTTCAACTGGCGGCTTTCCGGGACCGGCTGGGCACGAGCCGCAAGTTCGCCCTCGCCTTTTTGGAGTACTTCGACGCTCAGGGCATAACCATAAGAAAAGGAGACGTCCGCACTTTGGGCAAACGTCCCCTAAACAGCTGATTGGCGGGAGAATATGGGAATCGAACCCACCGAGGATAACCCGAGTTATCCCCCAAACAGGTTTGAAGCCTGCGGAGCCCACCAGGAACTCATATTCTCCCACCCATTATTCTACCATATTCCCCGCTCTTTTCAATCCAGAACCAGCTGAATCTCGTCGGGAGAAGCTGGACGCTGTCCGTGTTCGTCTTCCAGGAGCAGGCGGCCGTCGGGCAGAACATCCCTAGCCTGGGCCAGAAAGCTGCGCCCGCCCTGCCGAACGATTATCGGCCGGTCTAGGAAGTTACCGTGCTCACGCAGAAGCCGGGAGAAAGCACAGCCCTCAAAGGCCAGCTGAAAACCGCGCTCAATTCCCTGCAGGGCCAAGTGGAGCACAGCCAGGCGCGGCCACAAGCAGCCTGTGATCTCCCGCAGGGAGGTCCGCCTTCCCCTTGGAGTTTGGCCTGCTCCAGGGGTTGAATTCACGTTGAGGCCAACCCCCACTACTACCCACAGCTGTCCTTGCTGCCGCACCGTCTCGGTGAGCACTCCCCCCAGCTTCTGGCCTCGCCACCACAGATCATTGGGCCATTTTACTTTCAGATCAGGTGCGATCTGCCCTAGTTCCAGCACCAAACCCAGCCCCACGGACAAAGTCAAGGCAGGAGGCGGCGTGCCCGGGCACTGCCAGACCAGGCTGAAGGTGAGGGAGCCCTGGTCGCTGTCCCAAGATCGCCCCCGGCGGCCCCTGCCTTGGGTCTGCTGCAGCGCCCACACCACTGTGCCGGAGGAAATACCCCCACTTTTGATCCACCTTTTGCCGAAGTCGTTTGAAGAGCCTAAGGTGTGGTGGATCTCGATTTTCTGTACTAAGTTTTGCCCCCACTGGGTACAGTTAACACAGTCCTGCACAGGTCCACTCCCTTGTACGCCCAAAATAGGAAGGCTATAATTTATAGCAGGAGGAGGATTATTATGCGGAAACGTATCATCAGTGTTGTCGTCGTCGTTGCGGTCCTGTTGGTTCTCAGTGGCGTAGTAGTCCACCTGTCTCCCCGTACTACCTTAACTGCACAAGAAGCTTCCCAGATGGAAGCACAAGCACCGACTGTCCTCAGCAATCCCCTGCCAATGCTCATTGATAATCCCTATATAATCGCGGACATCGCCGAAGTGGCCAGTCCCGCCACGGTATATATATCCGTGGTCTGGCCCAGCGAGACGGTGGAAACGTACAGAAGGCCCTTTTCCGCCTGGGATCCGTTCGGTTCCTTCTTCGACTTCTGGTTCAGTGATCCTTTCTTCACCCAGCCTCAGCAGAGGCAGGTCACCAGCGCCGGTTCCGGCTTCATCATTGATGAGTCGGGCATTGTCCTCACCAACCAGCACGTGGTGGGCAACCAGGGAGAAGGGCAGACCATTACGGTAGTGGTAGATGCTCCCGGGCTGGAGCGGGAGTATGAGGCCGAGATCATCGGTTCAGACTATTCCCTGGACCTGGCGGTACTGCGCATCATCAACGACGAAGGCCACATCTTCCCCACCCTGCCCCTGGGTGATTCCGATGCCACCCGCGTCGGCGAGTGGACCATCGCCATCGGCAACCCCTACGGCAGAGAGTTTGAGCACACTGTAACTGTGGGCGTACTGAGCGCCAAAGGCCGGGAGATCAGCATCTATGATCAGGAAACTGGCCGGCCCAAGGTATATAAGAACCTGATGCAGACCGATGCAGCCATCAACCGAGGCAACTCCGGCGGGCCACTGCTCAATATTAAAGGTGAAGTGATCGGCATCAACACCGCCGTCCACGCCCAGGCCCAGGGTATCGGTTTTGCCATCCCCATCAACGTGGCCAAAGAGGTTTTGGATGAGCTGATTACCACAGGCGGCGTGAGCGTTCCCTGGATCGGCATCTGGTACCAGAGCATCACCGAAGGCCTAGTGGAACAGCTGCGTCTGCCTGATGACAAAGGCGTGGTGATCATGGACGTGGTTAAAGGTTCTCCTGCGGAGGCCGCTGGCCTCAAGGCCTGGGATGTAATCCGGCGCATCAACGACCGGGACATCTACACCAGTGATGATGTGGCTGACATTATCAGCCAGCACAAGACAGGCGACAAGCTGCTCATCACTATTCTGCGCAGCGGGCAGATGCAGTTGGTGGAAGTGACCTTGGGCAACAAACCCGACTACATGCGCTAAGCTTGAAACCTCCAGGATCAACAGCAAGAAAAGTGCACCCACAGCGGGTGCACTTCTTTTTTCCCTATTTTCCCTACTTGCTTCCCCTGCCAGGGGCTTACACTTCTCCAACCACCGGGTCTGGGCCGGGCCGCCTGAGCTCGCTGCGCACCTTGAGCATTTCTTTCTTCTTCTCTTCCTGCACGGCTGCCGCTGTTCTCGGTACAGGGGCTTCTTCAGTACGCAGCTCCGGAAGCTCCTGCCCTTCCATCAGCGCCAAGAATTCTTCTTTAGTGAGGGTTTCCCTCTCCAGGAGCGCCTCTGCCACCAGATCAAGTTTATCCCGGTGCTCGCTCAGCAGGTCTTTCGCCTTTTCGTAGCTGGATTCCACCAGCTCCCGCACTTCCTGGTCGATGAGGGCAGCCACCTCTTCACTGTAGTTGCGCTCCCGAGAGATATCCCGGCCCAGGAAGACCAGGTCTTCGCCGTTGGGACGGCCGAAGGTTAAGGGGCCCAGCTTATCGCTCATACCCCATTCCATAACCATCTTGCGGGCGATGCGGGTGACCCGCTCCAGATCGTTGTGGGCACCGGTGCTGATCTCACCCAGGGCCAGCTCCTCGGCTGCTCTGCCGCCAAGAAGGTTGACCAGGTCATCGAGCAGTTTGGAACGGGTAGATACATAGCGTTCCTCTTCTGGCAGCATCATAGTGTAACCGCCTGCGCTGCCCCGGCCCACGATGGTCACCTTATGCACAGGATCACCGTGCTCGGAGAAATGGGCGACCACGGCGTGGCCCGCCTCGTGGTAGGCAAACACCTTGCGGTCCATTTCGCTCATGACCCTGTTCTTCTTCTCGGGACCCATGAGCACCCGATCAATGGCCTCTTCGCAGTCGGCCATGGTGATGATCTTGCGGTTAGCCCGGGCGGCCAAAATGGCTGCCTCATTGAGCAGGCTCTCCAAATCGGCTCCAGAGAATCCAGGAGTCCGGCGAGCCAGAACATCCAGATCCACTTCGGGGGCCAGGGGTTTGTTGCGGGCATGAATCCGCAAAATGGCCACGCGTCCTTGCAGGTCAGGCCGGTCCACGATCACCTTCCGGTCAAAGCGGCCCGGGCGCAGCAGCGCAGGATCGAGGACATCCGCCCGGTTGGTGGCCGCCATGATGATGATGCCTGCGTTGGTCTCAAACCCGTCCATCTCTACCAAGAGCTGGTTCAAGGTCTGCTCCCGCTCATCGTGGCCGCCGCCCAAGCCTGCACCGCGCTGACGGCCCACCGCATCCAGCTCGTCGATGAACACCAGGCAGGGCGCATTCTTCTTGGCGTTCTCAAAGAGGTCCCTAACCCGGGCGGCACCGACACCTACGAACATTTCCACAAACTCAGAGCCGGAAATGCTGAAGAACGGCACGCCCGCTTCACCTGCCACAGCCCTGGCCAGAAGCGTCTTACCGGTACCAGGAGGCCCGACTAGAAGCACTCCCTTGGGGATTTTCGCCCCCAGTTCATTGAACTTCTTGGGGTGCTTGAGGAACTCCACGATTTCCATGAGTTCCTGCTTGGCTTCGTCCACACCGGCCACATGATCGAAGGTAACCTTGGGCCGGTCTTCATGGTGCAGCCTAGCCCGGCTCTTGCCAAAGGAAAGAGCGCGGTTACTTCCGCCCTGCATCTGGTTCATGATGAACAACCAGACCAGAGCCAGCATCACAACAAAGAGCAAGTTCGGAAGCAGAGCCATCCACCAAGGCGCTTGCGGCGGCAGATCAGCATCCAGCTGAACATTCTTGGCTTCTAGGCGATCGGCGATATCAGGCATTTTGCCCACAGGGATGGTAGCCACGAAATTGGTACCATCCTTGAGGGTGCCCTCGACATGCTGGTCGCCCACCAAACGGGCCGAAGCGACCCTATTTTCATCGATGTATCGCAACAACTCGGAGTAGTAGAGCTCTTTCGCTACACTCCCTGGAGAATAAAGATTGCTGACTATGGAGATGGCAATGATGGCTATAAGCAAATATAATCCGATTCCACGGAGAAGTCTGTTCAAATTCTGCCCTCCCTTTTCCAATACCAAGGCAATAGCAGTGCGTCAACCAATTATACCATAAGGGTAGAGGGCTGACAACAAATCAAGAATGACTCACATTAGTCAGACGAAGCACCATCTGCGTTGCGTCTGAAAGGGCGGCTCGGTCGCTTCTGCGCACGCCGGGAATCCACAAGATACCCTCTTCATCGCAGACCAGGGGCAGAACATCCCTTACCTGCACAGGAATGCGCGCGTCAATGAGCAGATCCTTGACCTTCTTGGTGCCCTTCCCCCCAAAGGGGCGCAGGCGATCCCCCTCCCGCCTGGTGCGCACCACCAGAGGCGGTTTCAGCTCGGCTAGGTCAAAATCCTCGCAGTCTGCAGTCCGCGGCGGCAGCTGCTCCCTTTCCCACAGCTCTGCCCTCAAGGTAAAGCCGCCGACCTGCACTTGCCCCGGTATAGACAGTTCTTCAGGTGCCCAGGGCTCGCCTGAGAACGTCCCTACGTAAATATAGTCTACGTTTCCGGACACCTGAACCTGAGGGAGCGTGAGCTGAAAAGAGGGGGTGTCCTGAATGTGGCGGCGCCACTGTTCAACGTGGGTATAGCTGATCTGCCGCAGATGTCCCCGGTAGAGCTCCAAAAGCCGGCGCAGCACCCGGCGCTGCATGGCGGTGGACAGTCCCAAAAAGCGGTCCCGGGGATAGGTCAGTTGACCGCGCTGCCAACGGGCATGCTGCCGACAGAGGCCCTCAGCGCGCGCTTGCAGCTCCAGCTCATCTTCCCTGGCTAGATCCGCCAGCTGCACCAGCTGCGGCACGATCTCCGGATTGTACTCGGCAGCAAGCAGGGGCAGCAGTTCCTGGCGCACCTTGTTGCGCAGATAGACGGGCTCAAAATTGGTCTCGTCTTCAACATAGGGTACAGCGAACGCTTGGCAGTAGCGGAGGATCTCCTCCTTGTATACGTTGAGCAGCGGCCGGATGAACATGCCGCGCTGCATGGGAATGCCCCCCAAACCGTGCAGCCCAGCACCGCGCAGCAAGCGCATCAGCACGGTTTCCGCCTGATCGTCCCCATGATGCCCCAAGGCGATGCGGTGATATCCGCACGCTTCCGCATAGTTCTTCAGCAGCTGATAGCGGATCTTGCGGGCCCCCTGCTGTTTCGATTCGCCACTGGCGGCTAGATAGCGGTTGATGTCGTATTCCTGAATCTCCACGGGGATGTTGCGCTCGCGGCAGTAGTCGCGCACAAAAGCGGCGTCCCGCGCCGCCGTCTGCCTAAAGCCGTGGTTGAGGTGGAACACACCCACGTTGCGCGCATTCCAGCGCCAAAACAGATGCAGCAGGGCCATGGAATCGGGTCCCCCGCTGGCGGCGACCAAGATCCGTTCCTGCTTACATACGGAAAGAGCTTTTAGGTTTGCGGCAAAAGCGGGAAAGAGATCATAGTCCACTGGTCTGCACCCTCCTGTAGGCCTCAATCTCCCGCTGCGCGGGGACTAAGCGCGCCACCACTACCATCATATCATCATCCACCCTGCCATCAGCCATGTCAATGCTGTCCTGGAGTATTCTTTCGGCTAGCGAGGCGGGATCGGCATCTTCCTGCAGGCGCCGGAGATGCCAGCACATCCACTCCTCTTTGCGCGCCACCCGGCGCCTGGCCTCCAGCACCCCGTCGGTGGCCATGATCAACAATTCGCCTTCCTTGAGCGTTCTCCTATCTGCTTCCACTTCCACCTGATCCAGCACACCCACAGGCAGAGTGTGGTTGTGGATAATCTCCACTTCCCTGCCCCGTTTGATGAAACTTGGGGCGGCACCCACTTTCACGAACTCGAGCTGGCCGGTGAACAGATCCACCACCACCAAGTCGATGGTGACAAACATCTCCTCGTGGTTGCGCAGCACTAGCAGGCGGTTGATCAACGATACAGCTGTCCGCAGATCGTAGCCGGCCTTGATCATGCGCTCCAACAGTCTTAAGGTCATACTGCTTTCTGTCTGGGCTTTGGGGCCAATCCCCATACCGTCGCTGAGGACGATGGCCACCTTACTAAAGGAAATCTCAAAGCTCACCTGGCTGTCACCGGAAACACCGGCTCTGGCCACTGCTGCTTTTCCGATCTCCACCTGGTACGCAGGAGAAGGTGAAATCTGGAACCCGCAGTTCCCCGAGGCGCAGTTCCTGTTCACCACTGCATAGCGCTGCGAAGCGATGGTGCCGCTGCAGTAGGCAGCGACTTCCTGGCAGAAGCACCTAGTGGGACAGAGATTGCGCCTGGCGCCGTAGATATCGAATCCGTCCAGGCACTGCAGCGCGGTAATATAGGCCAGATCGGCACTGGCAAATTGGGTTAGGAGCCGCTCCTCCAGCTCCCGGGTGAAATGGGCCTGGGGTGAAAAGGAAGCTTTTATGGCTTTGAGGAGCTCGGCCAAACCCTGCATCTGTTTTTTGAAGAGGGGATGGTCACTTTCCTGCAGAGTATGCTCCAGCTCCTCAAAGACCGTGAGATACCCATCGATCTTCTGATCCAGCACCATCTTCAGATGCTCATCGTGCCCTTTATCCTGCTGCATAAAGGGCTCGGTGCCGGGAATCAGGCGCGCCAAGACATCCAAACGCTCCCGGGGAACCCTGCCCGCCAGCCAAGCGGCGGCCATGAGCAGCAGCAGCCACTGCAGGGTACGCTCTTCCACTGGCCCAGGCACGGAAAAGACCAGGGCTAGAAACAGGCTCGCGAAGGATCCCCAGGAGAACCTGTACAGAAATCCTGTCAAAACGCTCGCTGTCACCAAGAGCAGCACCATAGACGTGGGTTCGCCCAAGAGCAGAAGCAAAAGGGCTAAGGAAGGCCCTAAGATGCAGGCAACGCCCAAACCTCCTACCCTCGCCCCCAACACCAACAGCCAGCTGGCCAAAAACAAGCGGAGGGAAAACCCGCCCCAGGACCAGCCGCAGGAGAGGATCAAGGTCAGGGCCACGAAAAATACAAAGAGCTCTTGGTGGGCTAGCTGCTGCTCCAGGCAGCGTTCTATCACCGTCTTGATCATGCCCAGTGTGAACAAGGCGAAGGCGCATTCGGTCAAGGCCACAATAAACACGATGGGCATGGGGCGCAGCAGATAGTGTACTGCTGCTTTTACGGCCAGGGCGCCGCCCACCAGCCAGCCTGCCCTGCCCTCCGGTACAGGTACCAGGCTGATCAGCGCCAGGGCGGCATAGTAAGGCACTGCTTCGTACACCCCCAAGGCAGCCGTCAGTCCTACGGCCACCCCCACCACCGGCAGGACCGCCCTGATCCGTTGGCCGCGGCGCCATACCGCGGCATACGCCAAACCAAAGGGCCAGATTTCACCAAAGATGGCACCTTTGCCCAACAGAAAACCTAACAGACACCAGGCAGGGGGAGAATAAGCCCAGCGGGCAACGAGCTGCCCCAGTCCCAACCCGTCTTCAGTGAAGCGCAGCGAAGAAGGCATCGTTCTGGACACGCGATCATCTCCATCCTGTTACTTCCTTAAGAATAACAGGGGGATAGAGGCGGCTCTGTCGAACTCCAGCGGCATCAGATTCAACTTTTCTAAAAACTTCGAAGCAAAAAGAAAAACCCTACAGAATTTTGTAGGGTTTTGCGGGCTGAAATTTGGTAGCGGCGGCTGGATTCGAACCAGCGACACTACGGGTATGAACCGTATGCTCTGACCAACTGAGCTACGCCGCCCAGACACAGTATATTATATAAACAGCCTGGTGGGATGTCAAGCATGCTT
>JAAYMM010000013.1 GCA_012521335.1 Bacillota bacterium | reverse complement strand
GGCAGCCAGTGCGGTTTGAGCTTTCTCATAGTGCACGCCGAAGTCTTCCCAGACCACGGTGATGTCCGGGTAGACCTTATCGAAGAGGACTACGTGGTTTTCGCGGAGGCCTCGGGCCTGCCCAAAGCAAAGATCGTGTTCATGTACATCATGCGCAATGCCATTATCCCGCAGATCACCGGCTTTGCGCTCAATTTGGGGTTTATCTTCGGGGGCGCCCTGATTACAGAGATTGTCTTTGCCTACCCGGGCATGGGCTACCTGCTTTACTCGGCGATCCTGGCCGGTGACTACAACCTGATCATGGGCATCAACATCTTCTCCATCGTGGGGGTTTCCACAGCCATGCTCATTGTGGATCTCATCTATCCGCTGCTCGATCCCAGGGTTAGGTACCAGTAAGGGGGTAAGATAGGTGTTTGGCGTCATCCGCGATCTGTTCAGAAACGACAAACGGTTTGCCTTTGGTTTTTCGGTGCTGGCTTTTTTCGTGATCATCGCTTTTGCTTCCCGGTTTGCCCCTTATGACATGCGGGCGTGGAACACTGTGCCCAGGGATCTGCGCCCCAGCCTGAAACACCCCCTTGGCACCAACTCCATCGGGCAGGATATCATGTGGCAGGCCATGGCGGCCATCAGGAACTCCCTGCTGCTGGGGGTGATTGCCGCGGCTATATCCCGGGTGATCGCCATCGCCGTGGGGCTGCTGAGCGGCTACAAGGGCGGGCTGTTCGACCGCGTGGTCATGGTGCTCACAGACAGCTTTATCATCATCCCGCTCTTTCCCATCCTGATCCTCATTGCCACCATCCTGCGCAGCTCCCTGAACATGGTTGTGCTGGGCGTGGTGATCGGCCTGTTCGGCTGGGCCTGGGACGCGCGGCTGTTCCGCTCGCAGATTCTCAGCCTAAAAGAGCGTGAGTTCACCAAGACTGCCGTCTATTCCGGGCTGAGCACCTTCAAGATCGTTCTTTCCGAGCATCTGCCCTATATCGTCCCGCTGGTCATGGCCACCACCATCAACAACCTGATCTGGGTGATCGGTATGGAAGTGACCCTGTCCATGCTGGGCCTTTCCAATCTCAACACGCCCACCATCGGGACGATGATCTACTGGGCGCTGCAGTACCAGGCCATCTTCCTGGAAATGTGGAACTGGATTCTGACACCCGTTACCATCTGCATAATCCTGATTCTGGCCCTCTACATGCTGTCCACCAGCATCAGCGAGTACCTCGACCCCCGGACCAGGCTGCAGATGATCAGAAAGAGGTGAGCACATGGCCATCTTAGAAGTGAAAGATCTTCAGGCTTACTATATAACCCACAAGTACGGACGCAGCACCAGCGTCAAAGCGGTGGACGGCGTCTCCTTTCAGGTGGAAAAGGATGAGATCTACGGCATTGCCGGAGAGTCGGGCTGCGGCAAGTCCACCCTGCTGAAAGCCATCAGCGGGCTGGCAAAACCGCCTCTGGAGATCCTGGCGGGAGAGGTTACCTACAACTTCGACGGGGAACGCCTGGACATCCTGGCCCTCAATGATGAGAAACAGAGGCGCAAGCTGCGGGGCGCCCGCATTTCCCTGATCCCCCAGGGCTCCATGAGTGTGCTCAACCCTGTGCGGCGGATCCGGAAATCCTTTGAGGACATCATCCGCGCGCACCTGGATGTGAGCGCTGAAGAGTTTGAGGAAATGGTGCGTAAGCATCTCGATGCCCTAGGCCTCGACTGGACCGTGATGCACACCTACCCCCACCAGCTGTCTGGGGGGATGCGGCAGCGCATCACCATTGCCTTGTCCACTATCCTCAAACCGGATATTGTCTTTGCCGACGAGCCTACCACAGCCCTGGACGTGGTGGTGCAGCGCGGGGTGGTGCAGCTGATCAGGAAGATTAAGGAAGAGCAGCGCAGCACGTTAGTTTTGGTCACCCATGACCTATCCATCCACGCTAAGCTCTGCGACCGCTTGGCGGTGATGTATGCGGGGAAAATAGTGGAAGAAGGGGAAGTGGAGTCGATCTTCAGCACTCCCAGGCACCCCTACACGAGGATGCTCCTGAACTCTCTCCCCAAGCTCGGAGACAGCTCAGCCCGCTCCAGCGCGCCGGGAGCTCCGCCTTCGCTGGTCAACCCTCCCTCGGGCTGCAGGTTCCACCCGCGCTGCCCGCACAGCATGGAGCTCTGCCGCCTGGAGGTTCCGGAGCTCTTAGAGGTTGGCAGCGGGCATCGGGTGGCATGTTTCCTAGAGAGGAGGGGCGCAGATGCACAGCGGCAAGCTGTTGGAAGCTAGTGATCTGACCAAGGTCTTCACCAAAGGGCAGGGTTTTGTGCGGTCCACCATCGAAGCGGTGAGCCGGGTTTCGTTATCTTTGGATCTGGCTAAGCCCGAGATCTTCACCCTGGCGGGGGAAAGCGGCAGCGGCAAATCCACCGTGGCCAAGCTGATTCTCGGTTTTGAGGCGCCCACTTCCGGCAAGATCTGGTACAGAGGGCGGCCCATCGCCAACCTGAAGGGCACCAAGGAGTTCATGAAGGACGTCCAGCCTGTTTTCCAGAATCCTTTTGAGACCTTTAATCCGCTGAAAAAGGTGCAGAGCTACTTCTTTGAAACGGAGCGCAATTTCGCCGGTTCGGCGCAGGGGTCCTACCCCCTGACGGAGAAGTCTTTGGAGCTGGTGGGGCTCAATTTTTCTGAGATCAAAGACAAGTATCCCAGCGAAATGTCCGGCGGCCAGCTGCAGCGGGCATCGATTGCCAGGGCGCTGATCACCAATCCCGCGCTGCTCATTGCCGATGAGCCCGTATCCATGATCGATGCCTCCCTGCGTATGTCCGTGGTCAACCTGTTCAAAACCTTGAAGGAAGAACAGCGGGTGAGCATCATCTACATCACCCATGATCTGGCCACCGCTTATTACATCAGCGATCGCATTGCGATCATGCTCCGGGGCCAGTTCGTGGAAGTCGGGTCGGTGAAAAAAGTTCTGGACAACCCGCTGCATCCGTACACGCAGCTGCTGAAGAGTTCAGTGCCTGATCCTGACCCGCGCAGCAGGTGGGAAGAGGATATCGCCCTGAGCGACCTGGAGACCAGGGAATACACCCGCCGCGGCTGCAAGTTTGCCGGCAGGTGCCCGCAGGTCCAGAAGATCTGCTGTGAAGGGGAACCGGACTACCATGCTGTAGATGACCGTTTAGTCAAGTGCCATCTGTACTCCTAAGCCGAGTCGGGGTATGAGCTTGAGGGAGCTTCCATCAGTACGGCGATTTCGGGCAGCAAAGGGCTGTGCCGGGCCTTAGCGCCGGGAAGAAGCTCCCTTTCTGCGATCCTCGACTGGGAGAGAAGGCCCTGCTCTGCCAGGCGGCGCAGACAGCTGGAAAGGGAGAAAGGGATAAATCGATGGAAACAGCTTTTAGGGTGAGAGACCTGCGTTTCCGCTATCCAACCTCATCGGCGGATACCATCAAGGGGATCAGTTTTGATGTGCGGGAAGGCGAGGTTTTCGGACTGCTGGGGCCATCAGGGGCCGGCAAGTCCACCACTCAGAAGATTATGGTGAAACTGCTGGAGGGCTATGAGGGCAGCATCCAGTACTTCGGCCGCGACCTGGGGTCTCTGGGCAGTGCGTTCTATGAGGAAATTGGCGTGGGCTTCGAGGTGCCGGTGCATTTCACCAAACTCACCGCCCTGGAGAACATGGAGTTCTTCGCCGGCTTTTATCAAAAGACGGCAGATATCCAGGAACTCATGGAGAGGGTGGGCCTGTGGGAGTACCGCCAGGTTAAGGTAGGGGAGTACTCCAAGGGGATGAAGGTGCGCCTGAATTTCGTGCGGGCTATGCTCAACAGGCCCCGTTTCTTGTTTCTCGATGAGGTCACCAACGGCTTGGACCCCAAAAACGCCAGGGTTATCAAGGATATGATCGCGGAGTACAGGGATCAAGGTGGTACCGTGTTCTTAACGACCCACCTGATGAACGATGTGGAACAGCTCTGTGACCGGGTGGCTTTCTGTGTAGACGGCAGGCTGGTGGAGATCTCTACGCCGAGGGATCTGAAGCTGAAATACGGCCGGCGGGAAGTGAAGGTGGAGTACCGAAAGAACGGAGTACTGGCTAGTGCGGTATTTCCCTTGGATGGCATCGGCTTTAACGAGGAATTTCAGCAACTGCTGCAGACGGCCGAAGTAGAGACCATCCACAGCGGTGAGACATCCATGGAGGAGATCTTCATTATCGTGACGGGAGTGGAGCTCGATGGCCAAGCTGAGCAGGCTGATTAAAGGCGAGCTGAAGCGGCTGGTGAAGTACAAGATCCTGCCTGTGAGCCTGGTCACGGCTGTCCTCTGGATCGGGCTGTTCTTGTTTCTTTCCCCGCAGGAGGCGCAGAGAATCACTCCGCTGGTCATCTTGGTGGATGTGGCCGCCATGTCCATCCTGCTCCTGGGCGCTTTTCACCATCTGGAGAAGCAGGACGGGGCCATCCGCACCATGCTGGTTATGCCAGTCACCGTGGGCCAGATCCTGACGGCCAAAGCCGCGGCTTCCATGGTGCTGGCTTTGGAGTCGGCGGCGATCACCGCGGCGGCCTTATACGTGATCCACGGCTTAACCTTGAACTACGCCCTGCTGCTGTTCTTTGTTGCCGTGGCCGGCATCGGCCACGCGGCCATCGGTTTTGTGCTTGCTCTCAACAGCCGCGATTTTTCCTCCATGCTCGGGCTGCTCATGGGTTATCTTTTTGTGTTTACACTGCCCTCCATCCTGTTCAGTTTGGGAGCAATCGCTGAGAAGTACGAATGGCTTCTGCTGCTCTCGCCTTCCCATGCTGCGAGCCACCTTATCACTTCCGTGGTGCGGGGCGAGTTCAGAGTGGGCATGGCTGCCGCTGCCTGCCTGTACCTTGCTGTGCTGGCTGGTGCCCTGTTTAGGTTTGCTGTGCACCCGCAGTTCAAAGACAACGCGATGAGGGGGTAAAGTGCTGTGGGGAAGTACCTGGGGCTGTTCCGCTACGAAGCGAAGACGATCTTTCGCGACCCCATGAACCTGTATATGTGTGCCTTTCCGGTGATCATGCTGATCCTGGCGGCGTTTGTGTTTCCCCTGCTGTTTGAGTCTGTGGACATACTGCAGGGGGCCGTGCTGCGGGCAGTAATGATGCTTTTGCTCGTGGTCATGCTGGCGTTCGGGTCCTTTTTCCTGGCAGCCATGGCTACCTTCCTGCTGGTGGAGCAGAAAGATGAGCACACTCTCTACACCATCGCCGTGACGCCTGTGGGAACGGCCGGCTACCTGAAGTTCAAAATGGGCTACATCTACTTGATGTCTGTACTGGGAAACATCCTGGTGCTGGCGGGGACGAAGCTGCTGGCGGGGGACAAGTACTCCATCTTCGGAGTATCCCTCTTTGACCGGATCCATCTCGGCCACATTGTGTCTTTTGCGGCCTTGAACTCCCTGTTTACCCTGGTACTAGGGCTTTGGCAGGGCGCCCTGGCCAAGAACAAGGTGGAAGGCTTTGCTCTGATCAAGGGTTCGGGGATGCTGGCTCTTCTGCCTGCGTTGATGGTGCTGGAAGCTTTTCAGGGGAAGCTGCAGTACGTGCTCGGCGTGTTCCCCAACTTTTGGGCGATCCGGGGAATGCTTGTGCAGCTTATGCCGGTAGGGGCTGAAGCCGATTTGAGCTATGCGCTCTACCTGCTGATCGGGACAGCCTACAACCTGCTGCTGCTGGCAGCAGCCTACAAGATGTTCCCGCGCAGAGCCCAGTACTAGGAACGGTGTTTCTTAGAACAGCAGGGGCATATGAAGAATGTGGCTATGTTCGGTACAAACAACAGAGGAGCCCGGCGGTGAGCCGGGCTCCTGGGCTTAAGCTCCTAGAACAGGCGCTGCAGGATGGCCTGGGCCGCCAGGGCCACGAACACTACGGAGGTGTCGATGCTCACGCCCAAGGCCATGGGCTTCCAGCCCACGCCTTTCACCTCCTGGAAACTGGTCTTCAGGCCGATGGCTCCCAGGGCCATGATCATGAACAGCTTGGAGAGGGCAGATATCCCTGAGACAACAGACTCCGGAAGCACTCCCGTGCTCTTCACCGCAACCATCGCCGCAAAGAGCAGCACAAACCAGGGAAAGATAGAGGCGATATTCACCGGCGCAGCTGCCTGGGCCTTTCCCGCGGCCTTGAGCTTGCGCCTGGCCATGATGAAGGAGAAGGTCAGGACGATTGGCACGATGAACAGGGTCCTGGTCAGCTTCACAATCACCGCAAAGCTGCCCGCGGCATCGGAGAACCCGTATCCCGCGGCCACCACCGAGGAAGTGTCATTGACCGCCGTGCCCACCCACAGGCCGTAGCTGATGTCGGTTAGGCCGAGCAGGCGGCCGAACCAGGGAAAGAGGATCACTGTGAGCAGGTCAAAGAGGAAGGTGGCCGAGATGGCATAGGCGATGTGTGTGTCCTCGGCTTCGATGACTGGGCCCAAGGTGGCCACGGCCGTTCCGCCGCAGATGGCGGTGCTGGCCGAAAGCAGGCTGGACAGCTTCCAGTCTACCTTATACAGGCGGGCCAAAAGGTACCCCCCTCCAAAGGCAGTGGTTAGGGTGCAGAGCATGAGCAGCAGGGCGTACCTGCCCACCATCAGCACCTGGGAAAAGCTCAGGGAGATGCCCATGAGGATAATGCCCAGCTTGAGCACGGTGGTGGAAGCGAACTGCACGCCTGCGGCGGCCTGGGGCAGCCTTTTCAGCAGGCGATGGCAGGCCATGCCCAAGACGAGTGCCAAGATGCTGGTGCCGAGAAGATCCCCAGGAACCAGCCTGTTCAGCAAAAAGGCAGCGGCCGCAAGGAGGAGTGTTAACAGAAGGCCAGGACTATAGCTTTTGAGTTTGGCGAGCATAGAAAAACCCTTTCTAGACAACTGCATTGGTCAGGTTGATTATAGGTGTAAACTGGCATAAAATCAAATTATCGAACATTATATAACCATAAGCAAGGATTATAGGTGATCGCCATGCTGGATTTCAGGCATCAAACATTTCTCGCCGTGTACAGAATGGGCAGTTACACCAAAGCAGCCGCCCAGCTGAACCTAACGCAGCCTGCGGTGAGCCAGCACATCAAGGCGCTGGAAGAACGCTATGGCTGCCCTTTGTTTGTCTATGCCAATAAGGTGCTTACCCCCACAGAGCAGGGCAGGCTTCTCTACCAGGCCGCTTCCAGGATTGCCTCTGACAGCGACCTCTTTGCGGAAAAGCTCCGCCAGGCCGGGCTATCTCGCGTCCAGCTGCGCTTTGGGGCAACCTTGAGCATCGGACAGTATATCATGCCGACGTTGCTGAAAGAGGTGCTGCGGGCTGACCCAGAAGCCGCTGTGTCCATGCTGGTGGAGAACACCCAGCACCTCCTGGAGAAACTGGAACAGGGGGAGATTCAGTTTGCCTTGATCGAGGGCCTGTTCGACAAGTCCCGCTACCATACGGAGCTGCTGGCCTCGGCGCCCTTTGTCGGCGTGTGCGCGGCCGATTCCGAGCTGGCTGGCGGTGCGCCAAACATCGATCAGCTCCTGTCTGCCCGGCTGATTGTCCGGGAAAAGGGTTCGGGCACAAGAGAGATCCTGGAGCATCTGCTCCAGGAGCGCAATCTGTCCTTGGGGAGCTTCGCACAAGTGATCGAGATAGGGAACATGGAGGCCATCAAGGAGCTGGTGAAAGACGGGCTGGGGATCACGTTTTTCTACCAGGCGGCGGTTCGCCAGGAACTAGCCGCAGGCACCCTGAAAAAGCTGGTTGTCCCCGGCCTGGACGCTCGCCGCGAGCTCAACTTCGTTTTTCTCAAAGACAGCCAGCATGGGGAGGAGTATCTGCACTGGTTTCAGATCTTCCGGGAAGGCTATGGGCGGGCCTTTGGGCAGGCACAGGGCTGATAGCATCTGGTGGGGGAACCTCCCGTAGGCTTGGGCGGAGTCGGAAGGGTTTTCTGGGGGTAGGGGGAACTTAACGCTCATCACGCACGTAAAGGAGGCGCAGGACATGGTGGGAGTAGAGATTGTTCTGGTGGTGAAAGACAGCTTGGCCGCGCTGGAGCTGTATGAGCGGGTTTTCGAGGTGGAGAGGGTGGAAGTGACCGACTTCCCCCAGGGGCAGAACGAAGCGGTGTTCACCATCTACGGAGTGCGTTTTCACCTGCTAGATGAAAACCCGGAGTACCAGCTGCACGCGCTCGGCACGGAAAGGATCCGCTCGCTGTCCTTTAATGTGCTGGTCCCGGATATCAAGGAGACATTTGCCAAAGCCATGGAGGCGGGATGCACTGAGGTTCAGCCGGTTACCCCCATTCCCGAATTCGGGGTATCCAACGCTTCCTTCTTTGACCCCTATGGCTACCACTGGCTGGTGCATCAGGTGCACAGAGCGGTCAGCTTTGAAGAGAGGGTCCAGATCTGGGAAGAGAAGATGCAGGGCCAAAACCAAGAAGGTGAGCAGTGATGTGGCAGTGCCCAAAATGCGGGAGGGAGTTTCAGCGGTTCAACCAGAAGCACGCCTGCGGGAAAACCCCGGAGACCATCGATGAGTACATCGCCAGGCAAGACCCGGGGGTGCAGCCCTATCTGACCCAGGTACGGGAAGCGATCCGGGAGGCTCCGCCGGCGGCGCGCGAAAAGATCGCCTGGGGGATGCCCACGTTTTGGGATGGGCACAACATTATCCACTTTGCCGCCGCTAAGCATCATATCGGGCTGTACCCCGGCCCTGCAGCGCTGCAGCACTTTGCCCAAAGGCTGCACGGCTGGAGAACCTCGAAAGGCGCCGTGCAGTTTCCATACGGCCAGCCGCTCCCGTTGGAGTTGATTAAGGAGATTGCCCGCTGGTGCCAGGCAACGGGCAACCACCCGTAAGGACTTTGTGACCGCAGGAACTAATGGCCAGCAGGAGGATTGGGCAGCTTGATAACGAATTTCACTCCCATTATCATGCAAATCTGGGAGTGGATACCGTGAATAAGTTCCGAGGAGCTGCTCAAGCTGGTCTGCGTACGAAGCTGTTTGCTGTGATCATCGCTGCACTTGTGCTGTCCGTTGCTCTAGTGGGTACGTTCGTCTTGAGCAACCAACAGCGCCTGCTCCAGGCCATGGTGGCCGACAGCCTGGCAGCTGCCGAACAGGCGGTGCAGAGCAAGCTCCAGGGCAAGGCTGAGCAGGCCCTGGGCATCTCCCTGGCCGTGGCGGGCATGCCCGAGATTGTGGCTGCGGCCGCCGGCCAGGACCGCACCGCCATCGTGGATCTAGTGGTGGCGGTCTACGAAGAGGTCCATGCCGCTTGGGGCGTAGATGTGCTCCATGTTAGGGCACCTTACGACACCTCTCTGGTGCGCGGGCAGAACCCCAGCGTTTACGGTGATGTGCAGACCAGGGGAGGAATCCTGGCCGCCGGGCGTGAGGGCCGGGCCCTCTGGGGCTTTGACCGCGGCCCCTTCGGCATGGGCATGCGGGGGTGGGCGCCCATTAAGCAGAGCGGCCGAGTCGTGGGTACCGTGGAGACCAACATCCCCTTTACCGAACAGCTCCTCAAGGAGATCCACCAAGCGGTGGGAGTGGAACTGGCGGTGTTTGTGCCCGGTGCAGACGGGTACGAGCCGCTAGCCGCGACGCCTGGGGTTCAGGAATCAGCCGAGCTGCAGAAGCTTACGCCGGAGTCTGGCGGAGCAGCGAGCAGGGCCGGCAGCTGGGCCCACGCGTTTCTTCCCGTGATCAGCTACGATGGGGAAGAACTGGCCGTGGTGGCCGTTTATCAGAACACTGCAGAGTATCAGGCTATGATCAGGCGCCAGAGCTGGCAGGTGGTGATCGGACTTGCTTTGGGCTCGGTGGTGTTCATCGTCCTCCTGCTGTACATGGTGCGCCGGATCCTGGCGCCCCTGCAGGCTGTAGGCCGGGCTGCAGATGCCATCGCCGGCGGCGATCTCACGGTTGATCTGCCCAGTGTGGGCAGCAGAGACGAAGTGGGCAGCCTGGTTGCCGCCTTCCGGGGTATGGCTGTCTCCCTGAAGGAGATGATGGGTTCCATCTCCGAGGCGGTGAATGAGATGAGTTCCGCCAGCCAGCAGCTGGCATCTTCCACTTCCCAGGCCAGGGTGTCCATGGGGCACGTGACCGAGACCGCTGATGATTTCGCGGCCGCCGCGGAGGCCATGGAGAACATTTCCGCTGCAGTGGACGACATCGTGGGAGCGGCCCGCACCGGCAACGCAGTGGTGGACGAGGCGGTGCACGGGGCGGAAGAGCTCAGAGCAACCATGGCGCGCCTGACGGCCTTCATCCAAGCCCTGGCTCAGCGTTCAGAAGAGATCGGCCGCATTGTGGATGTGATCAGCGGCTTGGCGGGCCAGACCAACCTCTTAGCCCTTAACGCCGCCATTGAGGCAGCCCGGGCCGGGGAGGAGGGCCGCGGTTTTGCGGTGGTGGCCGAGGAAGTGCGCACCCTTGCGGAACAGTCGGGACGGGCGGCCAAGGAGATCGGCCAGCTGATCCAGGCCATCCAGCAGGAGACGCACGACGCTGTGACCGGCATGGCCCAGAGCTCGCAGCAGGCTGAGGAAACCAGCCGGCGGGTGCTCAAGAGCGGAGAGGCTCTGGAGAAGATTATGGAGACGGTATCCCGGGTGACCGGCCTGGTGGAACAGGCGTCCAAGAGCATCGTGCAGCTGAATAACGCCAGCATGGAAATTGGCGCTGCGGCCCAGGAGCAGTTTGCGGCCATGGATCAGATTGCGGATATAGCTCAGACCCTGACCCAGATGGCAGGCAGGCTGCAGGAGCTGAGCGCCAAGTTCAAGATTTAGGCGAGCGGCATGTGCCGACTGTGAGGGGGAGATTCGGCTGTGAAAGTGGAGCGGATGCGTGAACTGGACGGCAAGCTGATCAGCCACCTGTTTCAGGCTGCGGGGGTGGCATTCATTGCGGCGAATGGGACGTTTTTCCAGGATGAGGACAACATTCTGCTGGTGGCCAGGGAAGGGGGCCAAGCGGCGGGGTTTCTGTACGCCTACGTTCTTGAAGCGCCCCATGACCTGCGGCCCAAGATGTTCCTGTATTCCATCGATGTTTTCCCCGAGTTTCAGCGGCGCGGAGTGGGCACAGCCCTAATCGAAGAACTGAAAAGGCTGGCCTCAGACCGTAACTGCTCCGAGATCTTCGTGCTCACCAACGCAAGCAACCCCGCCGCCAACAGGTTGTACCAGAAGACGGGGGGTATAAGGGAAAACCCTGATGATGTCATGTATGTGTATCCCCTCTAGAAAGGGGTGGACCATTTGGACGTTTTTCAGCGGATCAGCCAGGCGATTGCTGGTGATCCCATGAACGGGGAATATACGCGGAGGGGCATCCAGCCTTTGTTTAAGGCCTCTGAGGAAGCCCGCATGGTGATTGTGGGCCAGGCGCCAGGGCGCCGGGCTGAGGAAACGCGCTTGTTTTGGAACGACCCCAGCGGCGACCGCCTGCGGGAGTGGATGGGGGTAACCCGGGAGCAGTTCTATACATCCCCGTACTTGGCCCAGCTGCCCATGGACTTTTACTTCCCGGGCAAGGGAAAATCGGGAGACCTCCCGCCACGCCGGGGTTTTGCGGAAAAATGGCATCCGCACCTTTTGGCCGCCATGCCCCGCGTGGAAACCATTGTTCTCGTAGGCAGCTACGCACAGCGTTACTACCTGGGCAGCCGGCGCAAAGAGACGCTGACGGATACAGTGCGCAGTTTCCGGGAGTACCTGCCCCGTTTCTTACCCTTGGTGCATCCTTCGCCGCGCAACACCGCCTGGCTCATGCAGAACCCGTGGTTTGAGCGGGATGTGCTGCCCGTTTTGAAGGAGATCACCGCTAGGCTGCTGGAACTTTAGGACGGCACCGCAGTTAGCAGAATCCTGTTCCCAGCGGGATCTTCCACCATGAACTGGGAACCCAGCTGTTCCAGGGGGCTGTTCATGGCCCGCAGGCGGGACACTGCCTGTTCCATTTTTTCCTGGCTGGGCAGGACCAAGGTGTAGAAATCAAGCCTCACGCTGTTTTTCGGCGGACGGGGCGCACCGACTCCGTTCCAAGTGTTGAGAGCGATGTGGTGGTGATATTGGTCAGTGGACAGAAAGCTCGCGCTGTCCCGGTAGCGGGATGCTATTTGGAAGCCCAGCCCCTTAGTGTAGAACTCCTCCGCCTGGCCCAGGTAGGAGACGTGCAGGTGGATATGGCCGATAACAGTGGCCGGGGGCAGACCCTTCCACACCTGCTTTTCTGGGCCCGCCGAGGAGAGCAGATCGCCGAAGTCCAGGGGAATGGTGTCCATGGCCACCTTGCTTTCCCGCCAGTTCCAAGTGGCGGGATCGGTATCCACGTAGACCTCAATGCCGTTGTCCTCTGGATCGTAGAAGTAAATGGCTTCGCTCACCAGATGGTGGGAGGCACCGAAGCGCACGCCCTGTTTGGCCAGGTGGGTGACGAATGCTGCCAGATCTGAACGTTCCGGCAGCAAGAGGGCAAAGTGGTACAGCCCTGTGGTTTTGAACTGCTTCGGCTGCACCTCTGCAGGCTGAACTAGGGACAGAATGGCTCTCTGACCATCTGCCGAGAGGATGGCGGAGTTGCCTACTCTTTCCAGGACCTGAAAGCCCACTACACTGCGGTAAAACTTAAGCGCCCGGTCGAGATCGGCTGTTTTGATCTGCAGGCTACTCACGTAGGTAGCGGGCGGGTTGTGAAAGCGCATGTCTCTCCTCCTCAACACACTGATATCATTTGTGTATTCAGGATAATCACTCTGTTCCCTGCCGAATTGGCAGGGTTTATCTGTTCTTATGAGAATTGTTGGGGAAGACTCAGTGCCGGTAGGGAGGCCAGATATGGAAAGCTTAGAGATTAGAACGGAGAGGCTGCTCATCGTGCCGCTCGAGGAAGAGATGGCAGACAACGTCCACCTGAACTCTCTAGACGAGGATACCCGCAGGTTCGTCCCTGATGAGGTGTTCGCAACGGTGGACCAGGCGCGGGAGGTCATCCGCTCTCTCCGGGAGTGTTACCGCAGGGCAGCCGGCCCCTTTGTCTTCGCGGTGCTGCTCCACTCGGGGGAGAACATCGGCTACGTGCAGGCAGTGGTCGAGAACAGTCGGAGACAACCCTAGTGGTTTAGGGACGGTAGTATATTGTACTGCCCGTCCGCCTGGGTCTGCTCAGGCCCAGGCCATAGCGGTACAGAACCAGATCACGTAGTCAACAAGCATCACTGCTTCTCGGCCGGGGGGCATGTCCTGAATGGTCACCCGGCCGATTATCTTGTCTTTAGCACCCTCGAAATTAGCTTCAGGCTTCTCCCGCATCACCTCCTGCTGTTGCGGCCTGAAAGCATAGCCTTCTTTTTTTCTAGTCTGACGGTGAAATCGCCGCGAACCACAGCCTGCCAGCAGCCCTCATCATCCGTGGTGGTGGTACCGGTACCGGAGAAACCGCCTTCCAGAACCAGCGCTAAGTCAGCTATGGGTGTCCCCCATGCACTCGCATCGAGATTCCGTTTCCTGGCTGCTGCTTCCTCATGATTCTTCCAATTCTGTTTAGAGGTGCTGCTGCACGGCGCAAGATGGAAAACCATCTGCTGAAACGGACCCAGCTGCCTCCGTCAGCCGGATCTGATTGCTGAGCGGAAATTCCCGTTATTTTCAGGCATATTTCCCTGAAAAAATTGAAAATAGACGCCGGGCATGCCACCTCGGAAGGTTAAAACCGCAGGAAGAAACTTAAGCAAATGGAAGGAATTGAAGGAACGTGTCCGCATTTATAGTAATCATATTATGAACAACACACTGCTGAACGAGCCGCAGTCTGTACCATTTTTTTCAGAGGCGGAGTCTTGGCGGAGCCGAGGAGGAAAGCAATGTTCTGGAGAGATTATCTGATTCCTCGTTTGCTGCAGTACTTTTTGGTCATCTTCCTGGGCATCACCATTGTGTTTTTCATCCCGCGGCTGGCTCCCACCAACCCCGTGGAGCGGACCATCGCTGAAGTAAGGTCTCGCGGCCAGTATCTGGATCCGGCACACATCAAGGACATGGTGGATGCGCTGACAGAGATGTACGGCCTTTCTGGTTCCTGGTGGGAACAGTATAAAGATTTCTGGGTGAGGCTCTCGAGGGGCGATTTCGGGGTTTCTTTCTTCCAGTTTCCCACACCCGTCATCGAGCTGATCAAACGCGCCCTGCCCTGGACAGTGGGCCTGCTCTTTACCACTACGGTGCTGTCCTGGCTGTTTGGCAACATCGTGGGGGGGATGGCAGGTTATGCCCACAGCCGGGGCTGGTCCAAGCTCTTAGATTTTCTCGCCATGTTCGTGCGGCCCATCCCCTATTATGTGGTGGCCCTCGGGCTTTTGATCCTGTTTGGCTATGTGTACAGGCTCTTTCCCATCGGCGGCGGCGCCACCATTGGGGTCCGGCCGTCCTGGACGCTGGCCTACATTAAGGACGTGCTGCGCCACGCCTTTCTGCCAGCCCTATCAATGGTTCTGCTTGGCGGGGCCTCCTGGTTCCAAACCTCGAAGCTGATCGTCCAGAATGTCAAGGCGGAGGATTTTGTGCAGTACGCCCAGCTGGGGGGAATCAGAGAGAGCAGAATCATGTTCCGCTACATCATCCGCAACGCCATGCTGCCTCAGGTTACTAACCTGGCCTTGTCCCTAGGGCAGATTCTGAGCGGGGCCTTAATCACCGAAATCGTCTTTTCCTATCCTGGCCTGGGGCATCTGCTCTATTCGGCGATTACCACCGGCGATTACAACCTAATCATGGGGATCATCAGCCTGTCCATCGTGGCCATCACCACGCTGGTGCTCATTGTGGACCTGCTCTACCCGCTGTTTGACCCAAGGATTAGGTATAAGTGATCTAGGCCTAGAAAGGAAATGGTCATGGCTTTGGGAAGCACATTAAGGGACTTGTTCCGAGATTATCGTTTTGTGGTTGCCTTTATAGTCTTGCTGTTTCTGGTGGCTCTGGCCGTCATATCCGCGTTTTCGCCTTATGATCCCACCATCTGGTACTACGCGCCGCGGGATCTGAAGCCATCCAGCCAGCACATATTGGGTACGGACTCCCGCGGTCAGGACATCTTCTGGCAGGCGGCCTTTGCCATCCGCAACTCCCTGATTATCTCCATTGTGGCAGGGCTCTTTTCCCGGCTGATTGCGGTGGCGGTGGGCTTGGTCGCCGGCTATCAAGGGGGCCGCACGGACCGGGTGCTCATGTTCATCACCGACGGCTTTCTGGTCATTCCTCTCTTCCTGATCCTGGTGATGCTGGCCATGTTGATCCGGGACAAGATGAACGTGTTCACCACCGGCCTGCTCTTGGCCGTGTTCGGCTGGGCCTGGGATGCCCGGGTGCTCCGCTCCCAGGTCTTGAGCCTCAGGGAGCGGGAGTTCACCAAAACGGCCATCCTTTCGGGCACGCCCACTTTGGAGCTGGTCTTCAAGGAGTACATGCCGTATATCACGCCTCTGGCCTTTTCTACCCTGATCAACAACATGTCTTGGGCTATCGGGATGGAGATGACCCTGTCCATTATCGGCTTGACCAATATGGACATTCCCACGCTGGGCACGAATCTGAAATGGGCCTTGAACTACCAGGCCATCCTCATGCGGCGCTGGAACTGGATTCTCACTCCCGTTGTCCTGTCTGTGCTGCTCTTCATTGCCCTGTACTGGCTGTCCGTGAGCATCAGCGAATATCTAGATCCGCGCACCCGCGTGCAGAGAGTGGGGGGAGAATAAGATGAAGCCCAGCGATGTGGTACTGCGTACGGAAAACCTCAAGGCCCACTATGTGCTCGATGTCCCCGGAGGCCAGAAGGTAGTCCGGGCGGTTGACGGCGTGGAGCTGCAGATCCGCAGGAACGAGATCTACGGCATTGCCGGTGAAAGCGGCTGCGGCAAGTCCACGCTCATGAAAACGCTCTATGCCTGGGTGAACCGGCCGCTGCGCCTGGTGGAGGGCAGCGTGTTCTACAGCAAAGACGGCCAGGAGTTCGATGTCTACGCCCTGAACAAGCAGGAACTGCGCAGGCTGCGCTGGACCTTTATGGCCTATGTCCCCCAGGGGGCCATGAGCATTTTCAACCCGGTCATCAAGATCAAAGAAACCTACCGCGATTTTCTCAGCAGCCAC
Source organism: Bacillota bacterium (assembly GCA_012521335.1). Classification (GTDB taxonomy): domain Bacteria; phylum Bacillota; class Limnochordia; order Darwinibacteriales; family Darwinibacteriaceae; genus DTU010. Next base: position 13,991 of record JAAYMM010000013.1, on the reverse strand, counting down.
CTGCGGGGCAAAACTGTGGAAGAAATGTTCGAGATGGCCAAAGAGCATATTGAACAGCTGGGTCTGCCCGTGAGCATCTTGGAGGCTTATCCGCACCAGCTCTCAGGAGGCATGCGCCAGCGGGTGGCCATCGCCTTGGCGGCGCTGCTGCGCCCCAGTGTCATTTTTGCCGATGAACCCACCACCGCTTTGGATGTGGTGGTGCAGCGGGGCGTGGTGCAGCTGTTGAAAGATATTCAGGAGCGGCTGCACAACACGATTATTCTAGTTACTCATGATATGGGCATTCATGCTAATGTTACGGACCGGCTGTGCATTATGTACGCCGGCAGGATTATCGAAGAGGCGGCCACGGTAGAGATCTTCAAGAACCCGCTGCATCCGTACACCCAGTTCTTGATCAACTCCCTGCCCCAGTTCGGAGACACCGGGGAGCGGGTAAGCGCGCCGGGCCAGCCGCCTTCCTTGGCCAATCTGCCGTCCGGCTGTGCCTTCCATCCGCGCTGCCCCCAGGCCATGCCCATCTGCAGGGAGCGGAGGCCGGAAGACACCAAACTGGGCGAACACCGCGTGGCCTGCTGGCTACATGCTGAAAGGGGCGAAGCAGAGTATGCAGCCAATTCTTGAAGTGCGCAACCTCACCAAGGTGTTCCACCGCGGCAGTCTCCTGGCGCGGGATCGCATCGTGGCCGTCGACAGCGTGTCTTTCGCCATGCAGCGGGGAGAAGTGTTCACCCTGGCCGGTGAAAGCGGTTGCGGCAAAACCACCACTGCCCGCATGATCTTGGGCTTTGAGCAGCCCACCTCCGGAGAGATCATCTATGAGAAGAACCAGGAGAGGTGGCATCCCAAGATCTGGTTTTCCCAGCGTATTCAGGCGGTGTTTCAAAACCCCTTTGAGACGTTCAATCCTCTGCGCAAAGTTGAGGGATACCTCTTTGAAACGGTGCGCAACTACGGGCTGGCCCGCAGCCGGGCCGAGGCCGTGGAGCTGATCAACGCCAAGCTGGAAGCGGTGGGGCTGAACTACGGCGAGGTGGAGGGTCGCTACCCCAGCGAATTTTCCGGTGGGCAGCTGCAGCGGATCTCCATTGCCCGCTCTCTGCTGGTTGATCCAGCCCTATTGATCGCTGACGAGCCGGTGTCCATGGTGGATGCGTCCATCAGAATGTCCATTGTAAACCTGTTCAGGCGCCTGCGGGACGAGCTGAACATGGGCATTCTGTACATCACCCACGACCTGGCCACAGCCTATTACCTGGGGGGCCAGATTGCCGTGATGTTCCGGGGTAACATCATGGAGATGGGTCCGGCCCAGGAGGTGCTGATCAATCCCCGCCATCCCTATACCCAGCTGCTCCGGGAGTCTATTCCCGAAGCGGATCCGGATCGCAAATGGCAGGGGAGGATTTCCATCGCGGAAACGGAGCAGGAAGAATACCTGCGCACGGGCTGCAAGTTCGCAGGCAGATGCCCCCAGGTGATGGACATCTGCAAAAAGCAGGTGCCTGACCTGGTTGATGTAGAGGGTGTGCAGGTGAAGTGCCACCTGTATGCAGAGCAAAAGAGCGTTCGCGAGGAGGTGAGTTAGCCGCCGGTTGTAAGCTAGTTGTGAAGCAACTCAATGGCAGCTTGCCAGCAAAATATGCTTAAGGAGGTTAAACCATGAGTAGGGCAAGAGAAGTTTTGGTGCTTGTGTTACTGGCCATGCTGGTGTTCAGCTCTGTTGCGCTGGCCCAGGAACCCACAGGATTCCCTAGGGACCAGACCCTAATCGTCAACATGCTCACCGGCCGTGTGGGAACTCCCAGCAACTTCAATGAGTGGGTAGGCTGGCGCTGGAGAGACCGCGGCATGCAGAACCTGGCCAATGAGCCTCTGTGGTCTGTTGACTTTGCCACCGGCCAGATCATCAACGGCCTGGCTTCCGGGGATCCGGTCTACAACGAAGATTTCACCAAGCTGACCATCCCCCTGAGAGAAGGCGTTGCCTGGAGTGACGGAGTGCCCTTTACCGCAGATGACGTTGTCTTCACAGTGGAAACCATCCTGGCTGAACCGGGGCTTGCCTCTCATTCTGCCTTTTCGGCCAAGATCAGCAAGGTGTACAAGACCAACGATTACGAAGTGGTTATCGAGCTGAAGGAACCAGACTCCCGGTTCCACACCCACTTCCTGGATCGCTGGGGCTGCACCTGGATTATGCCCAAGCACATCTTCGAAAACGTGGATGACGTGGTATCCTTTGAATTCGACCCGTTTGTAGGCACCGGGCCTTACAAACTGCACAGCTACGACCCGGCCGGCTACTGGACGGCCTGGGAAAAGAGGGAAGACTGGGATAAATCGCCGACCGGCATCCTCTTCGGCGAACCGGCACCCAAGTATGTGCTGTTCCGCACCTTCAGCGACAGCAGCGCCAAGATTATCGCCCAGCTCACCCATCAGCTCGACGTAGCCGACCATGATGCCGAGGGCTTTGCGGCAGCCATGGCTCAGGGCGGAACCATCCGCGCTTACCAGCCCAGTTATCCTTGGGTTGTGAACAACGACCCGTGCATTACCGGTATTACCTTCAACACCGCAGTGGCGCCCTTCGACAACAAGGAAGTGCGCTGGGCTTTGATTCTGGCCATCGACATCGTGGAGTACATGGCCCAGGCGGTAGACGGGCAGGCTACCTTGAGCCCCATCCATATTCCTTACCTGGGTGCCTATCCTGAGTACTACCATGAGCCCATGCAGGAGTGGCTGAAGAGCTTTGCCCTTGATCTGGGCGATGGCGAGCTGTTTTATCCTTACGATCCCGATGCAGGATTGCGCATTGCTGAGTATGCCCGCCAGAGGGGCCACGAGGTCAGCAGCGATCCTGAGGAGATCAAAAAGACCTTCGGCATCGGCTGGTTCAAGTATGCTCCTGATGTGGCCGAGAAGCTCCTGCTGAAGAACGGCTTCAAGAAGGATGCTAACGGCAGATGGCTGCTGCCCGACGGCACGCCGTGGAAGATCACCGTCACTGATATCAACGACACCGGACACCACCAGTTCAAGAACGGTAACGCCGCTGTACAGCAGTGGAAGAAGTTCGGTATCGATGCCGAGTACGTCGCCAGCGATGCCTACACCACCCTGCAGCAGATGGGCGACTTCCAGGTTGGCGCAGCCTGGCCAGCCCTGGAGCCTTGGGGTGCTGGCGTAGACCTGTACCGTTCGCTGGATATCTTCTTCTCCGAGTACATTGCGCCTCTGGGCGAAGCCAACCACGGCCACAGCTCCAGGTGGTCCAGCCCCGAGATGGATGACGTGATCAAGCGCATGCGGGCAACCGATCCCACGGACATCGAGGCTACGGTAGCCGTATGTACCGAGGCTCTGAAGATCCTCATTGAGGAAATGCCCAGTGTGCCCACTTACGGTTACTCCGGCTTCCTGACCTGGGATGAGTACTACTGGACCAACTGGCCGGGCGCCGAGAACCCCTACATGGGTCCGTACGGACATTGGGGCACTCTCAAGTACATGCTGCCCTTCCTGCAGCCGACGGGAAATAAGTAAGCATCAGGCAGTGCGGTGCAGCCCCCGCGGCTGCGCCGCCTGTACCCATCCTGCTCAGACCCTGGCCCGCTCCAGGGTCTTTCTCTGTGTTAGGGGCATGAAATGTGCGGGCTGGTATGGTCCTGGCGGAAGTTGGGAATTATAACACCAGCCTAACCTGGAGAAAAGGGGATGGGGGAGTTGGCCAACCTAACCGTTAAGGATCTGTTTTACCCCGTTTTTGTGCTGCTCATGCTGGTTTTCGCTTTGATCTTCATACCCCGCAACCAGTTCAAGCGCTATCTGATCTACGGGCTTTTGGTGGGTGCCCTGGGGGATATTCTCGCTGTGACCTTGTACCAGAATGTGTTGGGCGTGATGTGGTTTCAAAACCAAGGGCTCTTTTTCGTCCTGGGTCATCATGCCCTCTCTCCGTTGGGCTGGACCTTGACCGTAATGCTCTTTCTTTATTTCCTTCCCGGAAGGAAGGCTTTTCTCTATCCTTACATCTTCCTCTGGGGAGCTTTCAGCCTAGGCTACGGATACGTCGTCCGGAACGCCGGCCTCTTTGACTTCAAGGAGTGGTTCTACCCCATACCAGGTTATCTGACCTTTGTGATTTGGTGGGCCTTTGCCGCTTGGTTCTTCCTGAAAGCAGAACGCTCCGGAGAGAGGGTCAGCGGGAAAAGTTAAATCATCTGCCGGCCAGAGGCGGCCAAGGCAAAACAGCCGGTGGCATTAGAAGGACAAGGAGTCAGCGGGCCAGAACCGCTGACTTCTTTTTGTGTGCCCAGGGGGAGCGCCCGAAGTAAAACATCCGTTACATCTGAGTTGGAATTTTATAAACTCTGACTTTTCCAGTAGGACTTGCTTGGTTACTCCTTTAACTTGCTTAATAGAGGTGGTAATATATACAATGGGTGTCTATGCGAATGCATGCCCACAACAGCATGAACACCAGGATCTGGACGAGTCTCGTAATACTTAGGAAGGAAGTGTAGCGACATGGATTGGCTGGTATTAGTGTTCGCGGCTAGTGTACTAGCTATAGCTTACGCAGCCTTGAACTTCTTTTCGGTGAAAAGGCTGGACGAAGGTACGCGGGTGATGCAGGACATCGCAGCCCGCATCCGCACTGGTGCGGTCACCTTCCTCAACTATGAGTTTCGCATTATTGCCATGATTGCTTTAGTTGTTGCTGTTGTAATGGGTGTGGCGCTCGGCTGGTATGTGGGTGCAGCTTTTCTGATTGGTGCGACCATGAGTTCTCTGGCCGCCCTGGTGGGCATGCGGATTGCCACCTATGCCAATGTACGGGTGTCCAACACGGCTAGAACTACCAAGAAGCTGGGCCAGACGCTGAAAGTGGCCTTTACTGGCGGTTCAGTCATGGGCCTGTGCGTGGGCGGCTTTGCCCTCTTGGGCCTGGCTATAGTCTATGTGGTGTTCGGCCGTCTCCTGGGACAGCTGTCCTTGGAAAACGTGTACCTGATGCGCAACTGGCTGGGCATCGATTTTTCGCCCTTCACCATGACCATCTCCGGCTATGCTCTCGGCTGCTCCATCGTGGCCATGTTCTTCCGTGTGGGCGGCGGTATCTACACCAAGGCGGCTGACATGGGTGCTGACCTGGTGGGCAAAGTGGAAGCGGGCATTCCCGAAGACGATCCCCGCAACCCTGCAACCATCGCCGACAACGTTGGCGACAACGTGGGCGACGTAGCCGGGCTGGGCTCTGACCTTTTGGAAAGCTTTGTTGGCGCCATCTCTTCCGGTGTGATCCTGGCCTTCCACCTCTTCCTTTCCAGCGAGGCTAAAAACGGCGGCATCACCCCCTCCTTGCTGGAGAAAATGTTCATGTATCCCGTGGTCCTGGCCGGCCTTGGGCTGTTGGCCTGCATCGTCGGCATTGCTTATATCATCCTGAAAAAAGAACTGTCAGAAGATCCTCATCGGGAGCTGAACATGTCCACTTGGGTGTCTGCAGGCCTGACTATTGTGCTCACGGGCCTTGCGGGTTGGTTCATGTTCCGCGCTGAAGATCTGACCGGTGTCCAGTTCCGGCTGGGTGCGCTTTCTCCCTGGCTTGCCGGGGTATTGGGTATTGCCGCCGGAGTGATCATCGGCCTGATTGCTGAGTACTACACCAGCTACGACTACAAGCCTACCAAGAGTATTGCCGGGGCCAGCCTGGAAGGCCCGGCCTTGACCATTACCCAGGGTATGGCGGTGGGTATGAGCTCCACCATGGCGCCGGTCCTGGTTCTGGGCGCCACCGTGATCGCGGCCTATGGTGCAGCGGGCATGTACGGAATTGCCATGGCGGCAGTCGGCATGCTGTCCTTTGTCACGACAACCGTTACTGTGGACACCTACGGGCCCATTTCCGACAACGCCGGCGGCATTGCGGAGATGGCCAAGTTGGACGAAGAAGTCAGGGCCATTACGGACAAGCTCGACTCCGTGGGCAACACCACGGCTGCCATCGGCAAAGGCTTTGCCATCGGCTCGGCGGCTCTAGCGGCCACATCTCTCATGGTGGCTTACATCTTCTCCTTCTCACCGCCGGAGGTTGACCCGATTTTGGATATCATCAACCCCATGACTCTCGTGGGTGCGTTGGTCGGTACAGCCCTGCCGTATCTCTTCTCCGGCATGCTGATCGAGTCCGTTTCCAAGTCAGCACGCAAAATGGTTGATGAGGTGCGCCGCCAGTTCAAGGAGAAGCCCGGGATCCTGGAGGGCAAAGAAGAGCCCGACGTCACTTCCTGCGTAGCCATCGCCTCGGAAGGCGCGCTGCAGGAAATGAAGCTGCCTTCCTACATCGCCCTGGCCTTCCCGCTGGTAGGCGGGTTCATCTTTGGGGCTAACTTTGTAGGCGGCATCCTGATCGGCGCCATCATGTCCGCGATCATGCTGGCCCTGTACACCGGCAACGCCGGCGGTGCGTGGGATAACGCCAAAAAGTACATCGAAACAGGCGCCCTAAACGGGCACAGCAAGGGCGGCCCGGTGCATGCTGCCGCCGTTGTGGGCGATACCGTGGGCGATCCCCTCAAGGACACTGTGGGCCCCTCGCTGGACATTTTGATCAAGATCATGTCCACTGTCTCCTTGATTGCTGTGGCGATTTTCGCCAAGTACAATCTCTTTGCGTGGCTTTCCAGCCTGTTTTAGGGGACAAGCCCAGCCTACCGCTGCAGCTGTGCTGGGAGTAAGCTCTAGACCGAAGACCGCTGATGCCCTTTGGCGTCAGCGGTCTTTTCTTGTGCGCCTGCCGACTTGTCCGCACAGAAAAGGTAACTCAAGAGGTAACCCGCGGTGACTGCGCGTCGGAAGGATTGCCAAACCCTGTATAGTACTGCTTTGATAGGGAGAAACCTTGAAGGAGGCACGAACCATGCGGCTGCAAAGGCTGCTTGGCCGCCTGCCCGCGGCACGGGATGAAGCCCTGCGGGCAGCGATCCGGTGCGCCACTGCCGAAGAGCTGTTGACTCTGGCCCACACCAGAGGAATCGAGCTTACGCCGCAGGAAGCAGGGGAGGTCTTTGAGTTTCTCCATCCGGTTGCGGGCGAGCTTTCCGCGGCTGAACTTGATGCGGTGACTGGAGGGGCGGGTGCCGAAAAAGATGGGCCCAAAACGTGCCCGCAGTGCAGCGGGGAGCTGGACTACCGTCTAGAGCGTCCCTGGGTGCACTGGCGCCGCACCAACCCCCAGTGCGGTTACCAGGCCAAGCAGTTCCTGCCGGGGTAGCCCCGCCGCGCGGCAGCCCCAGATAGGCTGACAGGGTTCTGGAGCTTTGTGCTTCCCGTGTTCTCCTTGGCCAAAGGTGCCCGGAGCTAGTCAGCTGCACCAGCGTCCGGCAGAGCCATGTGCAGGCTGGTTCAGTGTTCGGGCCGCATGTGTTTTCGAACAAGCAGCTGAAGGGGGGAGTAGCGGATGAAGCAGGGTGAGAACCCTGGAGACGCGCCACAAAAACAGGGCCGGTGCGAAACGGCAGAAGAACTTATGGAGCTGGCACGCAAGTACAATATCAAGCTGACGGAAGAGGAAGTGGCTGAGCTCCTGAGGCTGATGAATCCCGCTGCCGGCGAGCTGGGAGAGGATGAGCTGGCTGCAGCAGGCGGTGGTACCGATAGAGGGCCGGGCATCTACCCGCACTGCGGAGTCTGGTTTGACTGGATGAAGGCCAACGGTTTTTATGTGTGCCTGACCTGCGGATACAGAAAAGGCAGCTGAAAAAAGGAAGTCCGCCTGAAAAGGCGGGCTTTTCTGCGCTCTGGGCTCTCGCCGGGCAAAAGGTAACTCAAGAGGTAACCTATGCCTTCTTTGGAGCAGAAGGAAGGGAACAGGGCGCACCGTAATGGTCCGGTAGCAGAAAGGGCGCCGTGTCTGAGGTTGGATTGGCCGAGCGCCCGCGATAAGTGGGAGGTGGAAAGATGCAGATTAGAGAGCTGATGGAACGTCTTGGGCATAACACGCTGGAAGTGATGCAGCAGGCGGCACGGTGTGAAACCGCGGATGAGCTGCTCCGCCTGGCTGAGAAGCACAGCATCGGCCTTTCGGCCCAAGAGGCGGAGGAGCTTGTGAGCCTGCTGCGCCGCCGAAACGAGGAGCTGTCCGCTGCTGAGCTGGATGCGGTGACCGGAGGTTCGGACAGCAAACCGAAGCCCAAATGCGAGTGCGGGGCCGAGATCACGTACACCTCCGCTGGGATGGTTACTACCTGGAAGTGCGATAACTGCGGCCGAACTGGATGGTTCTAGCGCCCTGCGCAGCAAGGAGCGCTTTCAGGCTGCGGCGGGCTTCTTCTAGAGGAGGCAGAACGCTGCGGAAGCTGCCGAGCACTTCGCCGCGTTCTGCCTCGCTTTTACCGTTTTCAGCGCTCTGCCCCGTGGTCCCGTTTCCAGGCGTCCAGGTCGATCATCCTTTGCTCCTGCCTGGACTGTTCAGCGGCAAAGGCCATAATATGGCTTTCCAGGGAATCCTCTAGGTAGGTGAGGGCGTCTTCAAGTTCCTCGCCGCGGAGCAGGCGCACGAAGTCGCGCATCAAGCCGAAGTCGCCACCGCCGTGGCCGCCGGCATCCTGCTGGACGGTGATGACCTGCTTCGTCTCCCCAAAACGGTGGATCTCGATGATGCCAGCATGGAAGTTGGCAGACAATTCGCCGTGGGTTCCGTAGATGCGGGTGATGCGGTTGATCTGGCTGGAAAAGGCCGTGAGGGCCATGTTCACTTCGAGGTTTTCCTTGAGCCTCAGGGATACGGTCTGCACATCAGGAACGTTGTTGTCGCAGCTGTACACACAGCGGCCGTAGGGCCCTTCCTGGAGGGCCTGGTAACGCCCGGTAAAGGAAAGGTCTTCCGTGATCACCGAAACCGGCCAGCCGCTGTTCTCGTTAATGTACACTTTGCGGGCGGAATAGGGGCACTGTGGTTCAATCCGGCAGTCGAGGCAGCGTTCTCCCGCTCCTGCAGGTTTTGCCTGCGCGGTAAAGTGCACCAGGGACGCGTTGGAAAAGATGGTCTGCCCTTGGGCTGCGAAGAGCCAGTACAAAAGATCCAGGTCGTGGCAGGTTTTGGCCAGGATGATGGGGGCTGCCGCAGCGGTATTCCGCCAGTTGCCCCGCACGTAGCTGTGGGCAAAGTGCCAGTAGCCGATGTTCTCCAGGTGATCCACCAGGCGGGGCTCGCCGATCACTCGGCTATCCAGCAGCCTTTTCAGCTGGCGGTAGAAGTTGGTGTAGCGCAGTACGTGGGCCACTAACACCCGGGCCCCGGTATCTTTTGCTTTTTGAGCGATCTGCAGCGTTCCTTCCCAGGTATGGGCGATGGGCTTTTCCAACAGGACGGTGTAGCCTTTTTCCATGGCGGCCACGGCTGGTTCCACGTGCTGATCGTCCAAGGTGGCGATGATCAGGCCGTCGGCAAGGCGCGGCCTCGCCAGCAGTTCTTCCCAGCTGGCAAACTGGTTGTCCTCAGGAATTTGGTGCTGCTCAGCATACTTCTGCCTGCGCACTGGGTGCGGTTCAGCCACGGCCACGATTTTGGCCTCAGCCGGGTGTTGGGTTACGAATCTTCCATAGGCCTGGCCGCGGTTGCCGGCCCCAACCACGGCAATGGTAACTCTGCTCATGCTCGGTCCCCTTTCAGTTCGATGTTTCCCTGTCTTTTGTGAATTCTCTCCCCAGGCTTGCTCACCTGCCATTTTCTTTTTTTTTGGAGAGGAGATGCTGTTCCTGGCATAAGAGGATTTTGCCCGTTTGCGGAGTAGTAGCTTATGGTGATAACAGGATGGAGGGGATTTGGGAGAGATGGCGAGAAAGCTGAAGTGCCTTTCCGTGATGTTGCTTCTGCTTCTGCTTGCCCTGCACCTCAGCGGCTGTGCGGGCAGCAGAAAGGTGCCTGAAACAGAGAGTGTCTCAGGGAGAGTCGTGTTGGCGGAAGACCAGGCAGCGGGCTTGGCAGGCGTAAGTCTTCTGGTTGCCGATGGGCCCAGTTCCTACCTGGAAACGGATGCAGAAGGGTACTTCGCCGCTGCTGCTTCAGGCAGCACAGTGATCATTCCCCGTAAAACCGGTTATCGCTTTGTCCCGGAAACACAGGCGGCGGGGGAGGCCAAAGAGCTGAGGTTTCTGGCCTATCCCTGGCCGGAACCGGATTTTTCCAACTGGGGGCCGCAGTTTTCTTTTGACAGCCACCTCGATTGGGTTGAGACCATTGCCTTTTCCCCGGACGATCAGTATGTGGCAACCGGCAGCAATGACCGGACTATCCGGATCTGGCGGGCGCGCGATGGGCAGCTGGTGCGGATTATGAGCGGCCACAGAAACGGCATCAAAGCCATGGCCTTTTCCCCAGAAGGCCGCTACTTAGCCAGCGGCGCAGCGGACGGCTCCATCAAGATCTGGGATTGGCAGGCTGGTCAGGAGATCCTGAGCCTGCCTGGCCACAGCAACGTGCTCACCGATCTGTCCTGGTCGCCTGATGGAGCCAGGCTGGCCAGCTCCGGCTGGGATAACAGAGTGCGGGTGTGGGATGCGTCCACGGGCGAGGAGCTGCACTCCCTTCTCCAAGACAATTGGGTCAGGGCAGTGGCCTGGTCTTCAGACGGCAGGCTGCTGCTCAGCGGCGGCGACGGGCTGAGCCTGGTGGTCTGGGATCCTGAGTCGGGGGAGCTCGGAGAGCAGTTCACCGCGGCAGATCACATCATGTCTCTAGCCGCAGCGCCGCAGGGATCGTTGGTCGCCCTGGTTCTGAAAAACGGTGCTGTGGAGGTGCTCGACGTCCAAACCGGCGAGAGGGTACCCCTCAGGCAGTACCGGGGTGCTGTGATCACCGCGAGCTGGTCCTCTGACGGCAGCTGCCTGGCCGTTGGTGCAGACAGGCTGATCGAAGTCTGGAGCTGGGAAGAGCAGGCGGTGGTGCGGCAGATCAACGGGGAGAACAACGTCTTGGCGCTCGCGTGGGGGAACGAGACGCCTCAGCTTGCCGTGGGAAGCTACCGGGGCATTATAGAGCTCTGGTCGGCGGAAACGGGTGAGCAAGTGCTGAGGATTACTGGCCATACCCGTCCTGTCACCGCCCTGGCCTGGTCACCGAACGGAGATTACCTGGCCTCTGGAGGGCAGGATAACACTGTGCGCATCTGGGACGTGGCTGCCCGGGAAGAACTCATGCACATGCGCCCCGGCCCAACCGCGGCCGTGGAGGGCCTGGCTTGGTCGCCCAACGGCGCGTACCTGGCAAGCTGCGGGCATGATCTGCTGGTGCGGGTGTGGAACTATGCCGAAGGCACGTACGTTGGTGCTTTCACGGAGCGCCTCAAGAGGCCGTTGATCAGGGAAGAGGGTTTTGAGTTTGCCGTTGGCAAGAAAGATGTGAGCCATGAAGACATTGTCTTGGACGTAAGCTGGTCGCCGGACGGTAGGAGGCTGGCCAGCGCAAGCTGGGACAAGACAGTGGCCATCTGGGATGTGCCCGCTGGAAAACAGCTGGTGGAGATCAAGAGCGATGGATGGGTAACGGCAGCAGCCTGGTCTCCGCGGGGCGATCAGATTGCCTTTGGAGGCCGTGAGCAGGTCATCCGCCTCTACAGTGTTGCGCAAGGGAAGGAGACAAAGACGCTGGAGGGGCACACTGATTGGGTGCAGTCTCTGGACTGGTCGCCTGACGGCAGGTATTTGGCCAGCTCCGGCTACGATCATACAGTTCTGATCTGGGATCTGGAGACAGACCAGATCGTTAGGGCTTTAGACGGCGATGAAACTGTGCTGACCGTTGTGCAGTGGTCGCCATGCGGGCGCTATCTCGCCGGCGGCAGCCACAGCGGGACCGTGCGGATTTGGGATGTGAGCACGGGCGAGGTTCTCTACACCTATCCCGGGCGCGTGCTGGGCCTGCAGGCTCTAGCGTGGTCGCCCAGGGGCGATCAGCTGGCCATTGCGGAGTACAACTCCATAATTATCTTGGGTGAACATCACTGAGGGGATAGTCGATGATCTACTTCACCACCGAAAGGCTGGCCTTCTGCAGAGCAGCGTTCGACGTCACCTTGCGCCGTGCATCGAAATCGGATGGAGCCTGAGGTTCGAGCCCTGGGGCCGAGGTTACGCCACGGTGGCGCGGTCTTTTCACTTCTGCCCTCGGTCCAGCCCCAGGGCGATGTACAGGCCTCTGAGATTGGCTTCCAGCATTGTGTGCTGCCAGGTGCCTGGTTCCAGCTTGCTCTTTGCCTTCTCAGATTTGCTGATCAGCGCGGAAATGGCTTGAGCAGCTTCTTCAAGATGTTGAACCGTGTATTTTTCTGTCATAGCTTCAGCACCTCAAAAGGCTTTTTTCAACCTCTGGCGTTAGGGGCTCCAAGGTGAGTTGAGAGAGAGCCAGAGTGGAGAGGAGGAGACAGATGCGTTTGGTTTCGGAAATTATCGGTATTGCCGTGGACTGCAGGGATCCGGATGCTCTGGCGGACTTCTACGCTGAGCTGCTGGGTCTGGAGAAGACCATCTCAAACCAGCAGTGGGCAGGCATACACACCCCGCAGGGTATCATCCTCGCTTTTCAAAGGGTGGAGGAGTATGTTCCGCCCGTCTGGCCGTGGGCAAAGGGCGAACAGCAGCAGATGCTGCATCTTGACTTTAAGGTCGATGACCTGGAGAAGGCTGTGGAGCATGCGGTGAGATGCGGGGCCAGGCTGGCTGACACGCAGTACTACGAGACCTCCAGGGTCATGTTTGATCCGGAAGGGCATCCCTTCTGCCTGTCTACGGCAGAGTGATGGGAAAGGGAAAACCCTAGAAAAAGGGCTGATGCGCGGGTAGGAGCATTGGCTCTTTTTCTGTTGGACATCGAGTTCAAGGGTGTAATAGCTGGTGCAAATGTCAGAAAACAAAATATAATTGACAATTAACAAGATACATGCTACGATGGTCTAAAAGAGGGCGGCCCGTCTTCCCCTTGGCAATAGTGCCACACATCTCGATAAGATAAGTAAGGAGTGATCACTATAGTCACAAGACGGAGTTGTCAAAACGAACAGGGCATGCTCGATCATTACTGCCCAGTGCCATCAGTTGTGATCCGCAACCCTAAGCTCAGTCTTGGAGCTAGGGTGGTGTATTTGTATCTATGCAGTTACGTTGGAATAGACGAGGTCGGAAACGGTGACATATCCGTGTCGCCAAGCAGGCGGCACATGCAGAGGGATCTCGGCATCTGCGCGAACACTCTGAGCAAATACCTGAGGGAACTGAAAGATCATGGACTGATTGAAGTTGAGCAGACGAGGGTTCTCAGCGGTGGAAAGAGGGTCTACGGGTATAATAAGTATATCCTGCGATCCCATGTGAACCTTTAACACGAAAGCCACCAGGCAGGACTACTCTCCAATGCAATGGGAAGGGCACACCGATAAAACCGAGGGGCTAATGCTGAGAAAAGAGCATTAGCTCCTTTGTGGTTCTTTGAGATGCAGAAATAAGCAACTCCAGGCCAGACGTTGGGTAGTACTACTCACCTGACTCGCGAGTTCAGCGCACCCTATGCGCGGACGTCAACTATGGAACCCAGATGTGGATTCACTTCTAGCTCTGATAGTTGGGCGGATTCCAGCAGCTTGACTACTGCCGAACCCTGATCGTCTACGGAATCCAGAGCCGTCTTCATCAGTTTGATTCCCACATCCATGGACAACTGCTGCTGCCGCATGGCGGTTGCTAACGATGCTATATTGTTGGTCACTGACCAACACCACCTTTCAATGCTCCCATATGCTTCGCTGGCGTCTCTAAGTTGAGGCGTGGCGCAGCAGAGGGCTAACTCGCTCTGCCGGTGCAGTGCTGAGTCAGTATGATGTTTTCAGTCACGATAATTGTCCGGGTTTTGCTCAGGGTGTTTGACCGAATAACAGGGTTGAACCCGGTTCAAGTAGAATCCTCCTCTAGTTCAATTAGGGGAG
>JAAYMM010000002.1 GCA_012521335.1 Bacillota bacterium | reverse complement strand
TGCGAATATTTTGAGCATTAATACCCCTCCGTTTGTGTGCTAAAGAAATACATGTTCTTGTTTTCGACACCTTCTCAGATAATCCTTTGCTCCTCAGCAGTTTCCGTGTATAAGATTCGTGAAGGTACAGGGCTTATGGGGGATGGGCAAAAGAAAGAACCGCATCTTGGTGCGGTTCTAAACAGCTTCAGGAGGTCTCTTGCGTTGGAACTGCCCACGCCCCACGGCCATGAGCAGAATCTCTTCTCTAATACTGCCTCCAAGGCAGCGCTGCAGCTTGCCCTCCTTTTTGAAACCTGCCTTCTCGTAGCAGCGGATGGCAACTGCGTTGCTGGCGTGAACGCGGAGGTACACTCGCTTCAGGTTCATGCTGCCGAAAGCATGCGCCACAAGTGTAGTGACCGCATCTGTCCCCAGCCCGTGCCGCTGCTTGTCAGTGTCGAAAATTGCGATCTTCAGCTCTGCTTCACCACTGCGCCAGGCAATTTGATCCAACTCAACCTCCCCGATCACTTCATCCTTGAGCAGGATCTGGTAAAGCAAGCGGCAGCGGCCGGCCTTCTTCAGCTGCAGCGCAATCCTATCCCCCATGATCTGCGACATCCCCCAACAACTCCCTCAAGTTCCGAATTAGCTCAGCGACTTCTGCTCGGTACAAGGAGATTCTACTCAAGCTAATTCGAGCCCCAGGGGGAATGCCCTGCAGGGAATAACAGGCAGGCCCGGAGGGCTGCTAGCGCCTGGCCTCAAGCTGCCTGAGCCACTCCTCGGGGATGGTATAGCGGCCCAGATACACTTCATCCTTGCCACCGGGCCCGTGGCAGTCGGAACCGCCGCTGGGCAAAAGGCCGTAGCGGCGTGCTAGGTCCAGGTAGTAGGCTGTCTGCTCCTCACTGTGGCTTGGGTGAATCACCTCCAACCCCACAAGCTGGGCTTCAACCAAAACAGGCAGGACGTCTAGGTTGGGCAACAGGCCAGGATGGGCTAAGACAGGCACCCCTCCCGCCGTGAGGATTAACTTCACGGCTTGGGCCGGCTCCACTTTGTAGCGCGGTACATAGGCCGGGCAGCCTTCTCCAATCAAGCGCTGAAACGCCTCGGCCTTGGAAGAGACCACTTCCTTGTCCAGCAGCACCGAGGCAATGTGGCTGCGGCTCACCACCTCTTCCTGGGCGTATTTAAGCACATCGTCCAGGGTAATGGCAATGCCTAGACCGCGCAGGAGCGACAGGATCTTCTCGGTGCGTTCGATACGCGATCTCCTGAGAATGTCCAGCTGTTCTTGCAGGGCGGGATGCTCAGGATCGATCCACAGACCCAGGATATGGATGTCAGCTCCATCGGGAGCTGCCGCGTTGATCTCGATGCCTGGAACTACCTCCAGCCCTTCCGGTGCGTTTTCTTGGGCGGCTCGAATGCCTGCTGTTGTGTCGTGATCGGTTATGGCAATGGCCTTGAGGCCCCTTTGGACTGCTTCTCGCACCACTTCCTGGGGTGTCCAGGTACCATCGGATTCAGTTGTATGAACATGCAAATCTACACGCAAGTTAACCCTCTTTTCTACTACAAATGGTAGCGCAGCTGGCGTATGATGCGCGCTTCCATCCGGGAGATCTGTGCCTGGGACGTACCCAGCTCCTCCGCTACCTGGCTTTGGGTTTTTTCCGCGAAATAGCGGAGCAGTATCAAGCGCCGTTCTTCTGGTTCCAGCTGTTCTAAAGCCTGTTTGAGCAGGAAGTGCTCCTGGCTGTCCGTAGTGGCTAACACTTCTTCCAGGGCACGGGCATCCTCGTCTTCGCTGCCCAGCGTACTCTGCAGGGAAACAACGGGCGCCACCGCCTCAAGGGCACAGACCACTTCTTCGGGCGAGGTGTTCAGCTGGGCAGCAATCTCCGCAATAGTAGGGTTGCGGCCCAGTGATTGGGCCAGTATATCTTTGGCCCGCAGGGCGGCGCTGGCCAGCTCGCGCAGGGAACGGGCTATTCTTACAGGCGCGGAACGCCGCAGATGCTGCCTGATTTCACCCATGACTTTGGGAACTGCAAAGGTGGAAAATTGAACATCGTAAGCGAGGTCGAAATCCTGGATGGCCTTGAGCAGGCCCACGCAGCCGATCTGCACCAGATCATCAAACTCCAGGCCTCGATCCAAAAAGCGCCTAGCAATGCTGTGTACCAGGGGCAGGTTTTCCTCCACCAGCTGACCGCGGGCTGCCAGGTCTCCCTGTTGGGATTGGGCAATTAACCGCCTGGTTTGCTCCCTGTCCATGGCCGCTTATCCTTCCGAACGTTGGGGGACTTCCTTAATCAGGATCACTTTTGTTCCCTTCTGAACTTCTGAAACCACCAGCACCTCGTCCATGTACTCGTGCATAAAGGTAAAGCCCAAACCCATGCGCTCTTCCGGTATGGTAGTATAGCCTGTCTCCTGCGCCAGCTCCACGTCGGGGATGCCTTGGCCGTAGTCCTCGATCACAATGGTCAGTTTGCGGTCAGCATAGGAAGCTTCCACCCGTACAACTCCCTCACCTAATTGGTAACCATGGATGATGGAGTTGGATACTGCCTCGGACACGGCCACCTTAATGTCTTCCAGCTCATCAAGGGTCCAGTCCAGCTGGCTGGCGAACAGCGCCACAGCAGTGCGGGCAAAGGCCACGTTGCGCGTGTCACTGGGAATCTCAAACTTGACCCAATTCGTATCTGCCATCATAGATGTCCCCCTTCGGCCCGTTCTAATACATCGGCGGCGGAATCGGCGAACTCAGAGATCTTCTGCATCCCTGACATCTGCAAAACCCGCTTGATGTGGGGATTGGCTTGTACAAAAAAAAGACGGCCTCCCCGTTGCTCCAACTCGCGATAGCGGCCTAGAATTACTCCCAATCCTGAACTGTCTATAAACTGCAGGTTCTTGACATCCATGATCAGATACTTAATCTGCGGCTGGGTGGTGAAGAATTTGGCAAGCTCTTCTTTGAACTGCGGTGAAGTATGCAGGTCCAGTTCGCCCTGGAGCTTCGCTATGAGTGCTTGTCCCACCGTTTCAAAGCTGTACTGCACAGACTTCCCTCCCACTTACCATATTAGTGACTTTTTTCGAGCTGGAACCTGGTTTACCTGCTGTCACAAGGGAAAAAATCCCCTACGCTTTCTTAAAAGACGGCCTGAGCCAAAGCTTGGGCCAAGCGGTACACCAAGGCCGGGAAGGAAAGCCTGCGTACGGTTTCCGCAACGGTGAGCGACGTGGTACCCAGAATCTCGTCCTGGTACAGCACAGTAAGCGCACCCACAGTTTCCCCCTGCTGAATGGGCGGACGCAGGTCCTTTTCTAGGGTGATCACGGTGACGAAGTCCACTTCTTTGCCCCGCTCCACCGTAATGTGGAAGTCTTCCGGCACAACCACCTGCACGGTTCTTGGGCTTCCCGTGGCGCAGTCCATGGAGCTCACCGCGGTGCCCTGCGGATAGAGCAGCAGGCTTTGGTACTTTCTGAAGCCGTAGTCCAAAAGGGCTCTGGCTGCGGTTTCCCTTTCCTCTTCACTCTTGTGGCCCAGAGTGACAGCGATCAGGCGCAGGTTCTCCCTTTGGGCGGTGGCCACCATACAGTAGCCTGCTTCGGTGGTGAAGCCTGTTTTCATGCCATCAACACCGTAATAGCGGCGCAGCAGTTTGTTAGCGTTCCACAGAACAGGGATCTTGGTTGTATCTGCCCGCATGGTGTACTCGTAAGTGGAGACGTAATCCATGAGCAGCGGGACGGTGAGAGCATGCCGGGCCAGCAGAGCAGCATCTTTGGCGCTCATCAGATTGTGGGAACCGTCTTCTTCGGGCAGCCCCGTGCAGTTCACAAATCGCGTGGAGCTGAGCCCCAGCTCACCAGCGCGCTGGTTCATGAGCTCTACGAACTGCTTTTCGCTGCCCGCCATGTACTCGGCCACGGCTACCGCCGCGTCGTTGGCAGAGCCTACAGCAATGGCGTAGATCAGCTCTCCCAGAGGCAGCTGCTCACCGGCTTCCAGCCAAATGCGGGAGCCCCTTTTGCTGGCCGCAAACGGGCTGGCGGTAACTAGATCCTCCAAGGCGAGCTCCCCCCGCTCCACCGCCTCCAGGATCAGCACTAGAGTCATAAGTTTGGAGATGCTGGCCACAGGGAGAGCTTCTTCACTGGCCTTTTCCAGAAAGACCCGTCCACTGTAAGGATCCATCAAGTAGGCGGCCCGGCCTGCAGGCTCCATGGCTTTTGCAGCCCCTTGGCATACCAGCAAACAGAGGAGAGCAGCTATCCATCTGGTCAGCCCCGTTCGATGCACGGCTTTGGCCCCCTTTCCCCATACAATAAATATGGGGCCTGGGGCCCCATTATACGTCTTCTGCTGTGATTTTCCTGTAGATGAGAGGTTTGGCCTCGGGCTGGGTATCGCCGAGCCTAAAGGCCTGGCCAGCTTCACTGAGGGCCGCGCCCAAGTGTTCTTGTGTGCTGGCGTGGATGCGGGCTAACACTCCGCCTTTCTCCACATGATCACCTGCACTCACCTGCAGCTCCAGGCCCACCGCCAGGTCTATGAGGGAGTCTTTCGTTTCCCTGCCCGCCCCGAGATGCATTGCGGTCACACCCAGAGCCAAGGGGTCGATCTCCTGTACGTAGCCGGAGCGCGGTGCCACAACGTCAGCTTGGAACTTGGCCTGCGGGAGCAGACTCACATCCTCGGCCACCCTGGGATCTCCGCCTTGGGCAGCCAGCCACTCTTTGAACTTCTCTAAAGCCAGTCCGCTGCGCAGGTTCCGCTCTAGCTTCACCCTAGCCTCGCTTGCTGTTGCCGCCGCCCCAGCCAGGAGCAGCATCTCCGTCGACAGCTGCAGACACACTTCCGTGAGTCGTTCGGGGCCCTGCCCCTGCAGGGTCAGGATGGCCTCTTTCACTTCTAGCGCATTGCCGATGGCTCGCCCGAGGGGCTGGTTCATGTCTGTTACCAGCGCCACCGTGGTTTTCCCGGCGAGTGTGCCGATCTGAACCATAGCTCGGGCCAAAGCGACCGCCTTTTCTTCGTCCTTCATGAATGCCCCTCTGCCCACTTTCACATCTAACACGAAAGCATCGGCCCCCGAAGCGATCTTCTTGCTCATAATCGAGGAAGCAATAAGGGGAATGGACTCAATGGTAGCCGTTACATCCCGCAGGGCATAGAGCAGCTTGTCGGCGGGGGCCAGCTCGCCGGTCTGACCCACCACGCTTACACCGATGCTGTTCACCTGGGAGATGAACTCCTGGGGGCTGAGCGCTGTTCGGAACCCGGGGATACTCTCCAGCTTATCGATGGTTCCCCCTGTGTGACCCAGACCGCGGCCGGACATCTTGGCCACAGGGACTCCTGTGCTGGCCACCAGCGGAGCGACCACCAGCGTAGTGGTGTCGGCCACCCCTCCCGTGGAGTGCTTATCCACCTTGATGCCGCGGATGGCGCTCAGATCGAGGGTATCACCAGAGCTGGCCATGATCAGCGTGAGATCCGTTGTCTCCTCCGGCTCCATACCCTGGAAAAAGACGGCCATGGCCCAGGCTGCCATCTGATAGTCAGGTATCTCGCCCCGCACATAGCCGTCGATCAGGAACTCCAATTCGGCCCTGCTGAGGCGCTGGCCGTCTCGCTTTTTCTGGATGAGTTCCACTGTGCGCATGGCTTCAGCTCCCTTCTCTAGGCAGAATATCGGGCAGAAAACTCACGCCCACTGTCTCATACTCCACCCCGAAAAAGTCGGCTACCGTTTTGGCCACATCGGCAAATGTGCGGCGCACGCCCAGGTTCACCGGCTGCACCCCTTGACCAACTACGAGCAGCGGCACATACTCCCGAGAGTGGTCGGTGCTGGGAGTAGTGGGATCACAGCCGTGGTCAGCTAAGATGAACAGCAGGTCATCGGCACCCAGCTTCTCCAGGATCTCCGGCAGTCGGGCGTCAAATTCCTCGAGGCCCCGGGCATAGGCCTGAGCATCGTTGCGGTGTCCCCAGAGCATGTCGAAGTCTACCAAGTTGGCGAAGACCAGGCACTGTTCCTGTCTTCTGGCCAGCTGCTCCACCACCTGATCCAGCCCGTCTTGATTGCTTTTGGTGGAGACAGAATCTGTGATTCCCCGTCCGGCAAAAATGTCCTTGATCTTGCCAATGCCGTAGACGGGAATACCCTTGGCTACCAGGGCGTCCAGCACGGTGGGTCCAAAAGGCTCCACGCTGAAGTCGTGCCTGTTGGCTGTACGCCTAAACGCGCCAGGCTGGCCCACGAAAGGCCTGGCGATCACCCGCGCCACTGCATGGGGTCCCGTGAGCAGATCCCGGGCAATCTGGCACCATGCGTAGAGCTGCTCCAGGGGGACTATTTCTTCGTGGGCTGCAATCTGGAATACACTGTCAGCCGAGGTGTACACGATGGGATACCCTGTGGCCATGTGCTCGGGGCCCAGTTCATCGATGATCGCCGTGCCCGAGGCGGGATAGTTGCCCAGGACTTTGCGGCCGATTCTCTTCTCGAAGGCGGAGATCAGGTCCTCCGGGAAACCATCAGGATAGGTGGGAAACGGCGTATCCAAGGTCAAACCGGCGATTTCCCAATGGCCCGTGGTGGTGTCTTTGCCTTTGGAGATCTCCGCCATCTTGCCCCAGGCGGCCTGGGGATTGTCGGCGGGCGGTACCCCCTCGATGGCAATGATGTTGCCCAGTCCCAACTTTTGTGAGTGGGGCATGTGCAGCCCTCCCACGGCTTGGGCTGTGTTGGCCAGGGTATTGCTGCCTTCATCACCGTAGAGGTGAGCATCGGGCAGCTCCCCCACTCCTACACTGTCTAGTACAACGATAGTCAGTCTCTTCACTGTTCTTCCCCTTTCCAAGCACGCGGATGCGCTTGTCTGTACACATCGCGTAGATGACCTTTATCTAGATGCGTGTAAATCTGTGTGGTGGCCAAGTCTGCATGGCCGAGCATCTCTTGGACTGAGCGCAAGTCGGCGCCCCCCCTCAACAGGTGTGTGGCAAAGGAGTGGCGCAGCATATGGGGGGTTATGTTCTTTTCGATCCCCGCTTCCTTGGCCCAAGCTTTGATAATCTTCCAAAAGCCTTGTCTGGTCAGGCGCTGTCCGCGCTGATTGACAAACAAAGCCCGTTCGCGGTAGTCTTTGCACAAGCGGGGCCTGGCATGTCTTACGTAGAGTTCCGTGGCACGGAGGGCATGGGAACCCAGGGGCACGATGCGCTCCTTGTTTCCTTTTCCTGTACAGCGCACGAAACCAAGCTCATCGATGTCACCCAGGTTCAGGGCTAAGAGTTCCGAGACCCGCAGCCCAGAACCGTAAAGCACTTCCAGCATAGCCCGGTCCCGGTAGCCTGCGGGCTTGTCCAGGCGCGGGGCTTCAAGGAGAGCCAACACCTCCTGCTCCGTGAGGATCTGCGGCAGCCGCCGCGGCAGCTTTGGCGTGGGCAGATAGGCGCAGGGGTTCTCCTCCACACGCTCCTCTTCTACTAGAAAAGCAAAAAAGTTTCTCAGTGCTGAGACCTTGCGGGCGCGGCTGCGGGCAGAAAGCTCTTGGGCCGCGAGATGGTTGAGGTAAAACCCTACCTCGTCCGCATCGACCTCAGCCAGCGCCAGGCCGCGTTCGCTGAGAAATGCTTTGAACTGACGCAGATCACTCAAGTAGGCTTGTACCGTGTTCTTGGCCAGCCCCTTCTCTACCTGCAGAAAGGCTGCATATTCAGCTAAGGTACGCTGCCAGTTCACCCGCGCTCCTCCCTTCAAGTCAGCAGACCCTGGCCCAGCTGTACCAGGATTGGTGTGATATAGGTTTCCACCAGAGCGGCAGCTAGAAAGAGTATCCCGCTGCAGATTGCAAGAAAAGTGGTGGTGGCAAGCTGCCCGTGTACCCCGTCTTTGGAGACACCCAACAGAGTGCGGAACGCGCTGCCGGCGAAAGATAAGGCTCCTCCCGCCCCTAAGAGGAGTGCAGGAACCATAAGGGCGTTGTGGGGCAAAATACCGGTGGCGGACAACACCAGCCCCTTGACCATCGTGTCCTGCACCAGAAAACCTACGGTAAAGCCCAGCACGAATCCCCGGACAAAAACCACTCCCAGAATCAGGGGTGCTCCGATAACCGTTAGGCCTAAGAGGAAGACCAATCCCGCAGTTTTGATCACGTTATCCTTTAGACGCTGGTAAAAGAGCTCAACTCGGTGATGGTTTTCCTGGTTGCTTTCCGCTAAAGAGGCATAGACAGCCGTTATGTAGTTGTTTAGGTCTTCCTTTTGGACCGGCGACAGCTTCTGTGTGGCTAGGGCACCAAAGCCCAAGCCCGTAGCAAAGAGCAGCATTAAGGCCACATAAAGCGGCAGATGGCGCAAGAAGTATCTCCAAATCAGTTCCCAGAAGGCTCCCGCCCAGAACATCCCCAACACCCCTCTAAGTCAGAACATCATCTAACTGTATGCTCTGGCTGCGGGGAATATGTTACAGGAGATGTGCGGTGGAGTTGATGGTCACTACGCGCCACGGGCAAGAGGCATGCTTTCCGCTGAAGATCAGTTCAGAAATACCCCCATTGCTCTGGCTTAAGCACTGCGATCGGCTTAAGGGAATGCCCAGCAATGAGGCTAGGGTCATGCGCAAGGCGGCACCATGGGAAACGACCACGATGGTTTCCCCTCGATGTTCCACCACTAGGTCATCTAAGCAGCTGCGGAAGCGCTTAACCACATCCTCAGGAGCTTCGCCTCCCGGCACCGGATGCGCGGCATTATCGCGCTGGCGGGCGTGATAAAGTTCGGGATACTGCTCGACTACCTCGTCCCTGGTCAATCCTTCCCAAGCACCAAAGGACATTTCCCGCAGGCGCTGATCCAGGATGGGGACTAAGTTATGATAATCTGCAATGCACTGAGCCGTGAGCACGGCCCGCCCCAGGTCGCTGCAGTATACCGCACTGATTTTCCGCCTGCTCAAAAACTCCCCCACCCGCCGGGCCTGCTCCATACCCAGCTCAGAAAGGGGGCTGTCTTCCTGGCCTTGATAGCGCTGTTCCAAGTTCCACGCTGTTTCTCCGTGTCGGACCAAAATGAGGTTTGTGGCCACTGCTTCACCTCCCTCAAGCTTTCGTGATGGGGTCGGGATTTCCTTCCAGGCAGGTTTTCAGCTTCTTGAGATAAAGTATACAGGATTTTCCGTTACGTTCCTAGCCTGCAATGAAAAACAGCACTTCTGCTCCCTGGAGCAGCAGCGCTGTTCAGCAGCTGATCGTCTGCAACTGGTGGATGTGCTAGCCGAGAACAAAGCCGATAAGACACACAAGAAAGATGCAGCCCAGACAATACAGGTAAACCGACGCCGACAGGGGGACACCTCGGGCGATCATCAGGCCAAGCACCACTTCTACCAAGACGAGCACAGCCAAAACTACGCGCAGCCTCAGCAGTTCTCTCCCGGTGCGCCGCCGGGGGAGAGAGCAGGTTCAAGCTCGATTTTACATTGGGTCTCTCGCCCGGCTTCAGGGTGTGCCAGATCTGGTACGGCAGGTAGGCGGCGAGAAAGTTGCCCCAGAACCCCAGAAAAGAGGCTTTGGAAAAAGTGCCAAACAAGTCGGCTATCAAATTCCCGATGGCGCAGCCCCACGCCCCAGCAGGCCCCAACAGGAGTCCCACAACAACGGGTACAGCGTTAACAGGACGCACCTCTGTGAATCCTTCCACCAAGACCATCACCTTGAAGGGCACGGCCATGCCCACAAAAACCAAGGCACAGAAGCCTATCTGGAGCAGAGTTTCTTTCTGCCTCAAGGAACGCATCACTCTAATCACGGCGCCATCACCCCTCTATCCTTGGGGTGGCCAAGCCGCACTTTGCTCAGCCAGTGGGGATTATCCAAGAAGCTTGTTCCAGCGCAGATGGCACCGATCACAATCAACAGCCCGCCCAGGAGTTTCGATGCTGTAAAGGCTTCGGTCTGGCCGAACGTGTCGGGTATCAACAGGACCAAAGCCATGGTAACCACCGGCTCTGTGGAAGCGATAACAGTTACGCTGATAGGATTGGCGTAGCGCTGGCCGTACATGAGCATGATGTAGGCATAGGCACGGGCAAAAAAGGCGAGCAGGAAGATGCTGGCCAGCATTTCGTTCGTGTAGGACAGGGCCCAGAAGGTTCTGGGTTCCTCAAGGCACCAGAGCAGGAAGGCGATCACGGTTACCCACAGCATCTGCCCCATACTCAGCAGCAGCGGATCGTCCTGTTTGGAGAAGCCATCTACCACGATGACGTATACGGCCATAAATATACAGGCGCCTACCATATAAAGAACGCCAGCTTCTAGAGGCGCACCGCGGTGGATCCCGCTGGTGAGCACCAACCCCGCAAGGATAAAGGGGATGCCCAGCACGTTGTTCTTCGTTGGCTTCTTTTGGAGCAGGAGCAGAATCAGGGGTACAAACACGATGGTCAGGCTAGCCACAAAACTAGCGGTGGACGCCGGGATCCTGGACACTCCCAGGCGCTCAAGAACCAGGTTGAAGCAGATAATCACCGCCAGAACAGCACTCCGCCAGAGCACTCGGCCTTTCAACTCGCGTATGCGGGCCACAAAGACGATGGTCAGGATCAGGAATGCGAGGCCAGAGGTCATGGTCATGTACGCAACCGGTGAGAGGTCAGCAGGAAGGTTCTTAACGAAGATATACGATGAAGCCCAGCACAAGGTAATGGAGAACAGCACGATGTTCGCTTCGGTGCGCGTCACGGCACCCACCTCCCGCCAGTTGGTCTGGATTCACGCCGCAGGTCTGCCTTCCCGGAAACTTGGTTCGGCAGGCACCAGGTACTCCCTAGTTACTGGGAGTAACCTTTCAGCGTCATGCCATCCCCCTTCAGCTGATCTGCCTGGATGCAAACTCATAGAACAGGCCTCTTCTGCCCATGAGTTCCTCATAGGTACCCTCTTCGGCAACTGTTCCCTGGTCCATGACCAAGATGCGATCGCATTCCCGTACGGTGGACAGCCTGTGGGCAATAACGATCCTGGTGCATTTGAGGGCGTTGAGGTTCTTGATTACCTCTTCTTGGGTGATGTTGTCCAAGGCTGATGTGGCCTCGTCAAAGAGCAGAATGCTGGGTTTGGCGATGATCGCGCGGGCGATCAGAATTCTCTGCTTCTGTCCGCCTGAAAGCCCGCCACCTCCTTCGCTGATCATGGTGTGCATGCCCATGGGCATGGCTCGAATGTCCTCATCTACACCTGCCAGGCGCGCCGCTTCCCAGGCATCATCTAGAGTAGCCCAAGGGGCAGTGATGATGATGTTGGCGTAGATGCTTCCCGAAAACAGCTTGCTGTCTTGGAGGTCTACGCCGATGCACTGGCGCACGCTGCGCACATCCAGCGTCTTCAGATCGTAACCATCGTAGTAGATGGCTCCAGAGTTGGGGGTCTCAAAACCCAGGAGCAGGCGCATAAGGGTGGATTTGCCGCTCCCCGATCGGCCCACAATGGCCACATACTCACCTGGTTTCACCTGCAGGCTGAGGTTGTTCAAAACCAGCGGGCCATCCTTGGTATAGCTGAAGCTTACGTTGGAGACCTCGATGGCGCCGGACAGGGATGCGACCTGTTTCTTGCTGTCATCCACTTCCGGCACTGTCTCCAAGATGGGCTGCACCATTTCCAAGTGCGGCTTGATTGTGGCCAGGGACACGGCAACGGAGCCTAAGGACATGAGGGCACTGCTCATTGCTCCATAGGCCACACTAAAAGCGATGAAATCCGAAGCGCTCACTCCCCGGCTGCCTGCGAAGAAATAGAGCAGCATGGTCCCGAACATCAACATCGCGCTGGAAAGGGCGCTGCTTAAGGGAATCAACAGAGGCGGATTGTACCTTAGCCTGCCCAGATCCTTATAGTGTGCAGCCCATTTGGCAAAAGCGCGCCGTTCAGCACCGGCGAGCTTGATCTTCTGGATGCCGCTGAACAAACCAAACACTAGGCCGTCCAGTTTGGCTGCAATCGCCATCAGCCTGCGGTTGTGCCTCTGCGTGAGTAAGCCCGTAGTGAAGGTGATAGCTAGGAGAGCGAAAACGGTGAGCAGGGCCGGGCCCACCAACGCCGAGGCGAAGCCCGCCATTTGAAAGATATACACAAAGGAAAACAGCGCGCCAAGGAAACTGGTTAGAACGGTATCGGACAGCATCTCGGTGAGAGTGTTGATACTCATGGCCCGCCGCGAAACCTCACCGGCAGAGTAGTCCTTGAAAAACGAAACCGGCAGGGTGAACAAGCGCGCTAGCGCCGCCGCCTGCACGGAATGGCCGATCTTGTCTCGCAGGCGCATCAGGGCCAGCGTTCTGGTCATGGCAAACAGAGCGGCGCCTACGGTGGCTCCGATCAGCAGCACCGCTACCGACAGGAGGTCGCTTTTGGTACCTGCAGGTATGACACTGTCAAAAATCTGTTTGCTCATAAACGGTGTGAACAGGCCCAAAAGGCTTACCAATAGGCTGAGCAGCAGTACAAAGAGCAGATCTCCCACGGTCAATGAACGGAGAACAAAGACCACCAGGTCGAATATGGTCAGCCGTTTGGCAGGCAGTGCCCGGTAAAAGTAAAAGGCCTCCCGCTCCAGGCGCTCCACTGTTTTCCGGTTGATGCGCACTTTTTTCCCCGTTGCCGGATCGAGATAGTAATACCCCCAAGTTGGTGCGGGCAAAATGGCCACTACATCCCCTGCTTTGGTGCTGCCCAGGAGCGGCCCCATGGTGCTCGCCCACCACCTGCCTTTCAGCTCTACCCGGCGCCGCATCACGCCGGAGGGCCGGAGCATGTAATCGAGGCGGAGATCCAACTCCTCCAGCTCCGGGGGAACCTCGGGGACGCGCACAGCAAGAGCTGTGAGGATCATCTCCACAGCACTCTGCAGCTGTACTCCTTTCTCCCGGTCTGAGTGCTCTCCCTTGGCCCTGCCCACAATGGACAACAGGTCGGAAAAAGCGTCAGCCATTGCTTTACGGTCATAGTCAAGGCGCTTCTGCAGCTGTGAATCGAACGACACCCAGATCACCCCAGATACCTTAGGTGCTCACTAGGGCACTATACTTCCCGCCCAGTTGGATCAACTCTTCGTGGGTTCCCCGCTCCACAACCCGGCCGTTGTCGAGCACGATGATCTCATCGCAATCTCTGATGGTAGACAAGCGGTGGGCAATGATGATCAAGGAAATCCCTTTAGCTCTAACTGCTTCCATAATCAGCTGCTCTGTCTTGGTATCCAGAGCGCTTGTTGCCTCATCGAGAATGAGAATGGTTGGCCGCTGGGCCAGAGCCCTGGCTATCTCCAGGCGCTGCCTCTGCCCGCCGGAGAAGTTCTTGCCGCCTTCCCGGATTACGTGTGCGTATCCCCCATCGCGGCCCATGATGTCCTCATGGATCTGGGCATCTTTGCAGGCCTCAATTACGGTGGCCTCGTCGATGGACTGGTCCCACAAAGTGATATTGGCAAAGATGGTGTCCTCAAACAGAGTGATATCCTGATCCACCACAGCAATAGAGCTGGTAAGGATTCCCCTGGGGATGCTTTTCAGCGGCACGCGGTCAAACAGGATCTCTCCAGACCACGGTTGGTACAACCCGGCGATGAGCTTGCTCAAGGTGGATTTACCGCTGCCCGATGATCCGACAAAAGCTACGCTCTGCCCTGGTTTGAGATGCAGGGAGAAATCTTCGATCAGCGGCGGAGCCGTCTTATTGTAGCCAAAGGTTATGTTTCGCAGCTCCACTTCGCCCTTGAGCTTGTGCAAGGGAGGTTTCAAGACGGGCTCAGTTGGGTCCACATCGGGTCGGTAGTTGAAAACGTCCTCCACACGCTCCATCTGGGACCGCATCTCAATGAATGCTTGGGAAACCCCCACTAACTGCTGAACAGGCCCTAGAAACGACGTAGTGAAGCCTTGGAAAGCCAGGAGCATACCGATGGTAAAGGACCCATCGAGGATGAGGTAGACTCCCATCATCAGGATCAGAATACTCGATCCCTGCTGCAGCAGGGGCGGAATGAGGCTGTAGACCTGGTTGGCCCGGTTGAAATCCACCATGGCATTAGTGTATTTGGCAAAATACCCGGCCCAGCGTTGGAAGAAGGAATTTTCGGCTCCTGAAGCTTTGATGGTTTCGATCATCTCAAAACCGGACATGGTGGCGCCTGCTAACTTACCTCCATCGCGCAGCATGATGCGGCTCATATCAACACGCCTTTTGGAGACCTGGCGCATGGCCACCAAGTTGAGCAGAGCCGCGCATACGCCCACTGCGGTCAGCCAGATGTTATAGCGCAGCATAATCGCTAGGTAACCGAAGAGCAAAACCAGGTTAACCAAGATGGGCGCGAGACGGCCGATCAGGGTGGCCGCGATCTGTTCATTGCTGGACTGGCGCGATGCAATATCGCCGATAAAGCGCTGAGCGAAAAAACCCACAGGCAGTCTCAGCACATGCCACATAAACGAAGCATTGGCTTCCACGGCCAGCTTGCCTTCGATTTTCAGCCAGTAGATGCTCTGGACCGCGTTAACCACTAACTGGAAAAGGAGCGTGAGGCCCATGGCGGTGAGGAGAGGGATCAGCCATTCCGGGTTCTTGCCGGACAGGACGCGATCCATGAAGATGCGGGAGAAGATTGGCGTGAGCAGCTGCACAGCAGTGACCAAAAGACCTGTGAGCATGGCAAAGGCGATGGCCGGTGCTGTGCCCTGCAAGCGCTTCCTGGCGAATTCCCACACGCTCCGTGGCTTGCCGAACGGTACAAACTGGTCCGTCTTTTCAAAGCAGAGAACAATACCGGTGAAGGACTCGTCGAACTCCTCCAGGCTTACTTCGACGCGCCCCCGGCCTGGATCGTTGAGCACAGCCCGATCCTTCTTAAAACCGCACAGCACCACGAAGTGGTTAAAGTTCCAGTGGATGATGGCCGGGAGCGGCATATCCCTCAGCGCTTCCGGTTCCCTGCGGTAGCCCTGAGCCTTAAGGCCATGGGCGCGTGCAACCACCAGTAAGCTGCTGGCTTTGCTGCCGTCCCGGGAAACACCGCACTCTTCCCGCAGCTGTTCTAAGGGCAGCCACTTACCGTGGTAAGCCAAAATCATGCACAGGCACGCGGCTCCGCATTCCAGAGCTTCCATCTGCATGACAATGGGGACTTTCGCTACTTTTGCCATGGCCTTCTCCTGCCTAGAACATCAGTTGAATGGGCCGGTAGTTCTGAACCACGATCTGCAGGCGGCAGTAAGTCCCCAACGGAAGGGGCAGCTGCCTACCCTTATCGTTGGACCACCTAACCCCGTTGGGCGAGCTGGGGTCAACCGCCAGGGTCACCCTAACCTCCACGCTGTTCTCCCGGGGAAAGAGCCTTTCGGCGTACTGCCGATTGCCCACCGCGGCGAGCACATCTGCCTCCGACACGGGATAGGTGCCCACGCCTGTGATGTGGCCGTAGATAAAACCATATTCTTCCCTTGGAGCGAACTCCGGCGAAACCTGTACTTCCATGCCTTCTTTCAGCTTCTGGGCTGCCGCAGCCGGCACATAGGCGATCACCTGCTGTTTATCGGCGTACTTCTCCAGCTTGACGATGGTAGCGATCACGTCTGTGGACGAAACGGTTTCATCGGTCCGCCGCGCGGACAGCACAATCCCTGAAACGGGCGACAGCACTAGAGACTTGCTTTCGTATTCAGCGATCAGATCGGCGATGTAGTCTTCGTTGAGTACGCGGGCGCTTCTGGCTTCGTTGATCTGCCTGATCAGGTCTTCCTGGGGTATTACCGCCAGAATCTGCCCTGCTTCCACATAGTCGCCAACTTTGACCCGCATGTTGGTGATGCGGCCGCCAGCTGCGGGAACCACTTGGGCTACCCCGTGCTCAGGAAAAATAATCCCGAAGGCGTGGACAGTGTCGGAGACGTTGCCGGAAAAGGCCCAGAAACCCACGGCAACCAAAAGTACCAAGCAAGCCAAGAGAATACTCCACACCCCGGGATTGGTGATCTTGATGTACTCGTTGAGCTGCTCTGGAGAGGAAATCCTTTCCAGGGCCGACTTGCGAAAGATGCCCGTACTCACGCTGCCTCGCCCCTGCCTGTGATCTCATAAAGCTGTTGAGCTCCATGAGCATATTTTTGTAATAATAAAGCAACAAAAGCGAAGCTAGGACAAGGTAGCTCTAGGTTACCTTTCCGTATTTTCCCCCTCCCCCTGGATGCAAAGTCAGCTGGCCGGTCCGGAATCTGTGGATGCTGGCAGCGGCCCGCAGCCCCCCGCCCCGGCGGATCTCCTCCAAGGGAGCATGATACAGAATGTCAAGCTCTGGACCAACTTCCTGCAGCAGCTTGGTGCACGTGGCAGGGCCTATGCCTGGGAGCATAGCTAAGGGAACATGTGCTTTGTAAGGAGGCCTGTCTGGCGCTTGCTCACTGGAGTCCGCAATTTGGTGCACCCGGTCCCACACTCCTGTGATCATCCTGCGGCCACAGTGCGGACAGGACAGCACTGCTCTCGGCTCAGCTGCGAGCACGCCGCAGCTGGCACAGAAGCTGCGGTGGTAGCGCCCCAAAAGGGGAGTCATGCCATGTAGGGCCGCGATACCCTGGCCCCGGTTCCTGAGGGCGTTCCGCCAGGCGCGAAACGAAATCTCGGGCAGCTCATAGACGGTAAACTCCCGGCCGATGGATGCAGGTGAATGGGCATCGGAGTTAGCTAGATACGCATAGCGGTGGGTGTCCGCAATGGTCTGGGCCATGGCCGTGTCCGCACTTAGACCCAGCTCCAGAGCTGCAAACTGCTCCGGGCAGGCGAACATCTCCCCTAGCCGGCGCACACAGCTGCCGTATACCCCCTTATGCGGTGTGAAAGCATGTGCGGCTACAGCCACTCCGCCGCAGGCGGCGACTGCCTGCAGCCAGGTGTTCCCATCAGCCTTCAGGCGCTGAGTAGAAAGGGCAGCATTGGTAACAGCAGGCCCGATCCACGCGGCATAATCCTGCACCGCTGCCAGATTAGGGAAAAATCCCAAAAAATGAGCTTCTTTGCCGCCATCATGGCCAATCTCCACTTCACTGCCCAAAAGCAAGGTGATCTGGCCCCAGCGGTAGCCGCCTCCCGTGACGGGCTCAATGGTTCCTCGGTCCAAAAGTGCCTCCAGGTCAGCCAACACGCCACTACAAGCGGCGTCCGCGATGCCGACCATCTGGAGTCCTTTCAGCTGGGCGGTCTTAACGATCGTCTCCAGAGTGAGGGCGGGTGAAGCCGGGATTTTCACCGGGGTTCCCCGTTTCGTTTTCCCAATATGGATGTGGAGATCTGCGTAGACTAGGGCCACTTTTCTTCCTCCTACCCTGCTTCATGCAAGCTGGCGGCACAAAAAGAGCGCAGCCGCGGCCACGCCGTGGAAAAAGAGGGGATCTTCCTGCAGGCCCCTGCCCATGGTGAAAAACGGGAACTCGGCTCGGAGCAGCTCCTGGAAAGCTTCTTCCGTCTCTTCCCAAACGATGTGATGGGGCAGATCCTGCAGCTGCTCCTCCCACCGGGGAAATCCGCGAAAACAGTTGGGCAGCGGAAGGAACACCGGATCCCTGACCACGCGCCTGAGTACGGTCAGTGTGTGGTGGCTCAGGCCCCTGTGCCTGTCCCGACCATCGCCTTGGCTGAGCCGGGGGATGGCCACGGGGAACCCGCCCAGGTGATGCACGGCATTGAGAAAAACACCCTGTTCAATGGCTGTCGTACCCCAGGTGGTACCCGTACCTACCACACCAGGCCCCATAAGAACTACGGCCAGATCGGCCTGAGCTGCATATTTGGCAGCCAGCAGAGCGCTGTATATGTTCACCGCTTCCCAATCGCCGCCGAAGGCATGCCCAAAGGTGATGGTAGCGGCGATCAGCCCCTGCTCTTTCAGCTGGGCAGCGGTGTCGCTCAAAGCCAGAGGCAGGGCGGCCCCATCGCTCATCAGGTAAACCAGCCGCTTGCGCGGGCAGTTACGGGCCAACAGCCAGGCCACAGGAGCCAGCATGCTGTGCAGGCTGCCTACAGCCACTGGCAGGGCCGCAAGCTCTTCCGCTTGGGCCACTGCCTCGTGGTAGGGGCTGTCAGGTTCTTCCACTGCCAGGACCCGCCCCTGCAGCGGTGTGTAGCGCAGCTTCATGATGTGCCCCTTCCGCGAAGAAAGACTACGTTCCCGCCCCTCTACGGCGAGAACGTAGTGCCATCCTCCTGTACCCAGCCGCAGGTTGACCGCTGTGGTGTTGAGTAAAACTCTGTCGCCAACCTGGCAGGCTCCGGTCATCTCAGGGTAATTCAGGGCCTTCGCCGTTGCGGCGCCCAGGCGCACTTCCAGTTCTTGACGGCCCGCACCGCTGCGGACAGCAAGCACTGTACCCCATTGGGTAGAACATTCCATACCACTAGCCTCCTCAGGGATTTGCTATTGGTATGCCCTACCCCTCTCCAAAGCTTGCATGTTCAAAGGAATGAGGCCGTGATGGCGTTCGGAGATCACGGCCCGCAGGGCCTTTTCGATGTTCTCCTCCTGCACCAGACCAGTCGCTTCGATAAACGCACCCAGCATGACCATGTTGGCCACGCGGGTATTACCCAGCTCGTCGGCGATTTCATTCGCCGGTACCGCGATGGTGCGAATATCGGTGCGGGAAGACGTTTTGGGCACGAGAGAAGAGTTGTACAACAGCAGCCCCCCGGGCTTTACCGTGGGTTCAAAGCGGTCGAAGGAAGGTGCGTTCATCACAATGGCAACGCTGGGCCTGGTCACTAAGGGCGAGCCCACCTCGCCTTCAGTGATCACGACTGAGCAGTTGCAGGTACCGCCCCGCTGCTCCGGCCCGTAGGAGGGCAGCCAGGATACGGATTTATCTTCCAGCATACCGGCGTAGGTGATGACCTGGCCCAAGACCAGAACCCCTTGGCCTCCAAAACCTGCGATGATGATCTCAGCCATCTTAGGCTCCCTCCTCTGCTGTGATGTCTTTGTAGACGCCGAGCGGATAGTAGGGGATCATGTTGTCCGCCAGCCAGCGCATGGCCTTCTCCGGGGTCATTCCCCAGTTAACGGAGCAGGTGGAGAGGACCTCTACTAAGGCAAAGCCCTTCTTCTGCTGCTGGATCTCAAAGGCCTTTTTGATGGCCCGGCCAGCTTGCAGAATGTGGCGCGGATCATGACTGGAAACCCGAGCCAAATAGGCTGGCCCGTCTAGGGTGGCCAGAAGCTCACAGATACGGATGGGATAGCCCATTTCGCTGGCGGTGCGGCCCCTAGGTGAAGTGGCTGTTTTCTGGCCGAGAAGAGTTGTGGGGGCCATCTGACCGCTGGTCATGCCGTAGATGGCGTTGTTGATGAAGATCACGGTGATGTTCTCTCCCCTGGCCGCGGCGTGGACGATTTCGGCCATGCCGATGGAAGCCAGATCGCCATCCCCTTGATAGGTAAAAACGATATTGTCAGGCCTGACCCTTTTGATACCGGTGGCTACCGCTGGTGCCCGTCCGTGGGCAGCCTGCTGCATGTCGCAGTTGAAATAATCGTAGGCGAAAACTGAACAACCCACGCTGGCTACACCGATGGTCTGCTCGCGAATGCCCAGGGCGTCAATGGCTTCGCCCACCAAACGGTGGATGATGCCGTGTGTACAGCCGGGGCAGTAGTGCAGCTGGGCATCGGTCATGGATTCCGGCTTTTGAAAAACAGTTTTCACTGG
Organism: Bacillota bacterium; assembly: GCA_012521335.1. Taxonomy (GTDB): domain Bacteria; phylum Bacillota; class Limnochordia; order Darwinibacteriales; family Darwinibacteriaceae; genus DTU010. The sequence continues at coordinate 119,844 of JAAYMM010000002.1, read as the reverse complement.
CTGACCCTCCCTTCCACGAGTTCATGAATCTTGGCCAACACTTCTTCGGGAGTGGGCACCATACCTCCCAGACGGCGGCAGAGGTGTACCGGGCTCCGACCTTCTACGGCCAGGCGCACATCTTCGACCATCTGGCCAGCGCTCATCTCCACAGCCAAGAAGCTTCTGCGGGGACCAGCCAGGGACTTAAGCTGCTGTTCCGGGAAGGGGAAGAGAGTAATGGGTCTGAACAAGCCAACCTTGATGCCTTCCTTGCGGGCCTGCTCCATGGCTGACCGAGCGATGCGGGCGCAGGTTCCGTAGCCTACCAGGATAATCTCTGCATCTTCAGTGCCTTCTTCCTGCCAGCGCACTTCTTCCTGCTTAATCCTTTCGTACTTCTCCAGAAGCTGCTCCACTTTTTTCTCGAGCGAATCTGGAACGATGTCCAAAGTGTTGACCACATTGGGCTTTCTGTTCACAGCTCCAGTAGTGGCCCAGGGTTTTTCCACTTGGAGAGGTTCGTAGCTTTCGGGGAAGTCCACCGGTTCCATCATCTGACCCAGGATACCGTCGGCGAGGATCATGACGGGATTACGCCACTTGTCAGCAAGGTCGAAACCGAGAGCTGTGAGGTCGGCCATTTCCTGGACACTGCCTGGCGCCAGGACGATCAGCCGATAGTCGCCGTGCCCTCCGCCTTTAACCGCTTGGAAGTAATCGCCCTGGCTGGGCTGGATGCCGCCGAGGCCCGGCCCGCAGCGCATCACATTCACGATCACGCAGGGAAGCTCTCCTGCGGCGATGTAAGAGATGCCCTCCTGTTTCAGGCTGATGCCCGGGCTGGAAGATGAGGTCATGACACGGGCGCCGGCGCCGGCAGCTCCGTAGACCATGTTGATGGCGGATACTTCACTCTCAGCTTGAAGATAGACTCCACCCCGCAAAGGGAGCTGTTCCGCCATGTAACCGGGTATCTCATTCTGAGGGGTTATGGGATAACCGAAAAAGGCTTGACACCCTGCCCGGATGGCAGCTTCGGCCAGGGCTTCATTGCCTTTCATCAGTATTTTGGCCACAAGATCACTTCCTTTCGGGAATCTCACGTTGGATAGTCAGTACTAAATCAGGGCAGATAACACCGCAGAGAGTACATCCTGTACACTTTTCCGGTTGATATGCTTCCACAGGATGGTAGCCCCTCGAATTAATGGTCTTGCTCAACCGCAGTACATCTTGTGGACAAGCGGTAATGCACAGGCCGCAGGCCTTGCACCGCTCCTCATTGATGAGAACTTGACCGCGCACTGGCTCACCTCCCTTCTTTAGGAATAGGCCTCTTTAGGCCTCCTCCAGTACGTAGTCTCTGGCCTTTTCTTCACCCCGAAGAACCCTGAGAGCTCCCCAGGCCAAGGCTTCCAGTTCGTTTTCTCCAGGCAGAACCAAAACAGGCGCGATGAACTCCACGCGAGGTTTGATCTCACCGACCAGCTCTGGCGAATACGCCAAACCTCCGGTGAGGATGATCTGATCGACCTGTCCGCAGAGCACGGCACTGGCCCGGCCGATCTCTTTGGCAATCTGATAGCACATGGCTTGGAAAAAAAAGTGAGCCTGTTCATCTCCTTGGGCCATGCGGGCCACGATCTCGCGGCTGTCATTGGTGCCTAGGTGAGCCACTAAGCCTGAGCGCCCCACGAACTGTTTCATGAGCTGTGCCTTGGTCCAGTTCCCGTTGTAATAGTAATCTACCAGACCACGCGTGGGCAGCGAACCCACCCGCTCAGGCGAAAAGGGCCCTTCGCCAGATAGGGCTTGGTTCACATCCACCACCCTGCCCTGCCTATGGGCACCCACGGAGATTCCCCCGCCCAGGTGGGCCACGATCAGGTTCAGGTGTTCGTAGGGTTTGCCCAAAAGCTCGGCGGCTTTTTTTCCGTTGGCCTTTTGATTGAGGGCATGGAAAATGGAAATGCGCTGGATTTGCGGATGGCCGCTGATGCGGGCCACGGGCTCCAGCTCATCCACCACCACAGGGTCCACGATGAAACCCGGAATGCCCAGCCGGCAGCTTAGATCGAAAGCGATGAGGGCACCTAAGTTGGAGGCGTGTTTCCCGTAGCGGCCTTCCGCCATATGGCGCACCATCAGCTCGTTGATTCTATAGGTGCCGCCCGGTATGGGGGCGAGCAATCCTCCCCTGGCCACAATGGCGGTGAGGGCAGGCAGTTCCACGCCCACAGAGGCCAACCACCCCACGATGACCTGCTCGCGGAAATCCTTCTGCTCCACTATGTCGGAGAATTGGGCCAACTCGTCACTGGAATGGTGCAGGCTGGTGGTGTGGATTGCAGCTGTACCCCTATATACAGCCAGCTTGGTGCTTGTAGAACCGGGATTGATGACGAGAATCAGGTGATCCATCTTTTCCCTCCCTAGTCTGCATCCAGGGCTAAGCAGGCCACGGCAATGGAGTTCAGTTTAGCAGCGCTGCTGTCCGCGCGGGAAGTCAGTACGATGGGGCAAGCGGCGCCCGCGATCACACCGGCCACAGACAAGCCGCCCACATAGACCAGGGACTTGTAGAGCAGGTTGCCGGCAGTTAGATCTGGAACGAGGAAGATATCGGCCTGGCCTGCCACAGGACTGTTGATCCCCTTATGCTGGGCTGCTTCTTTGGAATAGGCGTTGTCGAAGGCCAAGGGGCCATCTACGATTGCGGGCTTGGAGAACTGATTGCGCGCTCCCATCAGTGTCAAGGCGGCCGCATCTAGGGTGTCCTGCATCTGCGGGTTCACAGTCTCCACAGAGGCCAAGACAGCCACTTTGGGGTTGGCCAGTCCGATGGACCAGGCGAACTTGATGGCATTATCGAGAATCTGGGCCTTTTGGGGCAGATCCGGTTTGATGTTCATGGCCGCATCTGTGAGCAGGGCCAAGCGTTCCGACGGCAGTTCGACGATGGTGATATGACTGAGCAGGCTTTCCTTGCGGATGCCCGTTTCTTTGTTCACTACCGCTCGCAAAATCGCACTGGTGTTCAAGTGCCCCTTCATGAGCACTTGGCCTCGTCCCTCTCTGATCAGGCGTACTGCTTCCGCTGCTCCCTCCACGGGCGTTGCTGCTGGATGGAAGGAAAAGCCAGCCAGATCCATATGGACCTGCTCCGCAGTTTTCTGCACCTGTTCAGGCGGCCCCGTGACTACTACCTCCTTAATGAAACCATGATCTAGAGCCTGCCTGCATGCTTCCAGGACGCCAGCGTCCAGACCCCAGGCCAAGACCAGAGTCTTGGGCTCGCGCCCCTGTAGGCGTTTTCTCAGCTGAGCAAATCCCATAGCGCACACTCCTTCAGCTTAAGTTCATGATGGGTTCCTTTTCCCAGACCCGCCTTGCCCCCGCCAACAGAGCAGAGACTCCCTGCTGTCCGGGGACTGCTACCAGAGGAGCAACAAAACCAACTCGTGCAGTGAGCTCGGCTATCAGCGGCTCGAACCTGGCCAACTCGCCCGCGCAGATAATGGCATCTACCTGGCCTTGGAGAGCTGCGGCTAAGGCACCTATTTCCTTGGCAATCTGGTACACGAGAGCCTGCCTGATTAGCTCGGACTGCTCGTCCCGCTGACTGTAGAAGTCGGCTATGTTCTCCAGGCCCAAATAGCCCCTTAGGCCCCCGTTTTCTGTCAGAGCCTGCAGCGCCTGTTCCCGCTGAGGAGCAGAGTCGCAGATCCTTAAGATTTCATCGAAGGGCAGTCCTCCGCTGTGGTAAAGGGCAAAGGGCCCCTCATCGGCACTGGTCAGGCAGTCCACCACCCTGGTGCCCACCACCGCGCCCAGTTGGTTTACAGTATCGAGATGGGCAACAATGAAGCGCCCTTCCCTTTGCTTCAGACCACGCCTGAGTGCTTCCTCGCGGGCTAGATACTTAAAGATAAAGTAGTCGGCAAAGTAAGGACGCTGGATGGCCGGCGTACCGGTGACCAGGGCGTGCCGATGACATTCTGCGCTGCTGGCAGGGTCGATGAGGTAAACGGGACAGGAGAGATACTCTGAGAGCACAGTACACAGCTCGCCTGCCCAGGGCTCGGCCGACTGCGCAGACTGGGTCCAGCGGTAGATGCCGCTGGGGCCTTCAGTAAGGTGGCCGCTGGTGACAATAAACTCGAGCTGATCCCCGGAAAATCCGGCTGCCTCCAGCCAGGCCAACAGCTGCTCTGCGACAATAGCTGCATCTGTGCAGGATGCAAGAGTGAATGTGGCAGCCTCGGGAGCATCCACCGCTCCCACCCCAAAGTGCAGGGTTTTCCCCTGCGGGTAGACAGCCAGAACCGCCATGCACATACCCCTTTTCTCCGTGTTAACAAAATGAAAAAGCAGGTTATTCTGTATACCTGCTTTATTACGTTACTATTAACTTGTTTCGATATTACCTCTCGAATTCCTTCTGCTCAGCGAGGGCTTCTTTGCGGGAGAGGTTAATTCTTCCCTGGCGGTCAATCTCCAAGACCTTGACCAGAACTTCATCTCCTACCTTGACCACATCTTCAACTTTGTTCACCCGGCGGTTCTCCAATTGTGAAATGTGTACCAAACCTTCCTTCCCAGGGAGGATTTCGACGAAAGCACCGAAATTCATGATGCGTTTCACCACTCCCAGATAGGTCTCGCCCACTTCCACATCTTTCACGTAGCGCTCGATGAGCTGCTGTGCCTTCTTGCCGCCTTCTTCGTCAGTTGAAGCGATGTAGACGCGCCCGTCATCTTCGATGTCAATCTCCACACCCGTCTTGGCGATGATGTCCCGGATAATCTTGCCGCCAGGTCCGATTACGTCGCGAATCTTGTCAACGGGAATCTCCATGGTGATAATACGCGGTGCGTAACGGGACAGCTCGGGGCGTGGTTTTTCGATGCAGTCGCGCATCTTGCCCAAGATAAACAGCCTACCCTTGCGGGCTTGGTCCAGAGCTTCTGCCATGATCTCCGGGGTTACCCCGCCGATTTTGATATCCATCTGCAGAGCAGTGATGCCTTTTTCTGTGCCGGCGACCTTAAAGTCCATATCACCCAGGGCATCTTCTAGCCCTTGAATGTCTGTGAGGATAGTGTATTCGCCATCCCGCATCACCAAACCCATGGCAATACCGGCCACAGGGCTCTTGATGGGCACGCCTGCATCCATAAGCGCCAGAGTGCTGCCGCAGACACTGGCCATGGAAGAGGAACCGTTGGACTCCAGAACTTCCGAAACCAGGCGGAGCGTGTAGGGGAACTCTTCTTCCGTGGGGATCACCGGCAGCAGAGCCCGTTCAGCCAAGGCACCGTGCCCGATCTCCCGGCGTCCAGGACCGCGAATGGGCCGCACTTCGCCTACGCTGTACGGTGGGAAGTTGTAGTGGTGAATGTAGCGTTTGCTCTCTTCTTCAGTAAGGCTGTCCAGAAGCTGTTCGTCCGATTTCAGCCCCAAGGTGACAGAGGTCAACACCTGGGTCTGTCCCCTGGTGAACAGCCCGCTTCCATGAGCTCTAGGCAGCAGACCCACTTGACAGCTCACGGGACGGATTTCATCAGGTTTGCGGCCATCGGGCCGGACCTTGTCTTTGGTAATGGCGCGGCGTACTTCTTCCTTGAGTACGGCGTCGAACACAGCGTCGATGAACTTGCTCTGCTCTTCGTACAGCTCTTCGCCGAACTCTTCCTGATAGGCTTCATGTGCTCCACCGCGCACTTCATCCAACAGCCGCTCCCGTTCCAGCTTCTCGCTGGCTTTGAGGGCCTGGACCAGTTCTTCGTAGACGTGCTCCCGGACCCAGCGATCCAGCTCCAATTCCGGCTGAAACACGGGGACTTGCACTTTTTCCTTGCCGATCTGGGCGCGAATCTCCTCCTGCAGCAGGCAGAGATCCTTGATCGCTGCATGCCCAAAAGCGATAGCCTCCAAGATCGTCTCTTCGGAAACCTCGTTGGCACCTGCCTCAACCATGGTGACCGCATCTTTGGTTCCCGCGATCGTAATCTCCAGATCCGATTCAGCCTGCTCAGCCAGGGTGGGATTGAGGACGAGCTGGCCTTTAACCAAACCTACCTTGACTCCACCCACCGGCCCTCCGAACGGAATATCCGATACGGTGAGTGCGGCGCTGGCGCCGATCAAGGCAGCGATGGTCGGCGAGTTGCTCTTGTCCACGGACATGACCGTGGCCACGATCTGGACGTCATTGCGGAATCCTTCAGGAAACAAAGGCCGCAGGGGACGGTCGATCATGCGGGCAGAGAGAATAGCTTCGGCGCTGGGCCGGCCTTCTCTTCTTCCCCAACCGCCAGGAATTCTGCCTACAGCATACTGGCGTTCTTCGTAATCGACCAGAAGCGGGAAAAAGTCGATGCCCGTTCTGGGTTCCTTGCTCATGGTGGCGGTGACCAGAACAACAGTCTCTCCGTAACGGACCAGAACGGATCCGTTGGCCTGTTTGGCCACGCCGCCGAATTCCAGAATCAAGGGCCTTCCGGCTAGTTCCCTTCGAAACTCGGTCTGCATGTTCTAACCTCCAATTTGCATGTTCTCGGTTACAATTAGTATGGCCTTCTGCGCAAACTCTGCAGCGGGCGCGATCCAAAAAAGAGCGGGAACAGTTGCCCGCTCATCTTTTACCGACGCAAACCTAGCTCTTCAATAAGACTGCGGTACCGCTCGATGTCTTTTTTCATGAGATAGTTCAAAAGACCGCGACGCTGACCGATCATCTTATAGAGGCCTCTCCGAGAATGATGATCATTCTTGTGAACCTTGAGATGCTCAGTAAGTTCTTGAATCCGGTGGGTCAAGATGGCTATCTGGACTTCCGGAGAACCCGTATCACCTTCGTGACGGGCAAACTTCTTGATAATCTCGTTTTTTACCTCTTGACTAATCACAACATCACCTCCAAAATCTGTTTCACACCGCTTCCCAAGAACAGCGCCGGAGGTACGCCATTCCTAGCAAAGGGCTTTGCGTGTGCCTAAGGCACAATGCTATTTTAGCACAACCCGGGCATCTTGTAAACGATATTGATCCAATAGTTGGCGGGCTTGGCGCACATCTGAGCGGATCTGATCCTGCAGCGCTTCTGCTGAAGGATAGCGGATAATATCCCTCAGCCGCTGCAAAAACTGGACCTCCAGCACCTGGCCGTACAAGTCAGCCTCAAAGTCCAATAAGTAGACTTCTACCGTCTGCACTTGGCCGGCAAAAGTGGGATTGCGCCCTATGGATGTTACCGCAGGGACACCCAGGTTGTGGGACAATACGCACCAGGTCAAATACACTCCTTCACCGGGCAGGACAAGCAGGGGGTTAACCTCCAGGTTAGCGGTGGGAAACCCCAGCTGACGCCCTCTTCCCTCTCCGCGCACCACGGTGCCGCGATACGCCGGGAAACGGCCCAAGTAATCGGCGGCCTGTTCTACGTTCCCTGCTGCCAGCAGGTTGCGGATGGCCGTACTGCTGATCAACTCGCCGTTGGAGCTGTGCACCGAGGGCACTACTGTAACCTCAAAACCGTGACGGCGTCCCTGTTCGGCAAGGAAGGCCACATCCCCGGCACGGCCTTTGCCAAAGCGGTAGTTGAAACCGCAGACCACATGCACCGCTTTGAGCTGATCGAGCAGAATGTGCTGAACAAACTCTTCGGCTTCCAAAGAAGCGATTTCCAGCCCGAAGGGGAGCCAGGCCACCTCGTCGATGCCGCAGTTTTGAATCAGCTCCACTTTCTGTTCAAAGGAGCTGATCAGCCTGAATTGGCCGCGAAAAAACTGTTCAGGGGGATAATCAAAGGTAAAGACGGCACTGCTGCCCACGGGCGGTCTATACGCTACTGCCGTCTCTAACAGCTTTTGGTGTCCGAGGTGAACGCCGTCAAGAGTCCCCAGGGCCACACTGCGGGCTGGAGTATTCGTTCCACTAATCCATTTAAGTTCCATGTGCTGCACCTATTTCACAAATACTCGGAATGGTTGGCAGATCAAACGCTCTGCCATCCTGATCTCAGCCAAGGCCAGGAGTTCTCCCTCCAGGCTCAACAGGACCACATCATCGCCCACTGTCAACTGACTGGGCACATCCAGGAGATGTTCCGGCAGGATGTAGTTCCCGTTTTTGATCCGCTCTTCCACCAGGGGATGGACTTTTACCTGGACCCAATGGGGCAGAGCGGCCTGCATCGGCAGGAGAAAGGCCAGGTTATCTTCGGATGCCAGCTGCGCGATCTCTTCCAGTGTATGGGCCTGCTCGCTGTGAAAGGGCCCGCTGCTCACTCTAGTAAGAAAGGATACGTGCGCTCCGACGCCCAGCTTTTCCCCGATGTCATGGCCAAGCGTGCGGATATATGTACCCTTCGAGCAGGCAATCCGAAGCAGCACCCGCGTGCCAAAGCCCAAGGAGTCCCCTTCGTGCCAAATGGCCATGATGTTGATGGAATGGACTTGCACCTGTCTAGGCGGGCGCTCCACAGAAATCCCCTGGCGCTGTAGTTCGTACAATCGCTTGCCCCCCACCCGCACTGCGGACGCCATGGGCGGTGTCTGCCAGATGGACCCCTGGAAAGAAGCCAACACATCGGCCAACTGCAGAGGCGTGATCTGGAAATCGGTGTTCAGGCCGGTTGTCTCACCGCTGGCGTCTTGGGTATCGGTGGCAATGCCCAACGTGAGCTCTGCCACATACGTCTTGTCGTAATCCAGCAGGTAGTCGGACAGTCTAGTGGCGCTGCCCACGAGGATGGGCAGCACTCCGCTGGCCCCGGGATCCAGAGTGCCGCCGTGGCCAATGCGTTTCGTGTTGAGCAGTCTGCGGAGATGGGCCACTACTTGATGGGAGCTCATGCCCGGAGGCTTTAATACGTTAATTATCCCGTTCATCGATCTCACCCGTTGCCAAGTAACGCTCTGCTGTGCCGGTTACCTGGCTCACGATCTCGCTGAAGCTGCCGTGCAGGGTGGCGCCAGATGCCAGCTTATGGCCTCCTCCGCCAAAGTGCCGGGCCAGCTTGGCCACATCCACCGCGTTAGAGCGCAGGCCCAGCCTGGTCAAGCCAGGCCTCACCTCTCTGAAGACCATGGCGATTTCTGCACTATCCAACATGCGCGCGTAACTGACCAGATGGTCGGTCATCTCTGGATCCACATCAAACCGCCCAAACTCTTCACTGCTCACCGCCATCCAGACTAAGCGGCCCTCTAGGGCCGTGTGCAGATGGCTCAAGGCATAGCCTAAAAGCTGCATGAAGCCTAACGGTTGCATGGAAAAGATCTCCCGGGCAATGCGGGCCGGTTCCACGCCGTAGTCAAGCAGCTCGCCGGCGATGCGCAGCACTTCGCTGTTGGTGTTGGCATGGCGGAATCCTCCCGTGTCACCCACAATACCGCCGTACAAAACAGTGGCCAAGTTCACATCGAAGGGAACCCGCAGCTCTTTGAGCAGACGGTAGATGATGACACTGGTGGCCGCCTCCGAGGGATCAACGTACACCAGGTCACCCACTCCGCGCCCACGCTGGTGGTGGTCGATGTTCACAAGCTCTTTGGCTTGGAGCACCCCCTGGGCGATAGTGCCTGTGCGCTGCGGCTCGCAGTCCACCACCAGCACACAGCTGTCCCCCGGGGTGAACTCCTCCCCGCAAAACTCAATGTTCTCCAGGCCGGGCCAGGTGAGATACGGCGGTAAGGGATCGGCACTGACCAGGCGGCAGCGCTTGCCCAGTTTGCTGAGGCCAAAGTACAGGCCCAGCATGGAGCCGAGACTGTCGGGATCTGGTCCCTCGTGGCCCACAATTATGAAGCTGTCCCGGTTGTGGAGGAAATGGACAATCTCTGCCAGGCTATTCATTACTCACTTCATCTTCCTTTGATATCTGCAGCGACTTGAGCAGGGCATCCATCCTGGCACCTTGCTCCAGGGACGGGTCAAACACAAAGGCAATTTCGGGAACATGCCTGACCCGGATGCGCTTGGCCAGCTCGGAGCGGATAAACCCTTTGGCCCGGTTCAGGCCTTCCAGGGTGCGCATCCTTTCTTCTTCATCTCCCAACAGGCTGAAGTAGATTTTCGCCAGAGCGAGATCCCTGCTCACCTCCACATCGGTGATGCTGATCATGCCTAGGCGGGGATCTTTCACTTCAGTGGCCAAAATGCTGCTCACTTCACGCTTGATTTCTTGGGCTAATCTAGCCAGTCTTTCTGACATCTCCGTCACCGTCCTACAGGGTTCGTTCCACCTTAACCATGACGAAGGCTTCGATTACGTCCCCCTCTTTAATGTCATTGAAGCGATCAAGACCAATACCGCATTCATAGCCGTGGCTCACTTCACGCACGTCATCCTTGAAACGCTTCAAGGATGAAATCTTCCCTTCGTGGACAATCACGTTGTCCCGCAGCACACGCACTTCTGCCGAACGGGAGATCTTGCCTTCCTGGACATAGCAGCCTGCCACAACTCCGCCTGGAACCTTAAAGGTCTTGCGTACTTCGGCCCGCCCCAGGAACTCTTCCTTGAACTCGGGCTCCAACAGGCCGGCCATGGCTGCTTTCACATCGTCCAGGAGGTCGTAGATTACGCGGTAAACGCGGATATCGATGCCATCACGCTCCGCAGCTTTGCGGGCGTTAGAGTCAGGTCGTACGTTAAAGCCGATAATCACCGCATCGGAGGCCGTAGCCAGCAGTACATCGGACTCAGAAATGGCGCCTACTCCCTGGTGGATCACATTGACGCGCACTTCGTCCGTGGACAATTTTTCCAAAGAAGCGCGTACCGCTTCCGCCGAACCCTGCACGTCAGCCTTGATCACCAGGTTCAGTTCTTTCACGGCACCTTCCTGGATGCGGCGGTACAGATCGTCGAGGGTCACTTTACTGGTCCTGCTCAGATCCCGTTCGCGCTGCTTCTCCTGCTGGATCGAGGCCACCTGACGGGCGGTCTGCTCATCCTGCACAACGACAAAGGAGTCGCCCGCTTGAGGTACATCGGTAATACCCAAGACTTCTACAGGCATGGAAGGTGCTGCTTCTTTAATCTGTTCACCTCGGTCGTTGATCAGCGCACGTACGCGTCCGCAGTAGTTCCCCACCACAAAGGCATCGCCGATGCGGAGCGTACCTTGGGAGATGAGCACGGTGGCGACGGGCCCTCTGCCCCGGTCCAGTTTGGCATCGATGACAGTACCCCGGGCCGGGCAGTCTGGATCCGCCTTCACATCTTCCATTTCAGCCACCAAAAGGATCATCTCCAAAAGATCCTCAATGCCTTCGCCGCGCAGAGCGGAAATGGGTACGGCAATGGTGTCGCCGCCCCACTCTTCCACGACCAAGCCGTGCTCTGTCAATTCCTGCTTGACGCGATCGGGGTTGGCGGCGGCCAGATCCATCTTGTTAATGGCGACAATGATGGGAACACCGGCGGCCTTGGCATGGTTGATCGCCTCCACCGTCTGGGGCATTACTCCGTCATTGGCCGCTACTACCAAGACAGCAATATCAGTTACCCTAGCGCCGCGGGCTCTGATGGCGGTAAACGCCTCGTGGCCCGGCGTATCGAGGAAGGTGATGCGTTTGCCATTGTACTCGATCTGGTAAGCCCCAATGTGCTGGGTGATCCCGCCCGCTTCAGTGGCCGTCACCTTGGTTTTGCGGATGAAGTCCAAGAGCGTTGTCTTGCCATGGTCAACGTGTCCCATGATGGTGACCACAGGGGGTCTGGGGACTAACTTGGCCGGGTCTGGCTCCGCGGGTGCGAAGATTTCCTCTGCCAGGTCGCGCTCGGGTTCAGTCTCCACTCCGAAATAAGAAGCCACAATCGCCGCGATCTCATAGTCTACGCTTTGCGCAAGAGAAGCCATGACGCCGATTTTCATGAGCTGTTTGACCACTTCTGCACCAGACACGCCGATCTTCTGAACCAGCTCATTCACGGCTACGCGTTCACCTAGCGTAATCCGCTTAGCTTTCTTTTCCGCGGAAGGCTGTTCTGGAGCTCCAGGCTTTCTGGGGCCGCGTTTTTTCTTGCCGCGCAGTTTCGGCCCAGCGTCCCGCTCCTCTTCTTCCTTCTTAAAGGACCTCCGCTTCTTTTTGAGCACTTTCGGCTCATCGTCTTCTGGCACCGGTGCTTCCTCTTCTGGGGCAAAATGCTCCCTGAGCATATTGGCTATGTCTTCGTCGATGGAACTCATGTGATTGGACACATCCGCTCCTAGGTCATTGAGGAACTCAATCACGAACTTGCTCTTCAAATCAAGTTCCTTTGCCAGCTCGTAGATTCTGATTTTATTCGTCATCGGCATCACTCCTATCATTCTCCTGCACTGACTCTCTCACGCTCTCCCGAATCACCTGGGCAAAATCGCGGTCGGTAATCCCCACCACTGCCCTCGGCGCCTTGCCCATGGCCTGACCTAACAGGTCTTTGCTGCCAGCGACGGCTGCGCGCAGGTGGTGATGGCGAGCCAGTGAGCTGAACTTGCGGAGGGTGTTCGCGGAGGCATCTTGGGCCAGGATGAGGAAAAACACCTTGCCCCGCCGTACCGCGCTTTCCACCGCATCTTCCCCCGAGACCACTTTACCAGCCCGAGTGGCCAAGCCCAGATAGCTGTAGAACTTGTCCTTACTGCTGATCTTGCTTTTCATGGAGCACCCGCTTCAAGTCTTCCAGGAGCTCATCCGAGATGGGGGTTTCCAGTGCTCTTTGGATTTGGCGTCCCTTGACGGCGCTTTCCAAACAGCCTTCAGTGGGATGAATGTACACTCCCCGTCCCGGGCTTTTACCAACCAAATCTAAACTCACTTCCCCAGCGGGACTGCGCACAACGCGGATCAGTTCCCGCTTGGGCGCGGAGGTGCGGCAGCCCACGCAGGTACGCATGGGAACGTGCTTTTTGCGCATCCTCTACCACCTACTTCTCTTCGTCAAACTTGAAAGTGATGGATTCCAGCTGCGACAAGTCAGTGATGACTCTTTCTTTCTTCTTTTTCGGTTTGCCTGTTTCCTGCTTTTCTTGCGGAGCGGCGGGCGCAGGGGCCACTTCGATGCTGCCGAAGCGTTCCTGCCAGCTCTTACGCTTGGTCACGTTGGTCAGGCTGGCCAGGTCTTCAACGCTGATGGCGGGAGCTTTGGGCTCTTGTTCAGATGGTTCTGGCTGCGCCTCCTCGCGGACAGTCTGCTCTGTCGCTTCCTCATCCTGGACTTCCGCCTCAGCTTCTACAGCCACTTGCAGTTCAACCTCTTCTTCCGGCTCCACAACTGGTTCTTCCACCAGTTCGTCCAGGTCTAGTTCTAGCTCGTCTTCGAACTCCACTACCGGCTGGGGTTCCAGTCCCAGCTCGGCAGCTTGCGTTTCGCTCTTGATATCAATTCTCCAGCCGGTGAGGCGCGCCGCCAGGCGGGCATTTTGCCCCTCTTTGCCAATGGCCAGAGACAGCTGATCATCGGGAACCACGGTATGGGCTACCTTTTCCTCTTCGTCCGTGACCACAAAGAGCACCTTGGCAGGGCTGAGCGCGTTCTTCACAAACTCGCCCACATCCTTTTCCCACTGCACCACATCAATGCGCTCGTTGCCCAGTTCGGCCACTACCGACTGAACTCGGCTGCCCCGCGCACCCACGCAGGCACCCACGGGATCGACGTTGGGGTCGCGGCTGTACACCGCGATCTTGGAGCGGTTGCCGGCTTCCCTGGCCACCGCTTTGATCTCCACTTCTCCACTCTGGATCTCCGGCACTTCCAGTTCAAAAAGGGCCCGCAAAAGGCCGGGATGAGTTCTGGAAAGGAAAATCTGGGGACCTTTACTGGTCTGGCGTACTTCGTTGATGTAGAAACGCATTTTCGCGTGGGGACTGTACACTTCGCCGGGGATCTGTTCGCTGGCCGGCAGCACTGCCTCCACGTCGCCTAAGTCAACCAAGACCTGGCGCTGATCGGCCCGCTGTACGGTGCCAGTAACCACATCACCCTCCCGGTTGGAGTATACGTCGTACACGATGGAGCGTTCCGCTTCCCTAATCTTCTGGATAACCACCTGTTTCGCAGTCTGAGCGGCGATGCGGCCGAATTCTGCAGGGGTTACTTCCCGCTCCACCACATCTCCCAATTCGTAGTTGGGATCCAGGTCACGCGCTTCCTCCAGGGAAATCTCCAGGGTCTCGTCCTCCACCTCATCAACCACGACGCGGCGAGAATAGACGTGAATCTCACCAGTGTGCTGGTTCAACTCCACTCGTACGCTGGCCGATGAGCTGGCTCCATAGTTCTTTTTGTAGGCTGAGACGATCGCGGTTTCAATGGCATCCAGCAGCAGCTCCTTGGAGATGCCCCGCTCCTTTTCCAGTTCAGTCAATGCACCAATTAATTCCAAATTCATCCCTGTTGGCCTCCCGTTTTAGAGCTCCAGAACCAAATTGGCCTTGGAAATCAGCTCTAGGGGAATTTCTATGGTCTCCCCTTCCCATTCTAGTACAACGTTGTCGCCCTGAAGTCCCTGCAAGGTGGCTTCAAAGCGCTTACGGCCGTGGATGGCCCCGTAGGTACGGATCTCCACCCTGCGTCCGGCGAAGCGCTCATAATCAGACCTTTTTTTCAAGGGGCGCTCCAACCCGGGAGAAGACACTTCCAGCAGATAAGGTCCTGGAATGGGGTCTTCTGCGTCCAGTCTCTGGTCCAGAGCTTCACTCACCTGGCGGCAGTCTTCCAGGTCGACTCCAGCGGGCTTATCGATGAACACTCGGAGAATCCAGCCGCTGGGTTCTTTCACATACTCCACATCAACCAATTCCAGTTCTGTTCCTTCAACGATTTCTTCAGTCCAGGCTGTGACCAGCTTCTCGATATGTACGCGACTCACGGCGCCCATCGCCCCCTTCTTTTCCACATTATGCCCGCTTTCTGCACCCATACGTCAAAAGAGTGGGCTGATCTCCCACTCTCCCGGCAACTCATCAGTTTACAGACGCATTATAACACAGGATCTAGAAAAGTGTCAATTGATTCGTTTCCGGCAGGCCCTCGAGACACCCGTGCAGGCGCAGAGCTTCGATCACCGCCTTGGTGACACCGGCCCTCTGCCGTAGATCCTCAACGGAGATGAACTCCCCTTCTTCCCGGGCCTGCACAATGCTGTTGGCCGCGCTGGCCCCAACACCCTGCAGGGAAGCAAACGGTGGACGCAGGGCCTCGCCCTCGATCCTAAACACCTGTGCCGCCGACTTGTAGAGATCGACGGGCAGGAAACGCACCCCACGCACCATGGCTTCCAGGATGATCTCCAACAAGGTTACCAGGCTCCGCTCCTTGGGAGTGGCCTCGTAGGCCTTGTTGGTGA
The DNA here is from genome assembly GCA_012521335.1 of Bacillota bacterium. Classification (GTDB taxonomy): domain Bacteria; phylum Bacillota; class Limnochordia; order Darwinibacteriales; family Darwinibacteriaceae; genus DTU010. The sequence goes on along the minus strand of JAAYMM010000002.1, from coordinate 104,514 downwards.
TTCTGGCCAACTCTGCCCGGACAGCCTGCTCTCCACCCTTCACCAGTTGGGCATCGAAATCACCCGCCTGCAGCGAGAACAAGGCTGCATAGAAGGCCAGGGGATAGTGGACCTTGAAGTAGGCGATGCGGAAGGCCATCATCACATAGGCCACGGCATGAGCTTTAGGGAACATGTAGCTGATCTTGTTGCAGGAATCGATGTACCACTGGGGGACATCAAACTGCTTGAGCAGGGCCTCATCCGCTTCTGTGAGCCCCTTTCCCTTGCGCACCTGTTCCATGATTCGGAAAGCATCCCGAGCCTCCACGCCCCGGAGCATGAGGTAGATCATGATGTCATCTCTGGTGGCAATAACTCCGCTGATATCCGTGATCCCAGCCTTGATCAGCTCTTCCGCGTTGCTGGTCCATACGTTGGTTCCGTGGGACAAGCCGCTGATGCGCACCAGGTCGCTGAAAGTCTTAGGTAAGGTGTCCTCCAGCATCTGGCGGACGAAGCGCGTGCCAAACTCGGGTACACCTAAAGTGCCTACTGGCGTGCCGATCTGCTCCGGGGTCACTCCCAGGCTCTCCGTAGACGAAAAAATGGCCATGGTCTGGGGATCATTGAGGGGGATATCAGCCACGTTGACCCCTGTGAGATCTTCCAGCATGCGCAGCATGGTGGGATCATCATGTCCTAAGATGTCCAGCTTCACCAGGCAGTCATCCAGGGCATGGTACTCGAAATGGGTGGTAATCGTCCCGCTGCTGGGATCGTTGGCGGGATATTGGATGGGAGTGAAGTCGAATACTTCCTTCCCTTTAGGAATCACCACCATGCCCCCAGGGTGCTGGCCGGTGGTGCGGCGCACGCCCGCCAGTTTGGAAACCAGACGGTTGATTTCCGCGCTGCGCCTGGTCTCGTTGGTCTGTTCCAAGTACTTCATGATAAAGCCATAGGCCGTCTTTTCTGCCAAGGTACCGATGGTGCCGGCTCGGAACACGTAATCGGTGCCGAACAGTTCCTCGGTGTAGCTGTGGATCTGAGCCTGGTATTCTCCGCTGAAGTTAAGATCGATATCTGGCACCTTATCGCCGTGGAAGCCCATAAACACTTCAAAGGGAATGTCAAAGCCCAGCTTGCGGACTACTGTGCCGCACTTCGGGCAGCTGCGGTCAGGCAGATCTACCCCTGAGCCCACCTCCCCGGCGGTGAAGAATTCTGTCCAGTGGCAGTTAGGGCACACATAGTGCGGCGGCAGAGGGTTCACCTCTGTAATCGCACACATGGTGGCCACCAAAGAAGATCCCACCGATCCCCTGGACCCGACCAGGTAGCCATCGTCCAGGGACTTTTTCACCAGTTTATGAGCAATAATGTACAAGGACGCGTAGCCGTTGTCGATGATGGCTTTCAATTCCCGCTCCAAACGCGCCTGGACAATGTCCGGCAGGGGATCTCCGTAGATCTCCCGGGCCTTGGCATAGGTCATTCTCTCCAGTTCCTTGTCTGCCTCGGGGAGGTGCGGCGGATAGAAACCCGAAGGAACCGGGCTCAACTGTTCGATTTCAGCCGCGATGCAGCGGGGGTTTTTCACCACAACCTCATAGGCCTTCTCTGCGCTGAGGTAGGCAAACTCCTGGAGCATCTCGGCAGTGGTGCGGTAATACAGGGGTGCAGGGTGCTCCACATCACCCATACCCTTACCCGCGAGGAGGATGGTACGCACAAACGCATCCTCGGGCCGGAGGAAATGCACGTCGCCCGTGGCTACAACAGGCTTATCCAAACGCTCACCCAGCGCCACAATCTGCTTGTTAATGCGAACGAGGTCATCTCTGGATCGCACGTTGCTGGTGCCGATGAGGAACTCGTTATTGGCCAGCGGTTGGATCTCTAAGTAGTCGTAGAAGCTGGCCACTTCTACAACGTTAGGGCGCTGGTGGAGCACGGCCTGGAAAACCTCGCCGGCCTCGCAGGCAGATCCCACAATCAGGCCCTCGCGGTACTGCTGCAGCAAAGAGCGGGGTATGCGGGGTACCCGGTAAAAATGGCGAAGATGGGCATAGGAAACCAAACGGTACAGGTTTTTGAGCCCCACTTGGTTCTTAGCCAGCAGCACAATATGGTAGGGCCGCGTTTTGCTCTCGGGATCATCCACCAGGTAGCCCTCAACTCCGTAAAGCACCTTGATGCCGTGCTTTTTGGCTGCCCGATGGGCCTCAGGGAAAGCCTGCACCACGCCGTGGTCGGTGATGGCCACCGCATCGTGACCCAGGGAGGCGGCCAACTTCATGAGCAGCTCCACATCCACCGTACCATCGAGCCCACTCATTTTCGTGTGCAGGTGCAGCTCTACCCGCTTCTGTTCCGCAGTATCCTCCAGGCAGTGCGGCGCCTCCATGGGAGCTAGTCCCTGCACCATGAGGCTCAGTTCGTTGTCAAAGGGCTGGAATTGCAGATTACCCCGGACCTTGACCCACTGTCCCTTTTTGATGCCCAGATCCTGTGCTTCGTCCAGGAACACCTTGCAGCCGAGGGTGTCAGTTCCATCGTAGACATCGAACATGACCAGGATCTTGCCCGTGCGGGTAACGCGAGATTCAAAGGCCACAACTTCGCCGGCAATCAGGACGTTGTCTTCACCTTCCTGGAGCTGGGCAATGGGCACGGGATCTCCGGGAATAGAGTCTCTCAGGAGACTTCGGCTTCGCCCGTTAGAACGGCCATTGCCGTTGGTGCGGCCGTTCCCATTGGTGGGTGCCGAACTGTAGTTGATCGGCATCCCATTCACCTGCCTGATGGCGTTTTCCAGATAGGCCTGTTCCGACTCGCTCTCTGGCTCGGACTGACCGGATGCCGCAGTGCTTGTCCATTCAAAGCGAACTTCGGCCACCTCCGGATGCAGGTTCTTCACTGCTTGAGTTAACTCATTCCAGAGCGCCTGTTCACCTCGGGGCGGCCCTTGGAGCACGAAGACCCACGTCCTCGTTTGGGGGTCCACCCCGATGCGTTCAATCTCCAGTTCCTGTACCAGGGGGTGGGAGCTTAAGGAAGCCAAGAATAACTTGTTCTCCGGTTCTATGTAAAAGGCAGTCACCAAGCCACCTCCCGAAAAAAGTCCCCCGCAAGGCCGCTGATCTGGCGCGGTCCTTCAGGGGGCCGAAACTCAAGAAAAGTTAGATGCGGAGGGAGCGCACTATTTCCCAGTACATCTTCATCCTGGCGCACAACCCCTTAACCAAGCCCCGCTTTTCCTCTTTCATAATCTGCGATACGGTAGGCAGGGGCACGCGCACGATGTCCACATTATGCTTTTCAGCAAATTGGGTCAGGGCCACTTCCACTCCGTAGCCGCTGCTCTCCAGTCTAGGCACTTGATCGAAGAGGTCTTTGCGCACCGCCCTCTGTCCCGAGAGAGAAGGCGCCAGTTTCTGGGCCAGGTCGGTGCTGCGCCTCCCTTCCGAGAAGACACCGACGCTCATGGCCGTCCGCCCTGAAAGCACCGGTTCTAGAAGGGCTTCGATATGCTCTTTGTGGAGGCCTACTAGGTCGGCATCCACAAAGAGCAGTACCTCACAGTTGGTGTGGTTGGCCCCCGCTTTCATCGCTCCGCCTTTGCCAATGTTTTCGGCGAGTTCAACCACTTTCACTGGATACTGACGAGCTACTTCTGCAGTACGATCAACGGAGCCATCGCTGACCACAATGATCTCGGAAAGCAGCTGGCATTCCAGCAGAGCTTCTATAACTGGTCCGATGGTCTGCTCCTCATTGTAAGCGGGGACAATCGCGGCTACTTTCACTCTTGCTCTCCGCCCTCCAGGATCTCCCGTATTGCAGCTAAAATGCTGCCTACCGGCAAGCTTCTCACCTCTTTAGTCCGCCGGATCACTAACTCCATTTCACCTTTCTCCAACGACTTAGGCCCAATGGTTACCCTGATGGGAAACCCGATGAGGTCTGCGTCTTTAAACTTTACACCTGGGCGTTCATCTCGGTCATCAAGCACAACCTCAATGCCAGCGGCCTGCAGCTCCTGATAGAGCTTGTAGGCTGCCTCCGTCTGGGCGGGATCCTTGACGCTTACGGGAACGATGATCACGTGGTAAGGTGCAATGCTGATGGGCCAGATGATGCCGTCAGCATCGTGGTTTTTCTCAATCACGGCAGCAACCGTCCGGCCTACGCCAATACCGTAGCAGCCCATTACAAAGGGCGTCTCCACGCCGTTCTCCTGAAGGAAAGTGGCCCCCATGGCTTTAGAGTACTTGGTACCCAGCTTGAAGACCTGCCCCACCTCAATGCCGCGGGCGCCTTCTAAGGCATCTCCGCAGCGCGGGCAGGGATCGCCCGGCTGGACCTCTCGCAGATCGGCAAACTCCGTGACCTGAAAATCTCGATCCAGGTTGGCGTTGATCAGGTGCGCATCCTGTTTGTTGGCCCCTACCACGGCGTTCAGTATGTATTTCACAGCATAATCTGCGTACAGGGGCACATCCAGGCCCACGGGGCCGGCAAACCCCACCGGTGCTCCGGTGATGCGGACGATGGTATCCTCATCAGCAAGTTCCAGCACATCGCAGTTGAGGAACTTGCGCAGTTTGATTTCATTCAGGTTATGATCCCCGCGCACAAGGGCGGCCACAGGGCGCCCATCCGCCAGATAGATTAAGGTTTTGATGCAGTCCTGCGGTTCTTTGTTCAAAAACGCGCAGACCTGGGCGATGGTGCTGACCTGCGGTGTAGCCACTTCTTGGAGCGGCTGCTTTTCGCCGTTTGGTGCTGGGAGTTTTCGGTCTACACCTTCGGCCCGTTCCACATTGGCGGCGTAGCCGCATTTCAGACAGTGCAGAACACTATCTTCCCCGGCTTCAGCCAACACCATGAACTCGTGGGTCACATCACCGCCAATGGCTCCAGAATCTGCTTCCACAGGTCTGGCTTCCACTCCGCAGCGCTTGAAGATCCTTTCGTAGGCATGGTAGGCTGCCCAATAACTGGCATCTAGGCCTTCTTCGTCTTTGTCAAAGGAGTACATGTCCTTCATGATGAACTCCCGGCCGCGCATCAGGCCAAAACGGGGCCGGATCTCATCGCGGTACTTGTTCTGGATCTGGTACAGCCGCAGGGGCAGCTGCCGGTAAGAACGCACTTCCGAGCGCACCAAAGCGGTGATCAGCTCTTCATGGGTGGGCCCCAGGCAGAACTGGCGGCCGTTGCGATCTTTGAGGCGGAACATTTCATCACCGTACTCATCCCAGCGTCCAGATTCCTGCCAGATTTCGGCCGGTTGGACTATGGGCATGAGCACTTCCTGCCCCATAATGGCATTCATCTCTTCCCGGATAATCTGCTCCACTTTGCGGATGACCCTCAGCCCCAGGGGCAGAAACGTGTACATGCCCGAAGCGGACCTGCGCATGAGGCCAGCGCGGAGCATGAGCTGATGACTCACCAGTTCAGCTTCTGAGGGCGTCTCCCGCAATGTTGGCGCATATAACTGCGACATGAGCATAGTCTATCCCCTATCCTTTTCCAGCAATCTATTAGCTTCAGCCACAAGGGCATCCACCAACTCTTCTTCCCGTACTTTCCGCACAATCTGCCCGCGGCGGAACACCAGGCCTACACCTCTCCCGCCGCAGATCCCTAAATCAGCGTGACTGGCTTCGCCAGGACCGTTCACAACACAACCCATAATCGCGATGGTGATGGGCAGCGGAAAGTCACATAAACGGTTCTCCACTTCCTGCGCTATTCCTTCCAAGTCGATCTCGGTTCTTCCGCAGGTGGGGCAGGAGATGAACACCGGCCCCCTTCTCCGCAGATCCAGGGAGGAAAGGATGGCCCAGCCTACCTTGACCTCTTCCACCGGATCGGCAGTAAGCGACACTCGTAGGGTATCACCTATGCCCCTGGAAAGCAGTGCCCCCAGGCCTACTGCTGATTTGATGGTTCCAAACCAACGCGTCCCCGCTTCGGTAATCCCTAGATGCAGCGCATAGGGAACCCGGCGGCTCAGCTCTTCGTAGGCCTGAACCGTGAAAGCAATATCCGTAGCTTTTACGGAGATGACAATATCGTAGAAGCTCAGGCGTTCAAAGATGGCCACGTGCTCCAAGGCGCTTTCCACCATGGCTGCGGGGGTTCTCCCGTACTTGTCCAGAAGCGGCTTGGAAATCGAACCGGAATTGACGCCAATGCGGATGGGCACAGCCCGTTCTCTGGCAGCGCTCACCACTTCCTGCACCTTACGTTCATCTCCGATATTTCCCGGGTTCAGCCGCAGTTTGTGCACGCCCGCCTCCAAGGCCCGAAGGGCTAGGCGGTGATCAAAATGAATGTCCGCCACGAGAGGAACTGGGCTTTGAGGCACGATCGTAAACAGCGCGTCCGCGGCCGCTTGGTCAGGAACCGCAAGACGCACGAGGTCACATCCGGCAGCGGCCAAAGCTTTGATCTGCTCCAAAGTGGCCGCGGCATCGCGCGTATCGGTGTTGGTCATGGACTGCACCGAAATGGGGGCACCGCCCCCGATAGGTACACTGCCCACCATCACCCGCCGAGTTTTGTCACGCATACAGCAACACTCCATCAGGAAAATAGGTTGATGCGGGTTAGGTCCTTAAAGGTGGCGAAGAGCATGAGCGCGATCAACAGGGCTAACCCCACGAACTGGGCTATGCCGCGTGTTTCGGGCCGCAGAGGCTTGCCGCGCACTGCTTCTAGGACAAGGATGAGCAGCCAGCCACCATCTAGGACAGGTACTGGCAGCAAGTTCAACAACCCCAAGTTGACATTGAGGATTACCGCCAGAATCAACAGCTGGGGCACTCCGTGGCGGGCTGTCTCGCCTACAATCTGTACAATGCCGATGGGGCCCGAGATCTCCACTGGCTGTCTGCCAGAAATCATGCGGCCGATCTCTCCAATGAGTTGGGTTGTCAGCCTCCAGGTCTGCACCGCCCCTGCCCGCACACTTGTGAGGAAGGGATAGCGCGGCTTCGCTTCACTGATGGCCACCCCCAACCAGCCCTGGCCGTTGGCAGCGTCGGGCACGGCTGTGAGAGTAACCAGACTGCCCTGGCGCCTTACAACAATCTCCATCTCCCTCTCGGCAGCCCCTTGAATGAGGCGGACCACCTCATCTGCTTCAGCAACTGGCTGTCCGTCTACGCTGATGAACAAGTCGCCCGGCAGAAGCCCTGCACGGTGTGCAGGAGAGTTAGGCTCCACCGTGGTCACCATGGGCGGTACGCTCACCAACATGAAATAGAGAACAAACAGGGCAATGGCTAGGACGAAATTCATGAACGGCCCTGCGGCAATTGTACCCAGCCTCCAAGGCAGGCTTTTGCTCTGAAAACTCTCTGGATCGTCATCGGGCACATCTTCGTGATAGTCTACGGGCTCGTCCATGCCCGCCATTTTCACGAAGCCTCCCAGGGGAACGATGCGCAGAGAATACTTGGTTCCTTTTCTGGTGGTACTGACTAAGGCAGGTCCAAAGCCAATGGCAAACTCGTACACGCGGATCCCCGCAGCCTTGGCTGCGAGAAAATGCCCCAGCTCATGAACGAGCACAATGGTTCCAAAAATGACCACAAAGGCAACTAAGGTGATCATATTATCATCCTCTCTGGCCCATGAAAGCTCTTGCCCGCTCACGGGCCTCAGCGTCTACCGCTAGTATCTCCTCCAAAGTTAGAAAAGATTGTCCCGGAAACTCCTCAACAACGGCATGAACCGTCTCAGCGATTTGCGTAAACCTGATTTCGCCGGCCAAAAAGGCGCGTACTGCTTCTTCATTCGCCGCATTGAGAGCTACAGGCTTGGCGCCTCCCGCCTGCCCCGCAGCGTACGCCAGCCCCAAGCTGGGAAAACGACCATGGTCCACCTCTGCAAAGGATAGGCTGCCCACAGCAGCCAGATCCAACGGCTCCACAGGGGACGGCTGCACCCGCGGGTACGTTAAGGCGTATTGGATGGGCAGGCGCATATCCGTAGTACCCAGATGGGCCAAAAGAGCCCCGTCTTGGAGACGGATCAGTGAGTGAACGATGCTCTCCGGGTGGACGACCACCTTGATTGACTCAAAAGGCAGTCCGAACAGCCAGTGGGCCTCAATCACTTCGAACCCTTTGTTCATCAAAGTGGCCGAGTCAATACTGATCTTGCCGCCCATGTTCCAGCGCGGGTGGGCCAAGGCCTGCTCCACGGTGACAGTGGCGAGATCTCCTTGGTAGGTACGAAAGGGCCCTCCAGAGGCCGTAAGGATAATCTCGGATACATCCTCTCGAGGACGGCCCAAAAAGAGCTGCCACAGTGCGCTGTGCTCTGAGTCGATGGGCACGATCTGCTCCCGATACTGCATGACCAGATGGCCTCCCACCACCAACGTCTCTTTGTTGGCCAGAGCGACCCGCTTGCCTGCCTTGAGGGCTGCCAGGGTGGGCTTTAACCCCGCTGCCCCGACCACGGCTACTACCACCAGATCACAGCGCGGGTCGGTAACCATATCCTCCAAGGCCCGCGGATCGCTGTACACGGGAACGGAAAACTCGCTGGCCAGCGCCTCCGCTTGCTCTGGCACGAGGATGCTGGCCATCTCCGGGCGGAACTCAGCCATCTGCTCCCGGAGCAGTTTGTGATTAGTGCCTGCAGCCAGCGCGAGCACTTTGATATCCGGCAGAGTGCGGATTACGTCCAGCGTCTGGGTTCCAATGGAACCTGTTGAACCGAGAATAACTACATTAGGCATGACTTAACCCTTTCTACAAACATGCGCCCGTGTTTGGCGTAAATAAGCTTGGAAAATAACCAACAGGATCGGACCTGTAACGGCCCCCAAAGGGCCCCAAATACGAAAGCCCACATAGACCCCGATCAGGGCCGCCAGCGGGTGGAGCCCCAGACGTTCGCCAACCAAGTGAGGTTCACCCCACTGCCTTAACAGTAATACTACCAGATATCCCAGGCCCAAGGCCAGAGCTATCTGGGAATTCCCTAAAGATAGTTGGATCAGGGCCAAGGCCAGGTAAACGAGACCCGGGCCCACAACGGGGCAGAGATCAAAAAAGCCCACGAGAAAACCGGAGAGCAGCGGAAAGGGCAGCTTGAGCAAGGAGAAAAAGACCATACTAGCTCCCGTGGACAAAAGGACCAAGACCAGCTGCACGCGCACCAGGTGCCAAAGAGCCCCGACTGTATCTACATACAGCTGGCGTACGCTGATCGCCCTTTTCTGCGGCAGCTGCTCGGCAGCCCAACGGAAGAGCTTGCGTTTGTCGCGCAGGAAAAAATAGGCGCTGAGGGCAGTCAGGGTCCAGATCAAAAAAAGATCGGGAATAGCCGACGCCCAGCTCAGCAGCACCTGGGGCAGCGCAAAAAGCCCCGCGAAATCCCATTGGGAAGCGAAAGGGATCTTTTCCAATAAGCTCAAAACATGCTCGGAAAACTCCCCGGCCAGCTGACCCACCAGCCCCAAGGTCAACAGCCCCTGCATCTCCTGCCACAATCTTACGAAAAACAACCCGATCACGCCAGGCAGGGCCAGGAAGCACGCAGTTACCAGGGCCAGAGATGTAGCAGGACGCGGCCAGCCGCGTTGCTCCAGATATGTGACGGGCCCGTCCAAAAACAGCGCCAGGCTCAGACCCAGCAGAAACGGCGCCACATATGGAAACGCTAGTTTCAGCAGGATTAGGGCCGCGCAGAACAAGGCGGCTGCCGTTAGAACAGGCGGTAGCAAGGCGGCACCCCGCTTTGGGGTCAGCGAAGGCTAAGCGAATAGGCTGAGCAGACCGTAGAGCACGGGAAAAACAAAGGAGAGCGAATCGAAACGGTCCAAGATGCCTCCGTGACCTGGCAGTATGGAACCGCTGTCCTTCACAGCCCGCTCCCGTTTCAGGGCCGATTCCACCAAGTCTCCCAGTTGGCCGCACAGCGAAAGCACCAGCGCAAACGTGGCCAGCTGCAGCAGGGACTCTTGTGCAACCAGAGCGAAAACGATCCCGGCCACTGCCCCGCCCACCAGGCCGAACAACGCGCCTTCAACCGACTTGTTGGGGGAAATCTTAGGACAAAGTTTGTGCCTGCCGTACTTGAGCCCACCGAAATATGCTCCTGTATCAGTAGCCCAGGTTACCAGAAAGCCAAACAAAGTCCAGCTCACCCCGAAATGCTCCCGCACTAAGACGAGAAAGCTGTACAGGACAGCCACATACAAGACACCCAACAGGTTGGCGGCAGAAGCGAAACTGTGCATGCCGCTGAAGGCGGACCGCAGGAGATAATAGAGGAGCTGCAGGGCCAGCCAAAGGAGCAGCTTCGTTCCATCTACCCCACTATATGTCACGGCCAGAAAGGATAGTCCGGCCACAGCTAGATAGTCAAGATAGAGGCCGGGGCCGCTCATGGCCGCAAACTCCCAGAGCCCGACTATGATCAACAATGTCACCAATAAACGCCAGGCTGCGCCTCCGAAAAGGAGGGCAGCCAATAGGATAGGTAGACCAACTACAGCTGTGAGCACGCGCTGCGCTAACATGTTCAACCGTTCTGCTCCTTTGCGGATACTTGCCCAAAACGGCGTTCCCGCCCCATGTAGTCTTGGAGAGCTTGCTCAAACTCTTTTTCCCCAAAATCGGGCCAGAGAACGTCAGTTACATACAGTTCACTGTACGCGGCCTGCCAGAGCAGAAAATTGCTCAGGCGCTGCTCGCCGCCGGTGCGGATGATCAGATCAGGATCGGGGCTGGGCCAAGTGTACAGCTCTTGGGAGATAGCGTCTTCCGTGATCTCTTCTACGGTCAGCTCTCCCCTAGCTACACGGCTGGCCAGCTCCCTGACGGCTCTGGTCAGTTCGGACCTCCCGCCGTAGTTGAAGGCCACGTTCAAAGTCAAGCGGGTGTTGTGGGCGGTGAGCTCTTCCGCCTTGACCCACACGGCCTTGATCTGATCGGACAGGCTTGTCCGGTCGCCCACCAAACGCACGCGTACACCTTCCTGGCGCAGTTCCTCGATCTCCTGAACGAAGGTTTTGAACATCAGATCCAAGAGGAACTCCACTTCTTCCCGGGGCCGGCGCCAGTTTTCGGTGCTGAATGCGTACACGGTCAGGGTGGGGATGCCCCGTTCCGCAGCATAGCGCACCACCGTCTTCAGGGCTTTGACCCCCTCCCTGTGCCCGAAGTAGCGCGGCAGGGCTCGCCGCTTGGCCCAGCGCCCATTGCCATCCATGATAATGGCCACGTGTGCCGGCAGGCCGTTCGTCTTTTTACTCAAGTGCATGCCTCCTAGTCCACATTCCAATCTTGGACCGCGCAGACCAAGCCCACTGGCGAGCCTCTGCGCACGGCCACAACACGGGTGTCCTCAGCAGAGTCTTCATCTCGAGAGGGCACATGCCCCTGATACTTGGGGGCCGCGGTCCAGATCACCTCAAAAGCCACCCCTTCTTCCAGGAGGATTTCCTGGGCCTGTTCTAGAGGGTAGCCGATCAGAAACTCCCATTCTGAGAACTCCTGCTGTCTGCTCAAACTTCCATGATCTCCTTTTCTTTGGCTTTCAGCAGTTCATCGATCTGCTCAATGTAGCGATCGGTCAATTTCTGAATCTCGTCCTGCGCCCGCCTCAAATCGTCTTCGGAGATGTCGCCGTCTTTCTCCTTCTTCTTGGCGGCCTCGTTCAAGTCACGCCTGATATTGCGCACCGCAACGCGGAAGTCCTCGGCATCTTTGCGAACCAGGCGCACTAATTCCTTGCGGCGCTCCTCTGTCAAGGGCGGGATGGCCAGACGGATCACCGAACCATCGTTGGAGGGTACTAGCCCTAAGTCAGAGGTCAGAATGGCCTTTTCGATGTCCTTGATGGAGTTTTTATCCCACGGAGTGATCACCAGCAGCCTGGGCTCGGGAACCGACACACTGGCCATCTGAGGCAGAGGTGTAGGGGTCCCGTAATAGGAAACAACAATGCGATCGAGAAGTGCGGGATTGGCGCGCCCCGTGCGTACGCTGGCAAAAGCTTTTTTGGTGCGGGCAATAACCTCTTCCATCCTGGCTTTTCCGTCGTCCAAAATTCCACCAATCATCTCATTCGCCTCCTACGTAAGTACCTATTCTTGATCCGCAAACAGCTTTGGCTATGCTGCCTGGTTCATCGAAGTTGAACACGACAATGGGAATATTGTTGTCCATGCACAACGACGTGGCAGTGGTATCCATGACTCCCAGACCTTGGTTGATCACATCGAGATAGCTGATGCTGTCGTAGCGGACAGCTTCTGGATCTAAGCGGGGATCCGCACTGTAGACGCCATCCACGCCCCTCTTGGCCATGAGAATTACTTCTGCTTCAATCTCCAGGGCCCGCAGAGCCGCAGTGGTATCGGTGGAGAAATAGGGATTGCCTGTGCCCGAAGCGAAGATCACGATCCGTCCTTTCTCCAGGTGACGAATGGCCCGGCGCCGGATATAGGGTTCCGCGATCTGGCGCATCTCGATGGCCGTCTGGACGCGGGTCTGCACTCCTTGCTTCTCTAAGGCATCTTGCAGAGCCAAGGCGTTGATCACCGTAGCCAGCATGCCCATGTAATCGGCTGTGCTGCGCTCCATGCCTTTGGCACTGCCTGAGGCTCCGCGCCAAAAGTTGCCCCCGCCCACCACGATGGCCATCTGCACACCCAGATCCTGCACACTGCTGATCTCCTGGGCGATATAGCTGACCACATCAGGGTCTATGCCAAAACCGCCGCCCCCCAGGGCTTCTCCGCTCAACTTCAATACCACTCGCTTGTACTTAGGCCGTTCCATGGACACCACCCCTTAATTATTCTGCTCAAAGCGACAGATCCCTCCAGAAAAAAAGGAGAACACCAATGGTGTCCTCCTACTGCCCCATCTGGGCTTGTGCCATAACCTCTGCGGCGAAATCGTCCTGACGTTTCTCCAAACCTTCGCCGCGCTCATAGCGCACAAAACGCCTGACCGAGATCTTTTCACCGATTTTGGCGATTTTCTCATTGAGAAGCTCACCAACGGTCATGTCTGGATCCTTCACGAAAGGCTGCTCTAGGAGGCAGACTTCTTGGAAGTATTTTTCCAAGCGGCCTTCGACGATCTTGTCAATGATCCGTTCCGGCTTGCCTTCGTTCAGGGCCATGGCTCGGTAAATGGACCGCTCATGTTCCAGAACCGACTCCGGCACATCCTCCCTGGAGACATACTCGGGTTTGCTGGCTGCAATGTGCATGGCGATGTCTTTGGCCAGTTGGGAGAACTCCTCCGTCTTAGCCACGAAGTCAGTCTCACAGTTGACTTCTACCAAGACACCGATGCGCCCGCCCATGTGTATGTAGGACGTGACCAGGCCTTCAGCAGCAATGCGTCCAGCCTTCTTAGCTGCTGCAGCCAAACCTTTTTCCCGCAGGTAGTCGATGGCCGCGTCCATATCTCCATTGGTCTCAAGGAGAGCTTTTTTGCAGTCCATCATGCCTGCACCTGTCTTCTCGCGCAACTCCTTGACCATGGCTGTTGTAATCTCCGCCATAGTAACCCTCCTTTTGATTCGATTGAAAAGAGGGGTGAGAGTAATCCTCCCACCCTCTTGGCCGCTGTTATTCTTCCTCGTCGTACAGATCTGTATCTTCTTCAGCGAGTTCCGTTTCTGCTTCAGCTTCGGTAGCCTGCTCTTCCTGAGCTTCGGCGAAGCTGGCTCCCTCTCTGGCTTCGACCACAGCGCTAGCGATGGTGGAAGTCAGGAGCTTCACAGCTCGGATGGCGTCATCGTTACCAGGGATGACATAGTCAATTTCATCAGGATCGCAGTTTGTATCTACGATCGCCACGATGGGAATACCAAGCTTGCGTGCTTCTGCCACAGCAATGCGCTCTTTGCGGGGATCAACCACAAATACCGCGCCCGGCAGGGTTTTCATGTTCCGAATACCGCCTAGGAAGCGAGTTAAGCGCTCTTTTTCCTTCTTCAGCTGCGTAACTTCCTTCTTCGGCAGAACGTCAAACACGCCATCGGCTTCCATCTTCTCGATCTGCTCCAGGCGCCCAATCCGCGAGGAAATGGTCTTGAAGTTGGTGAGCATACCGCCCAGCCAGCGCTGGTTGACGTAGAACATGCCGCACCGCTCTGCCTCTTCCCGGATGGTTTCCTGAGCTTGCTTCTTCGTGCCTACGAAGAGCACCGATTTGCCTGCGGCCACCGTTTCCCGAATGAAGGAATAGGCTTCCTCCACTTTCTTGACCGTTTTCTGCAGGTCAATGATGTAAATCCCGTTTCTTTCAGTGAAGATGTACGGCTTCATCTTAGGATTCCATCTGCGGGTCTGATGACCGAAGTGAACGCCGGCCTCCAGCAGTTGCTTCATGGTAATTACGGCCATTTCGTCCACCTCCTTCCTTTGTTTTTCCTCCGCCCCCTTCATCTAGGGATAAGACCTTAACGGCACCCTTATCTCCCATCCAGAAGCGTGTGTAATCACACCACTTGCTAATATAACACACTCAAGTGCTTTCAGCAAGGGGTTCGCTGTCTTTATTTAGCTCCAAGATGAGCTCTACTTCCCCAACTCCCAACCCGAGCTTTTTGGCGATCTGCTCCACATCCTTGCCCTGCGAGGCCAGCTCCAGTACAGCCAGTACCTTGGGAGACTGCTGCGGTTCCGGGAAAAAGCTGCTGAGAATCTGCTTCTGCAGCTCCAACAGCGCGTTGTGCTGCTCCTCGATCTCCGCGAGGATTTCGGCCTGCCTTTGCTCCAGCTGTTCCAAGGCTTCCTCCACCATCACTTCCAGCACAGAAAAGTCCGTGTTTGGACGCGTAAAAAGACCGGGCCTGAGCAGAAACAGGCCCAGTACTGCCACGGCTATCCCTAAAGTGAACACAAGGAAGAACTCCACCTGACCAACTCCCTAGGCGCGCAGATCGATCCGCCGTCTCGCCCCCGGCCGCTTGGAGGCTCCTTGCTGTTCTTGCCGGCCCCTCCGCTCATCTTTGCGGTCCCGGATGCGCTCCTTTTCCCGGTTCAGTTCCACACGCCTTTCCCGGGCGGCAAACTCTTCGCTTACCTGGGGAGCCAGGCGGCCAGCTGCGCCGGTGGGGTCACCCTCGCGCACAACCTTTGGCACCTGATCGGACCTGGAAACTAGAATTTGGAAATCGGGAAACCTGATGGACATGACCCTTCCCTCCGCTCTTAGCTGAGCCGACTTCGTAAGGTCATAATGGCCTTAGTGTGAATCTGGGATACTCGGGACTCGGAAACCTGCAGTACATGGCCAATTTCCTTCAAAGTCAAATCCTCGTGATAATAAAGCGCCAAAACCAGCTGCTCCCTCTCAGACAACGCCTCGATGGCTGCCGCTAGTTCCTCCACGCTTTCCTTTTCCAAGATCTGCTGGTCCGGCAGGAGTCCCTGGTCCACAACCAAATCCAGAATCTTCAGGTTGTCTCCCGCCTGCTCGCTGGCTGCCGCTTCATCCAGCGAAAAGAGGTTAGCTCCCTTGAGCTCTGACAATAGGCCGTAATACTCATCTAGGCTGAGGCCTAAGGCTTGAGCCACCTCTTCATTTGTGGGCGTGCGGCCTAGATCATTGGTGAGTTCGTAGATTTGGCTTTCCACCAACCGCGCTTTGGAGCGGGTGCTGCGGGGAACCCAATCCAAAGACCGCAGCCCATCGATGATGGCACCCCGGATACGCGTGGTGGCATAGGTTTCGAACTTGGTGTTGCGGTCCGCATCGAACTTCTCCAGTGCGTCCAAGAGGCCGAAAAAGCCGAAACTCTCAAGGTCACCCACTTCTACGCTGCTGGGTAGGTTCATGGCCAGCCGGCCAGCCACAAACTTAACCAAGGGTATGTATTCTTCGATCAACTCGTCCCGTGCCTGAGCATCATTGCTTTTCTTGTAGCGGCGCCATAGTTCTTCGATGCGATTCTGCTCCTTGTGCAAAGACATATTCTTCACCCCATGGGGAATGAGTTAGGTGATATCCTCCCGGGTAATCTCCGCCAGCTCGATCTGGCGCCTGAACACGAACCGAATGACGGCTTTGCGCATGTTTTCCGCGATCTCCAGAAAGCCGCAGCCGAAGTCGTGTCCCTCATCCGTAGGCACAAACCGCGCCACATAGGCCTTGGCCATGATCTGCTCTGTTCCCACGCGAAAGCTGATGCGCATTTCCTCATCAAGCTCAAAAGCCCGTGTCGAGCGGAGCAGAAAACCGCCCCCACTTAAGTTACGGATCAGTCCTGGTTCAGCTGGGAGCTCCTCTCCCCCTTCCGTAAGGGGAACCACCACTGCATCGAGGTGCACGGGAACCCGCACAAACATGCGCTCTTGGGTCTTCTCCCACTGCCCCAACAGCCTCATCTGCAGAAGGGGGATGGTCGTGCGGAAACGCTTTTCTACTATGGCTCTATTGCTGAAGCGCCCTTCTTGGCCGGGCCCACGCAGTTTGAACTCAATGCGCAGCTCTGTGCCGATGCGGATGGGGACAACCGCCCCCTGCTCCAACGGGGCCCCTACCACCACAATGTCATCGTAGACATCTTCCACCCTGGTGCGATAAACCTGTGGCCCTCCAGGTCCTTCTAGGTGTAGCTCTACTAGTTGATTTGGTACGACCTGCATATCATTCCCTCTCTAAAAGTGCAGCAGTCCAGATACTCTCGCAAAGAAGCCTCGAATACCTAAAGGCTGGCTGGGGGCAGACTCTCCGGCCAATACTCCGGCGATCCTCTTGACGGACCGGCTGGCCATAGAAGAGGGGAAAGACAGCAAAAAGGGCTGCTGCTCGGCAATAGCCCGCGCCACTTGCGATTCGGTAAGGATGTACCCTGTATAATCCACTTCCCACTGGACAAACTCCCGCAAAACCGAGTTGAGCCTGGCAGCGACCATCTCAGCCTCGGCCGGGCTTTTCGCCATGTTAACCACCAGGCGTACCCTAGAGTGCGGCGCCCGCTGATGGATGATCTTCAGCAGGCCGTAGGCATCGGTGATCGCCGTGGGTTCGGGAGTAGTAACTACGATTACGTCCGTGGCAGCAAGCACAAAGCTGATCACAGAGCGGTGCACTCCTGCGCCCGTGTCCAGGATCACAAAGTCAAACTCTTGGTTCAGCTGCTCGAAAGATGCCACAAAGGCCTCTAAACGGTAACCGTTGAGGTTGGCCAGTTCGGTGATCCCAGAACCTCCCGAGATAATCTTCAGGCCTAAGGGGCCTTCCACTATGATATCCCGCAGTGTCTTTTCTCCGTTGATCACATGCCCCAAATTGTATTTGGGAGTAATACCTAAGACGATGTCCACGTTGGCCAGGCCCAAATCCACGTCAATCAGAACTACTCGGTAGTCCATCTGACACAAGGCCAGTGCCAAGTTGACAGCCAGATTAGTCTTCCCAACCCCGCCTTTGCCACTGGTCACAGCGATGATTCGAGAGCTGGGTTCCTTTTGTGCAACCAGACTTCTCAAGTCTGCCGCTTGATCTCTCATTGTTATGCGTCCCCCAGAATAAGTTGGGCAATTCTCTCGCCATCCGCTACTTCGATATCCTCTGGTACCCCCTGTCCCGTGGTAACGAAGGCAATGGGCACTTGGGCCCTTTCACAAGTGTGGAGTAGGACTCCATAGACACTTGTCTCGTCTAATTTGGTGATGATCACCCGATCAATCGGCAATTGCCCAAAAACCGATATGATCTCGTCCACGTCCCGTGGTTTGGTCGTGGCACTGATCACCAAATGCATTTCCGCTTCAACACCCTCGAAGAAATTCCTCAGCTCCGCAATCTGAATGTGGTTGTTCTGGCTCCGGCCAGCTGTGTCAATGAGGATGAGATCTCTGTCTTTGAGCTTGGCGATACCCTCCTTCAGTTCTTTCGGACTGTAAGCCACATGCAGAGGCAGGCCAATAATCTCCGCATAGGTCTTGAGCTGTTCCACCGCGGCAATGCGGTAGGTATCAACGGTGATCAACCCGACTTTGCGGCCGGCAACCAGCGAAAAGTTGGCCGCAAGTTTGGCAATGGTTGTGGTCTTACCCACCCCGGTGGGACCGATCAACACCACAACCTTCTGTTCAGCGTCAAATTCCCAGGGCAGTGCTGTTTTGATGCGGCTGGCGATAAGTTTGGTCAGCTCAGCCCACAGCTTCGCTTCATTGTTCCACTCTTCTTTCGCAGCCTGGCCCAGAACCTCCCTGATCAGCTGCGCAGCCAGATCCCTGGGAATATCAACCTTGATCAGTCTACTGTAAATGCTCTGCACTGCCTCAGACCAAGCAGGGTCCAAACGGCCGTCGGCAGGCGTTGAGGCCTGGCCACCCTTGAGGCTATACGGCGCAGTGGACGGCGCATAGGGTTGGGTGGCAGTTCTTGTCCCCGCGGGCCTCCTGTTCTTGCCCCGGGACGCTTGGTAGCTGAGGTCAAAGGCCCCCAGCACCTCGTAGCGCTTTGGTCCAAGCCTTCCCCACAACCAAGCCCTCTTCTGTGTCGTATGCAGGATGACCGCATCGGGCCCAAACTCGTCCCGTAAGTTCTCTACTGCTTCTTGTATCGTCTTTCCTGTAAATTTCTTAACCCTCATGCGTTCACTTCACCGTCCCCACCGCATTCACCTGGACATCCGGGCTGATTTCGTTGTAAGACAGCACGATCAGGCGTGGGATAGCCCGTTCGGTCAGCCTCTTCAGCGCCATCCTGATCTGGGGCGAAACTAGGACTAACGGGTAAGGCATGATGTGCTCCTCCAACGCTTGGCCCAGTGCACTATAGAGCTCCTGCAGCATTCGCGGATCGAGAGCCACGGCAAGCCCGCGGTCCGTATGCTCGATGGAGTCGGCGATCACTTCTTCCCAGGCCGGGCTTAAGGTCAAGACGGTGAGCACACCGTTTTCCTGGTACATCTGCGAGATCTGCCTGCCAAGGGCCTCTCGCACAAATTCAGTTAAGTAGTCCACATCCCGGGTCACCGGTGCCATGTCGGCCAGCGTCTCCAAGATGGTCACCAAATTGCGGATGGGTACCCCTTCCCGCAGCAGATTCTGCAGCACTTTTTGGACCTCGCCCACCGTCAAGAGTTCAGGCACCAGTTCGTCGACCACGGCAGAGTAGTTCTCCCGGGCTCCATCCAGCAGGGTCTTCACCTCTTGGCGCCCCAGGAGCTCATGGGCATGGGTGCGGATGATCTCAGTGAGGTGAGTGGCCAGCACTGCGGGCGGATCTACCACGGTGTAACCGGCATACTCAGCACGCTCCCGGGTGGCGGCATCCACCCAGAGGGCCCGCAGACCAAAGGCAGGTTCCGTTGTGGGTATGCCGCTCACTTCTTCGGTTACCCCACCAGCATCCATGGCCAGGTAGTGATTAACCATAAGTTCTCCATGGCCCACTTGGATTCCTTTAATCTTCACCACGTACTGATCGGGGTTAAGCTGGAGGTTGTCTCTGATCCGGATGACGGGCACCAGGATACCCAGTTCAATCGCGCACTGCCGGCGGATCATGCTGATGCGGTCAAGAAGATCCCCTCCCTGGGACTCATCCACCAGGGGAATCAAGCTGTAGCCGATTTCCATCTCGATGGGATCCACCTGCAGCAGGGAAACCACGCTTTCTGGTTTGCGGGCTTCTTCGAGGCGCTGCTGCTCCAGCACAGTTTCCTCTTCCACTTCTTGGCCTTTCTCGGCCCGGCGCAGGGCAAAGGACAGGGACCCCAGGGCGCCGGCTAAGATTAAGAAAGGCAGCTTGGGCAGACCCCCAATGAGGCCGAAGACAGCAACCACCACCGCTGTAGTGCTGAGAATTCTGTAGTGGGAGAAAAGCTGGGTAGTCACGTCGGAGCCCAGGTTGTTCTCAGACGCTCCTCTGGTGACCACAATGCCTGTGGCTGTGGAGATCAAGAGTGCTGGGATCTGGCTCACTAGGCCATCACCGACCGTAAGGAGTGCAAAACGGCTGAGAGCGGTGGAAAAGTCCATCCCTTTCTGCAGCATTCCCACAGCCAAACCGCCCAAAAGGTCGATGACCAGGATGATAATACCGGCGATGGCATCTCCTTTCACGAACTTGGCGGCACCGTCCATGGCCCCGTAGAAGTCAGCTTCCCTGGCGATCAGCTGGCGGCGCTGCCTGGCCTCTGTCTCGGTGATCAGCCCCGAGTTCAGATCGGCATCGATACTCATCTGCTTACCGGGCATGGCGTCCAAGGTGAAGCGGGCAGCTACTTCTGCCACCCTCTCCGAGCCTTTGGTGATTACAATAAACTGCACCACAACCAAAATCAAGAAGATCACAAAGCCAACTACGTAGTTGCCGCCGACTACGAAATCGCCGAAGGCAATGATAATTCGGCCCGGATTGGCCGTGAGTAGAATAAGCCTGGTGGAAGAGACGCTCAAGGCCAGCCGGAACAGAGTGGTAATCAAAAGCAGAGAAGGAAACACCGAAATCTCCAGGGCTTCACGGATGTTCATGGCGATGAGCAGAATCAACAGGGACAGACTGATGTTGATGGCTAAGAGCAGGTCTAACAGGAAGGGCGGCAGGGGCAGCACCATCATGACCACGATGAGCACCACGGCCAGGATCACGAATAAATCGCTGATGCGTCCCACGTTCTGGTTAATTGAAAGACTCGATTTGGCCATGTCCACCATCCTTCATGCCCTACATTCAAACCGTTTTCCGGCGCAAACGGTACACAAAGGCCAATACTTCTGCCACAGCAGGATAGAGGTGTGCCGGAATCTCCTGCCCCACTTCGGTGGTATCATACAGCGCCCGGGCTAGTTCCGGGTTCTGTATTGTAGTAATACGATGTTTCTGTCCTTCTTCCTTGATCCGCTGGGCAATTAAGCCTTGGCCCTTGGCCACTACCTTGGGCGCATCCATCTCCCCCGGAGTGTACTTGATGGCCACAGCATAGTGCGTAGGGTTGGTCACAATCACATCCGCGGTGGGAACCGCCTGCATCATCCGCTGGGCAGCCATCTGACGCTGGCGCTGGCGGATACGGGAACGGATCAGGGGATCGCCTTCCGTTTGCTTGAGCTCCTCCTTGATCTCGTCCTTGGACATGCGGATGCTGCTTTCAAACTCCCGTCTCTGCCACCAGTAGTCGGCTGCCGCCAGAATCAGCAGGAACAGGCCCACCTGCAGCCCGAGACGGTAGATACCATCGGTGATCAGGGCAATACTCTGCTCCAGATCCATCAACCCAGCATGGCGCAGCCATTCCAAGTTGTCCCGGACTTGTGTGTAGACGAGATAGCCTACCAGGGCAATTTTGGCTGCGGATTTGAGCAGTTCCACCAAAGCCCGCTTGGAAAAAATGCGCCGGAAGCCCTCAACGGGGTTGATGCGGGAAAATTTGGGCTGCAGTACTTCAGTTGAAGCCATAAAACCCACCTGAACCACCTGGCTCACTAGGGACACCACCAAGAAAGCACCCAGGATCGGGGCGGCGATTAGGCCCAGCTTGATCAGGGCCGCTAGAAGCATGCTGCCCAATCCCGGCAGGTCGCCTTGCCACTCGGCCAAATTAGCTAGGAAAAAGCGGACTGTTTCCAAGAGATGCCTAGCCGCATAAGGCCCCAGGGCTCTGAGCAGAAAAAACCCCGTCAAGATCATCAGGGCGGTGGGAACCTCCGCGCTTTTAGCCACTTGCCCCTTCTTGCGCGCTTCCTCCCGCCGCCGCGGTGTGGCAGGCTCGGTCTTTTCACCGGCAAAGAGCTGCAGGTCAAACCTAAACTCTGCCACCTAACTCCCCCCTAGGGCCAGCAGTTCGTGTAGGTAACGAAAGAGAACTCCATCCACGCTGAACAGCTGGGTGATGAGGTATACTGCGGCGGGGATGGAAAAGAGCACTACCGCCAAGCCCACCATGATTTTGATGGGAAAGCCTAGAACAAACACGTTGATCTGGGGAACAGCCCGGATCACGATGGCTAAAGCGATGTCTGTAAGCAAAATCGTGGCCATAACAGGTAGGGCCAGCTTAAGGCCGATCACAAACATCTGGGTCGTCAAACTGATGAGCAGGGCAAATGTAGGCTCCAGCTGCAGACCGACGCCAAAGGGCACCACAGCGAAAGACTGCTGTACAGCCTGGATTACCCACAAGTGCGCATTTAGGCCTAGGAAAATGAGGGCGGCCACAATGTAGTAGAACTGGGAGAAAACCGGAACCTGTCCTCCCAAGGCTGGGTCAAAAACGGAGGCCATGCCAAAGCCCAGAGGCACGTCCACGAAATGCCCAGCGAAAGTCATGATGGCGAAAACCAAAACCACCACCCAGGCCAACAGCAACCCCACAACAACTTCATGCAGTGCCAACCCCGCCAGCACCAACCAGGACTCTAGATCCCACTGGGGGTTGATCGGCGGCAGCACAATCAGCGCACAGAGCGCGGAAAAGCCCAGCTTAACTTGTACAGGCACGCTGCGCATGCTGAACAGGGGCGCCGCCGCGAAAAACGCGGACAAGCGGATAAAACTTAGGGAGAAGCGGACGAAATCAACAACGGAGATCAACTTCGCGGCCTCCCCCTACCTGATGAACGATGGTAATTCACTGAGCAGACGTTCAGCAAAGTCCACCAAACGCCTAATCATCCAGGGACCAAAGATCACTAAGGACACCAACACAGCTATGATTTTGGGAATAAAGGTCAGCGTCTGCTCCTGGATTTGGGTGGTGGCTTGGAAGATGCTTATCAGCAGCCCCACCAGCATACCAATGCCCAAAGCCGGCCCTGCCACCAACAAGATGGTTACGACGGCCTCCCTGGCTATGCTCACCACTGTTTGATCGGTCATTTAACCACCTCTCACGAAAAGCTCGCCAAAAGCGAGCGCACGATCAGATGCCAGCCGTCCACCAGTACGAAGAGGAGCAGCTTAAAAGGCAGAGAGATCATAATGGGCGGCAGCATCATCATCCCCATCCCCATCAGGGTAGAGGCCACTACCATATCGATGACCAAAAACGGAACAAAGATCACAAAGCCGAGTTGAAAGGCAGTTTTCAACTCTGAGATCACAAAAGCCGGAATAAGCGTTAAGGTATCTAGATCCGCAGGCGTCTGCGGTCTTTCCTGACCGCGAATGGCCACCATCATCTCGAGGTCTTTCTCCCGCGTGTTGCGCAGCATGAACTCACGAATGGGCTCCATACCCACTGTCCACATTTCTTCTAAAGAAAGCTCGCCGTTGAAATATGGCAAAAGCGCCTCTGTGTACACGGCGCTGAAGGTTGGGGCCATGATAAAGGCCGTTAAGAACAGAGCCAGCCCGATCAGAACCTGGTTAGGCGGGACCTGATTGGTTCCCAGCGCATTGCGGATCAAAGAGAGGACAATCACCGTCCGGGTAAAGGATGTGAGCAAAATCAGTATGGCGGGAGCTAAAGTGAGGATGGTCAGCAAAAGGAGAATCTGCAGAGTGATGGCCACGTCCCCTGGACCTTCGGCGACGCCGAGGCCAATATCTACACTGGGAAAGGGAATCGTCACTTGCAAAAAGCTCATCTACTCTGCCACCTCCTGTTGATCCGTCTTCTGGAGAGATCTCTCTCCTAATACTGTGATGTTTTGGCCGGTTACACCGAGTAGGAGCTGTCGGTCCTCCCAGATCACAACGTAAAGGGCACGGTTAGTGCCCAAGGACAGAGCTTCCTTAATGCGCAGATCCTGTCCTCCTCCCTGCTTGCGTCCGTACCAGCGCGTAGCCCATATGGTAAGGGGGACGATCACCACCAGGGCCAGGCCCACGCGTATGAGTCCCCAAAGGAGCTGCGTATCCATCCCTGGTTTCACTCCTGCGTCCGCTGAGATTTGGGCACGATTTCCAAAATCCGCACCCCAAAATTGTCGTCCAAGACCACTACTTCACCCCGGGCCACCCGGTTGTTGTTCACAAACACATCCACCGGCTCCCCAGCCAGCTTATCGAGCTTAATGAGGGACTGAGGCTTTAGTTCAAGGATCTGGTTGAGGGTTAAGGTTGCTCGCCCTAACTCAACCGTGATGGTCAGGTCAATATCTTCCAAGAGGCCCAAGCCCTGCTTAGTATCCACATGGGTCAGTTCGCCAATGGGAGTAAACATGGCTTTACTCACTGCAAGCTCAGGGCCTTTCATCAACTTACCTTTTGGCAGCGCTGGTTGAATCTCACCCTGTCCCCTGTTCAGCTCTGCTCCCGCGGCCAGGCGTTCCAGCCCATCGAAGTCTTGCACGACGGCGCAGAACTCCATGCGCTCCTGGCCCCAGCGGAGGAGGAAGCGCAGAAGATGGGATCTGCTGCCAGATGGCAGTGGCAGCAGGTTGAGGTCCGTCTTCTGGCCCTGATACACCTTGTAAGGCACCCCTAAGGCGGCTGCCACCTGGAAGACCCACGCCTGAGCCATGGCCTGTATTCTGGGCAGGGCATCCACTCCCAACTCTTGGGCCAGCTTGTCCACATCTGGCAGCGGGACGAGCACCAAGAGCTCACGTCCCGCGAGCTCAGCAGCGACAGCAAAGGCCTCAGGCGCTACAGCCTGGGCCAGGCCATGCTCGACATGCTCCACATAGGGGCCGTCCACTGCGGCTTCACTTGATGGCCTCTGCAGATAACCCAGCGCGCTGAAGAAAGCCGCTCTGAGTGATCTCAGGAAAGCGTCCGCATGCGACGGGGACGCGGTTCCGTGCAGCAAAGCGTCTATTTCGCCTTGGGATAAGATGGAACCTGTCATGGCGACCTCCTTCTTCTGCTACTGGATTATCAGATCGATAAAGAACACATCGGTTACCTCACCTTTGGAAACCAGTGCATTCATGGCCTTAAGAATATCAAGACGCAATGATTCCATTCCTGCTAATGAACTGAGGTCCTCAGCGGTCCTTGACCTGATGATGGTGATGACTTCATCGCGAATCTGGGGCACCCTCTTTTCCAGCTCGCCGATAACCTTTTTATTGCTGCCCTCCAAAACGATCTCGGTACGTATGTAACGCCGCTGGCTCGGTGATGACAAGAGGTTCAGGGTGAACTCTCCTAAGTCAAAGGTTGGACCAAGTTCCTTGCGCGCGGCCGTTGCTTCCCTATCTAGAGGAGCCTGTCCAGCATCGCCACGGAAAATCAAATAGGTGGTGAAGGCACTACCTACCGTGGCAAGGATCACTAAAGCAATAGCGACGATTAGCAGTTTCAAGTCCACTTCCACTTTTCTGGCCATTCCCAAGCCTCCTCTTAATTGGGTTCATAGTCCCACAGATCGATATTGAGGATAACAATATCTACTCGGCGGTTCATGGCGCGGTTTTCGGCGCTGTCGTTAGGCTTCAAGGGACGATACTCCGAATAACCTGCTGCTGAGAGCTTCTGAGGGTCGAACCCTTCCTCTTCGATGAGAAAACGCACTACATTGGTGGCCCGATGCACGCTCAACTCCCAGTTGGAGGGAAAGCGCGGAGTGTTGATCGGGAGGTTGTCAGTGTGCCCTTCTACACGCAAAGGATTAGGCAGACTCCTAAGTGTACCAGCAAGTTTTCGCAGCGTTTCCCTAGCTTCAGGTTTTAAGGTGGCTTCTCCCAGGTCAAAGAAAACCTGTTCTGCGAAACGCACCACCAGTCCCCGTTCCTGCAGATCCAATTGGACACCCGTTAAGCCTTCCTGCTCAATGAGTTCGACCAGCTCCTCAAACAGCTCCCATAGCTGGCGTTGGCCCACGTCGGAATAATCCATGGGCAGCGGTCCCGGTTGTTCCAAAGCCGCCTGGCCTTCGCCGATGATGCCAATATACTCCTGAAAGGCTGTGATGAAGGTGGCGAACTTGTGCTCGTCGATCACGGAAAAGGAAAACAGGAGCACGAAAAAGGCCAACAGGAGCGACATCATGTCCGAATAGGTCGTTAACCAAGAACCGGTAACAGCAGAATCATCCTTCCGCCTGCGGCTACGCATTCGCGGTCACTCCCTCTTGAGCGGCCCGTGCCCTGGCCCCCTCCCGACCTGCAGCTTCCCTTTCCACCGGCGAGAGGAACGACTTCAGTTTTTCTTCTACAATCCTGGGATTCTCCCCTGCTTGGATGGATAAAATTCCCTCGATCATGACCTGCTTCATCAAAACCTCTTCGTCACTTTTCAGTTTGAGTTTCCCGGCGATGGGCAGGAACAGGAGGTTGGAGGCAATGGCGCCGTACAGAGTGGTGATCAGCGCTACGGCCATACCCATACCAACCTGGTCTGGTTTATCCAAGGCGCCCAGCATGGCGATAAGTCCGATCAGAGTACCGATCATACCGTAAGCGGGCGATAGAGCCCCCATCTGTTCAAAGATGCGCTGGCCGATGCGGTGACGTTCCTCCAAAAAATACAGCTCGATTTCCAGGATGCTGCGCACCAGTTCGGCATCGGTGCCGTCCACGATGAGCTGGATGCCTTTCTGGAGGAATGGTTCGTTCGTGGCCTGCGCCCTTTCTTCCAGTGCCAGCAGGCCCTCCCGGCGGGAAACCTCAGCAAACTCCACCAGGGTGTCTATGACTGCGGCGCTGTCGTTCGTCTGCCTGGAAAAGGCTACCCTGAGCAGGGGGATGACACTGAGAACCTCTTTCATGGAAAAAGTGACCATGATGGAAGCAAAAGTTCCGCCGAAGACGATCATGAGGCTGGGCAGGCTGAGAAACAGCCCGATGTCGCCTTCCATGAGGATGGAGAAAACCATCAGACCTAGGCCGATGATAATACCCATTATGGTTGCTAGATCCATTTACCTGCACTCCATTTCTTATGGGTTAGTGGGGCTGCATGCGCAGCCCCGACTATGCAAACCCACCCTAACGTTTGAGATTTACCAGCTCCTGCAGCATTTCATCGGAAGTGGTGATGATCCGCGAGTTGGCCTGGAAGCCCCTCTGCGTGATGATCATCTCCGTGAACTCCTCGGCGAGGTCCACATTGGACATCTCCAAAGAGCTGGGAGCAATCTGCCCGAAGCCAGGCTCGCCTGCGGCCCCAGGGTTGGCCTCGCCAGAGTTGGCCGTCGGCACAAACATGGTTGAGCCTGTGCGCAGCAGACCCGCCGGATTGCGGAAGGTTGCCAGCGCCAGCCGTCCCAGTTCCTTGGTCAGGCCGTTGGAGAAGCTGCCGATAATGGTCCCGTTCTGGTCAATGAGGAAGCTGTCAAGCGAGCCGCTGGTATAACCATTCTGGCTCAACACCTTACCCGAGAACGTGTCGGCATACTGAGTGAACTGGCTGAAATCGAGCTCGATCTTCAACTCATTGGCGTTTGCTGGCCGGAACTTGATCACATTATGTGACACGCCTCTATAGCTGCCATCTTCGCTGAACTCGATGTTACCCATCCATTCTGCTGACCCTCCTGCTGACCCTCCTGCTGACGACAAGTCTCTAGTAGCAGTGAACACCAGTTGCCCCTGCTCCAAAGTGACGTTGACTTTATCGCCAGGGGCTAAAGCACCTGCAAACTGAAACTGCAACGAAGAGTCGGTCTCGGTTTCCCACACCACTCCATCGGTGCTGGTCGCTACAGGATCCGTAGTACCGGAAACGACCAACTTCAGTTTGGATTCATCTTCATCCGAGAGCACACTATAGGTCACATTATGGGTTATCTGACTGCCACTGTGCTTGACTAAATCGGAACGCACGCGGCTGCCCTCAATCAACCATTCAGCGGACCATCCCCACTCATTGGAAGGCGCGGGTGTGTTCAACCGCTCGAGAGTCAGCCGTACCGTATGCTGCTGCCCCTGGGAGTCGTAGACTTGGAAGATTCGCACTTCTTGGGCACCATACTCATATCTGGCATCGAGATTCCCGCCGAAGACAACCTGATTGGTCGCCTTGGCGTCAATGGTAGCCGAAGAGGCGATGCGAATGGGCTGCATTGTCGCGCTGGTATCGATCTCACCTTGAGCATTGGGCATGTAGCCGTAGACTTTCAGACCATTCACCAGTGAAATCAGGTTGCCTTCGCCATCTAGGCCGAAGATACCAGCCCGGGTATACATGCGGCTTTCACCGGATCCCAGGACAAAGAACCCGTCACCGTCGATGGCCAGATCAGTCACATAGCCCGTGCTCTGGGTGTTGCCTTGTGTGTGGCGGACATCAATGGAACCAAGCCGCACACCGCGCCCCACCTGCATGGGGTTTGTTCCGCCGCGAGCGCCGGAAGGATCAATGGTGGCCGCCTGCAGTGTTTGGCTGAGCATTTCCTGAAAAGTCGCCCGTGAGGCTTTGTAACCTACGGTGTTTACATTAGCAATGTTGTTGCCGATTACGTCCATACGCGTCTGGTGCACCTTTAAGCCAGACACGCCGGCAAACATGGAACGCATCATAGTACATTTGTCCTCCTTTCATATCCCACATCACTCGTTCAGTGGGAGGAGGGCTCCCCTTGTGCAGGGTCCAGCCCTGTTTGCTTCTGTTCTTACGTAATCACCGCGCTGTCGATTTGGGTAAACACGTTTTCTTTCAAGCTGTCCCCATCGATGGCGGTAATCACAGTGCGGTTCACTACGCTCACCACCAGGGCCACATCGCCCATGAGGATGAGAGTCTCTCTACCGCCTTTCTTCTTGGCCTTTTCCACGGCTTGCTCCAGCGTCTGCAGCTGCTCATCAGTGAAGCGAATGCCCCGGGATTCCAGCCTCTTGGCTGCGTGAGCAGAAAACTTCAGCGCAGGCTGCTGCAGTTTGCTCTCTAAAACTTGAGCAAAAGACTCTGCAGGCTTGCCCGCCGGTCTGCCACGAGGTATGTTCCGCTGCGCCGGCTGGATGGGTAGACTCCGCGGAATCTTAAACTGCTGAGTCATCCTTCACTCCCTCCCTGATGGCCACTACTTCAGTGAAATCATAGAGCTTACCGTTGACGATGATCTCCGGCCAGCCATTGCGGAACTGCACTCCTGTGACTTTGCCAAAGAGGTTCTCACCATCCTTGGTGAACAGCTCCACTTCTCTGCCAATCATCTGCATGGCTTGTCCTAAAGCGCTGAGTTTCTGCTGGGCCAGCATCATGTCAGTAAGATTCGTGTTCAGATTCTGCATCTGTTCCAAACTGCTGAACTGCGCCAGCTGAGCGATGAACTCTTTGTCGTCCACGGGGTTGACTGGGTCCTGGTGCTTGAGCTGGGTGATCAGAAGCTTGAGAAAGTCATCCTTACCCAGTGCACCCGGCTGTTTGGTCTGCCCCGTGCGCTCCCGCATCAGCTCATCAATGCTGCCAACGTTGTTCACATACAAGCGCTTCACCTCCTTACACACGCACATCTACCTGGTACCACACACTGCGACTAGTATAGCGGGCCGCGGTCTTTACTTCCCTCGTGTCAGTCTTGCCCTGTCCGCCTCGCCCTACCGTCCGGGCATGGGGCTGTTCCTGCTGCGCCTGCTTGTCCTGTCCAAGTCCGACGTTAATTGATACATCGCCCATCACGGTTCCCTGCTCCTGTAGAGCTGCATAGAGCTGGGGAAGCTGGGCCGAGATCAGCTCCTGAACCCTGCGATCCTGCACCAGGAACTCGGCTACCATAATGCCCCGTTCCATGGACAGCTTGATGCGCATCTCACCCAGATGCTCTGGTTTCAGCTCTATGCGCACTTCAGTGCGCTCTTCGGTAACGAGGGACTCCATGGTGCGCACAAGCTTGGCGAACGCGTGCTCAGGCTGCCTGAGATCCAGCACCTGACGCTGCGGGACTGGTGTCTCGACTGTTTCAGGCGAGTGCTCCAGCGTTAACGGCGGCTCCTGGGCCTGCCCAATGGCTTCAGCTTGGCGGGCAGCCGTCTTGGGCTTCTGTTCTGCATGCCGCTGCGGCTTCGCCTCGGTTTTGTGCACTTCCTTCGCCTCGGAAGGCTGCGTGGTCGGCACAGTGTCCTTTGCTTCGCTGGATTCCTCGTCTTGCGCCGCCTGGCTGTCTTCTGTTGCTGTGTCGCGGCCTACCAACAAGGGCTCAGGCCGAATCCCAGATTTTTCGGGAACAACGGGATCCATCCCTAAGGATTGAGTCGGGGCTGTTCCTTCCTGCTTGGCTGCCTTCCCATATCCAGCTGGTTCGATGCTCTCGCCGGTTGGAACTCGGTGCTGCACCGGATCCGGCCACTTGACTGCTGAGCCGTTCTCCCCTGGCACTTCAGCTCGTGCAGGTCCCTGCTCCGCTGCGGGCTCGGAGTGAACTTGCTCAGCTACCTGCTCCTCGGCTGGCTGAGCTTCCGCGGCCCGACGGAAGACTTCACGGCCTTCTTCTGCAAAGCCAGCGGCGGGAACTTCGGCATGGTGTGGGAACTCCCCTCCACTCTTAACCGGTTCTCCTACTGCAGCCTCTGGCTGGACTGGTATGCCGGCTTCCCCAACTGCCGGTTCAGGACTATACTCCACTTCCCAGTGCGTTTGCCCTTGGTCTGCTGGTCTCATGCCTGGGCGTTGGGCAGTGGTGGCCCTTCCTCCGACGCCTAGTTCAGGATCAACTTCCCATTCCGCTGCTTGATGTTCCGCCATAGTTTGCCCTTCCGGAACTGGCTGTGGGACCGTAGGTGCGTAGTTTGCTTCCTTTCGGGCCGAACCTGCTTCGTTGGCCGCGGGCATATCCTGTCCTGACGACCCCAAGCCCTTAGCAGCCACAGGTTCTGTGTGCCCAGCGGGAGCAGTTTCAGCAGGGTGTTCCAGGTTAGGCACTGCAGGCGCCTCTTGAGGCTGTCCACCTGACCTTACCTGCGCCATAGTGTGCCTTACAGACTCCGGTAACTCAGCAGCGTTCACATGCTTCCCATCCTGGGCCGCATCTGCACTGCGCTGGCCTGTGTAGGGATGGGTAGTGTCAACACTTGGGTCTGGGGTGAGCAGCTTCTCACTAGGCAGCGCGCCTTCTGGGCCTTCCCCCTCGAGGGCACTCTCCATGTCCAGAGGTACGAACTCTGCCTCCAGGACCATCGTTGCCTCTTCCCCAAGCACCTCCAGCGCTGTCTCCAACGCCATGGCTGCCGGGGCGGGGCTGCCAGCCGTCTCTGTCACAAGTGCTGGGTCCGTACCGGGTTCACTCCTGGACAGGCCGAGATTCGTTGGGTGAAGCGGCAGCGCTCCGTTCCAGGGTAGGTTCGCATGGGTCTGCTCACGTTCCCGCTTTTTGGCCCTGGGGGCATCTTCTTGGTGGTGCTGTGCCAGTTGCTCTGAGTCGAGCACCGTTTCCAGCACTTCCTCGAATCTTCCCTCCCGTTTGGGCCCGTGGCGAACGGGCAGATCGCCGCTGGGCTCCGAACCCTGGAGCGGCATATTGAGAATCGCTATGAAATCGATATTCTCACCTCCTTTCCAAACAAGACTCCAAGCTAATCACTGGCTTGGCCCATCTGTTTGCTCAGGGCTGCAGCCAGGTTAGTTGGCAAAAGCGCCATGATCTCTGCGGCCTGGAAGGTATCTAACTCCAAAAGGACCTCCAAAAGCAGATCTTGGTCCAAAGCCTGGAGAATCCGAGCCGCGTCGGCGGCATCCATTCCGCTGTAGATTTGGGCGAGGCTCTGCACATTACGCCTTTGCTCCTGCTCCTGCTGGAGCCGGGCTTCCCAGGCGGCGAGCTCGCTCTCGCGTTTATCTAGCTGCTGGGCCCGCTGTTCCAGCTTGCCCAGTTCCGCCTGGAGATCTGCCTCTCTGCGCTCCACTTCAGTGAGCTTGGCGCGCAGTTCCGTTTCCTGCTGTGCAATCCACCCTTCGGCATCCCTACCGTGGGCATAGGTTTCCAGGTGCGGCTGGAGCCAACCGATGCGCATCCCCCAGCGCCAAAAAAGGGCAGGTCCGTCAATAACGCCTGTCGCGACTAGTATGCCGAATGCTACAATGAGCGAAATTAGAAGAAACGTTATGGCCAAAACCCATCTGCCCAAGGCTCAGTACCTCCCTAGGACAAGACACGCGACCGCATGTCATCCAGCAATTTTTGCTCCTTGCTCAGTTCCTCCTTGACAAAGGCGGCGTAAGCCCGTTCACGCAGGATGGACACTTTTTTCCGTTCCTGCCTCGCCTTCAGCCACTTCTCCTTGGCCTCGCGGGCAGCCTCCTCTTGCTCCACAACTCTCTGAGTTTGCATTCGGACTCTGCGGTCCAGAGCTTCCAGATACTCGTACGTGGCCTGCCTCAGTAGAATCTCCCCTTGGCCGTAGCCAAACGCTTTTACGTCTTGCTCGTGTGCTTGCAGACGCGCCAATTTGGCCCGCTCTTCATGGGCCAAACGCTCTTCCTGGGCCCATCTGAACTTGGACTGTTCTTCTTGAATCTCTCGTACCTTCAGCACTTTCTCCAAGCGGAACCTAAAACCAGCCATGCTTCAACTCCTAACTAGTGGCAGCGAACACTGCCTCCAGGCGCTCCAGGGTTTCTGAGAACGTTGAACGTTCATTCACTCCCTGCTGCAAGAAGGCCGTGATCGCGGGATGGAGTCTAATTGCTTCATCAATCTGTGGGTTGGATCCATGGGCATAGGCGCCGATGTTGATCAGATCTTCTGCTTCGCTATACGCTGCTAGAGCAGCGCGCAGTTTGGCCGCCCAGCGCTGGTGTTCTGGAGTCGTAACCTCCACCATCAAACGGCTGATGCTGGCCAGCACGTCGATGGCCGGGTAATGGTTCTTCTCTGCTAGAGCTCTGTTTAGGACAATGTGGCCGTCGAGAATACCGCGCACCGTGTCAGCTACTGGCTCATTCATATCGTCGCCTTCCACCAGCACTGTGTAAAAAGCAGTAATGGTGCCGTTGCGCCCTGGGCCCGTGCGCTCCAGCAGCCGGGGCAGCAGGGCAAACACGGAAGGTGTGTAACCTCGAGTGGCCGGCGGTTCGCCAATGGCCAGCCCCACTTCCCTCTGGGCTAGGGCCAGGCGGGTTACTGAGTCCATGACAAACAGCACATCTAATCCTAGGTCCCTGAAAAACTCTGCTATGGTGGTGGCCACCATGGCGCCTTTGAGGCGCACCAAAGCAGGTTGATCCGATGTGGCCACTACGACCACAGACCGGGCTAGGCCTTCGGGGCCTAGGTCCCGTTCAATGAACTCCCTTACTTCTCGACCGCGCTCACCGATGAGGGCAATCACCGCCACATCGGCCTCCGTATTGCGGGCCATCATACCCAACAGCGTACTCTTGCCCACACCGCTGCCGGCGAAAACGCCGATGCGCTGCCCTCGGCCGCAGGTGAGCACACCGTCAATGGCGCGCACTCCTACGGAAAGGTGCGTTTTAATGCGCTGGCGTTCCAAAGGCTGGGGAACACGACCCTGCACAGACAGATACTTGGCCGCGGGGATATACCCCTTGCCATCCATGGGTTGGCCCAACCCATCAAGAATCCGCCCTAGAAGCGCTTCCCCGACGGGTACCATCAATGGTGATCCGGTGGCCGTAACCAGGCTGCCCGGCCCTACCCCGGTGAGGTCAGATAGGGGCATGAGCAGTACCTTTTGGTCTCGAAAACCAACCACTTCCGCGGGGATGCCGCTGCCGCGCCGGGGCTTAATCAAGCAGATATCCCCAATATTGGTCGTGGGCCCGATGGATTCGATGGTTAAGCCTACAATCTGACTGACGCGGCCGCTGTGGATAGTATCGTTAACGTTTTCCAGGTGGCGCAGATAGTGGGCCACCCGAGGCGAAAGCTCATCCGTTGTTCTCATCGTACAGCACTTCCAATAAGTGATGGGCCAGCTTGCCCAAACGCCTTTCCAGGCGGGCATCGATCAGGCCTGTATCGGATTCTATCAAGCAGCCGCCTTGGGAAATGGAGGGATCCTGCTCAAAGGTAAGCTGCGCTCTACTGCTCAAGTTGAGGTCCTGCTCATGGTTCTGCAGCA
Source organism: Bacillota bacterium (assembly GCA_012521335.1). GTDB lineage: Bacteria > Bacillota > Limnochordia > Darwinibacteriales > Darwinibacteriaceae > DTU010. The sequence goes on along the minus strand of JAAYMM010000002.1, from coordinate 70,661 downwards.
GAGCATAATCCACGGGGTTCAGCAGCACCACCGCCCGTTCAACTGTGCCCAGAGCTTCCAGTGCTTCCTTGAGGATGGGCTGCAGCCATGAGATGTCCGTTTCGACCTCTTTTCTGATGATCTTATCGGCAAGGAAAACGCTGAGCTTTAGGAAGTCGTCTTCGAGGGTCTGCAGGTTAGCAGCCCTTAAGCGCACAGCCTCGTCCACGGTGGACTGCAGCAGAGCAAGCAGCTCAGCAGCCTTTTCCAAGGCCTTCTGCCTTCCCTCCTCCAGCCCCTCTTGGTAACCTTCAGCAAAACCCGCTTCCTTAGCCCGCAGGCGGATGGACTCCACTTCCTCTTCTGCCTGCTCTAAGCGTTCCTGGGCCTCCCGCTCCGCCTGGGCCAAGATTTCGTCCGCCTTGGCTTGGGCGTCTTCGAGCAGGTTGGCTGCATCCAAGATGGTTGCCCCTTTCGTGAAGCCCTCGTTGCTCCCCTTTTCCGTGGGGATGACTGGAATGATGGTCTGATCATCGGAAGTGACCAGGACCTTCAGATCGGCCGCCTTGATGATTCTAGACAATCACCTCGTCCTCCCCTCCGCGGGCAATGATAATCTCGCCCATGTCTTCCAGACGGCGGATGGTGGCCACAATCTTCTGCTGGGTTTCTTCGATATCACGCAGGCGCACAGGCCCCATGTACTCGATATCTTCCTTGAGCATCTCCGCGGCCCGCTTGGACATGTTCCTGAAGATGCGGGCGGATACTTCTTCGCTGGCTGTCTTAAGCGCCATGGCCAGATCCTTGGAATCCACTTCACGCAGCACTTTCTGGATCGACCGGTCGTCCAGGAGGATGATGTCCTCGAACACGAACATCCGCTTGCGGATTTCTTCCGCCAGCTCCGGTTCTTCCTCTTCCAGGGAGTCCAGGATGGTCTTTTCCGTGGTGCGGTCCACCATGTTGAGCATGTCCACGATGGACTCGATGCCGCCGGCCACAGTATAGTCATCCATGACAAAGGCCGAAAGACGCTGTTCCAAGGTGCTCTCAATCTCCTGCAGCACTTCCGGTGTGGTCCGATCCAGCTTCGCCACGCGCCGAGCCACATCCACCTGCAGTTCGGGACTTAAGGAAGATAGTATTAAGCCTGCCTGTTCAGGATGGAGGTAGGCTAGAATCAGAGCAATGGTTTGGGGATGCTCGTTTTGGATGAAGTTCAAGAGCTGGCTGGGATCGGTCTTGCGGGCAGAGTCAAAGGGACGTACCGCGAGTGAAGCAGTAAGCCTTTTGATGATATCTTCAGCCCGATCCCGCCCTAAAGCCTTTTCCAAAAGCTCCCGCGCGTAGTCGATGCCCCCCTGCTCCAGATACTCCCGGGCCATGACCAGATCGTGAAACTCTTCCAACACTTCATCCCTGAGCTCGGGCTGCACCCGTTTCAAACCAGCGATGGCTAATGCCAGATCCTCAATCTCTTGCTCTTTGAGGTGTTTAAATATGGAAGCGGATATCTCCGGCCCCAGACTGACCAGCAGTACCGCCGCTTTCTCCTTACCGCTCATCTTGCGAGCTCTCATCTTCGACCCTCCTAGTCCTCCGCCAACCAGGTTCTCATGATCATGGCCACTTCTTCAGGCTTCTCTTTGGCCAGCTTCTGAATCTGTTTGCGTATATTCACGAGCTCCTGTTCTTCAGGTGTGAGCTCCCGTTCAGGCAGTTCTGGTTCTTCGTCGCCCACAACCACGTCTAGGGCAGCAGCGACCGGCGCTTCTTCGGGAACAGCACGTTTGGACGTAAGTACCCTAATGAGCAGCACAGCGCCAAGCAGCAGCACCGCAGCCCCCACCAGCCAGAAATAGAACGGAATGCCGCGCGGTGCTTCTGGTATGACAAACTCATCGGAAAAGGGCATCACTTCAAAAGGTACGCTGGCTACATAGATGCTGTCGCCGCGGTTGAGATCCAGCCCTGTTGCCCGGATAACCGACTCTTCCACGGCGGCCAACTGGGCAGGATCCAAATCGCCGTTGATCCACACCGAAACTGCCAAGTTAGTCACTTCACCCGGCATAGTGGTAAGCCAGGTTTCCGTGCGGTTAAGCTCGTAGTTGGTCACTGATTCATGGCGTTCCCACTCGGTGGTGCCTTCTCCCTGATCGGCAAACACATAACCAGGGATATTGGAGTCCACTCCCGGCACTCCCCCTGCTGTAGTAGTTACTCCCCTGTACGTCTCGTCAAAGGTCTGAGTACTGCGCGCCAGGCCTTCGCCCCTCTGCACAGGCGAATAGGTTTCGCTGTACTGCTCCATACGGGAAAAATCAAGCTGCGCATTGACCCGGCTGACCACATTGCCAAAGCCAAAAACGCGCTCCAGCATGGCCACAATGCTGTTTTCCAGCTGCTGTTCGTAGCGCCATTTCATCTCAAACCGATCCGCGACCTGTCCCAGTTCACCAAAGTCAGGCGAGTTGAGCACCGTACCTTTGGAGTCAACGATGGTTACGTTATCAGGACTCAGCCCTTCCACACTGCTGGCCACAAGGTTGGCGATGGCCCGCACCTGGTTGCGGCTCAACTGGGCCCCCGGCCTCAGCTGCAGCAATACAGAAGCTGTGGCGGGTTGACTCTCCTGCACAAACAAGGAACGTCTGGGCAGGACAATATGTACGCGAGCATCGGCCACCTCGTTGATCTGCCGGATTGTGCGGGTCAGCTCTCCCTGGAGGGCCCATTGAAAGCGCAGCTGGCGGTCGGCCTCCGTTTCACCCAGGCGGGTCGTGTTGAAAATCTCAAAGCCCACCACTCCCCCTGTGGGTACGCCCGATGTCGCCAGGGCGATGCGCGTCTCGAACACCGCTTCCTCTGGGACCATGACCGTGGTGCCACCGTCGGTCAGCTGATAGGGAGTACCCCGTTCCTGCAGTGCGGCCACAACGGCACCTGCATCTTCAGGGCTCAAACCAGAAAAAAGCACCTGATAGCTGGGACGCGACAGGAGAGCTAAGAGGACCAATGATAGAAAAACACCCAGGACAAAAACGCCGACGCCAATCTGCATTGGACGTGACAGCTTGCCCCAGGTTTGCTTGATTGACTCGAGAACATTGTTCATAAGACACCCACCCTAGCTAAACTTGCATGCGCATTATTTCTTGGTATGCCTCAATGAGCTTGGTACGTATAGCCATAGTTAGCTGAAGGGCCAAGTTCGCTTTCTCTGCCATGATCATGGCTTCGTGGAATTCTATTTCTCCTGTTAGCAGCTTGGTAAATGCCACATCGCCCTGCTGCTGCAGTTGGTTGACCTCCTGCAGGGCATCCCGCAGGTAGTCCTGGAAGTTCTTGCCCTGTTCGTCACGGGGCTGCAGTTTGCTGAAATTGACGCTCTGGGGCAAGCCGCCAAATTGAACCCTCATCTAGAACACCTTCCTAACGGCCAATCTCCAAGGCGCGCTGCGCCATGGATTTGGCTGAATTCAAAGCTGCGATGTTGGCCTCGTAAGCGCGTGTGGCCGTAATCAGATCCACCATCTCCTTCACCACATGTACGTTGGGCATCTCCACGTACCCATCTGCATTGGCATCGGGGTGCTGGGGATCATAGACCAGGCGCGGCGGCGAAGGATCGCTCACCACTCCCACAACCTGCACTCCCCCGCCGGAGAAACCCGACCGCTGCGCTGTACCTGCACGCATGAACTTGTCCAATATTGGCGCGAACACTGGTACCTGCCGGCGGTAGGGGCCGCCTTCAGGCGTGCGTGTCGTGTTGGCGTTGGCCAAGTTATTGGCGATGGTGTCCATGCGCAGCCGCTCCGCGGTTAAGCCTGAGGCGGCGATGCGGAAGATCTTAAATACGCTCACGAACTACCTCCTCCCTTCCCCGATGACTGTTCGCAGCTGGCTGAGCTTGCGGCTCACCGCATCGATCAAGGAATCGTAGTAGAGCTGGTTTTCCAAGAGCAGAACCCGCTCCCGGTCAACATCTACGTTGTTGCCATCCGTACGCATGGTGGTACTGCGATCTTCCACCACTGAAAAGGCCCCATCCATTCTGCCGGAAAAGCCAGGCAGATGTCTGCTGTGGGTGCGCCGCAGGGACGCGCCCTGTGCTTTGCCCAGTTCGCTGGTGAATGACGGGTTGTCCACCACGTCGGAACGCTTGAATCCGGGAGTATTGAAGTTCGCCAAATTATTGCTGAGTACTGTCTGGCGCAGGCTGGCCTTGCTCAACCCGACACTCAATCTGTCCACCAATCGAAACATCAGGGTTCCCTCCCCGACAAAATCCGTTACTGACAATATTTCCCTTCCCCGTTACTTCGCTAAAGCGAAGGGAAGTCCTGCCCGCATTGATCGGCAAAGTGAAAAAGGGGAGTCGTTTTGCCTCTCCCCCAACTCAATTATGGAATTCGTCACGATCCAGCAAAATCCTACCTGCGTTCACGATTCTTCCCGAAGAATTGCCTAAAGAATGTAACGGGTTAAGTCGCGGTCCTGCACCAGGTCACCGAGTTTGTGCCGAACGTACTGCGCATCGATGACCACTTTTTCCCCCGTGGGCGGCGCAAAACTCACATCCTCCAACAGACTCTCAAGGATGGTATGCAGCCGCCGTGCACCGATGTTCTCGGTGGCCCGGTTCACTTCCTCGGCGATCCTAGCAATCTCCAAGACGCCCTCCTCGGTGAAATCCAAGATTACCCCTTCTGTGCCCAAGAGGGCAGCGTACTGCTTGGTCAGGGAGTTCGCCGGCTCCGTGAGAATGCGCGCGAAGTCTTCCGCCCGCAGGTTAGACAGGTTGACCCGGATGGGGAAACGCCCCTGCAGCTCCGGAATTAAGTCGGCTGGCTGGGAAATGTGGAAGGCCCCCGCGGCGATGAACAGGATGTAATCAGTGCGCACCGGACCTGCTTTGGTAATCACTGTGCAGCCTTCAATGATGGGCAGAATATCTCGCTGCACGCCTTCCCGGGAGACATCAGGGCCTCCTTTATGGTCTGAACCGGCAATCTTGTCGATTTCGTCGATGAAGACAATGCCCGATTCCTCGGCTAGCCGAACGGCCTCGGCCATGACCGCATCCATATCCAACAGCTTGGTGGCTTCTTCCTGCACGAGCACACCTCTGGCCTCCCGCACCGGCATGGTACGCTTCTGCATCTTTTTCGGCAGCAGATCACCGAGCATCTCCTTGAAACTGGCGCCCAGGTCATCTAGGCCGGAACCGGGCATCTCCCAGAAGAAGTTGGACGACTTCTCTACCGCCACTTCCACCAGCTCGTCCTCTAGTTCGCCCAGCCGGAGCAGCTCCCGCACGCGGCGCCGTTCCTTCCTGATTCTCTCCTCATCCTCCGCGGCCGGCTTGCTGGCAGGCGCCTGCTGGGTGAGCCCCCAGAAGATATCCATTGGATTGAACCGTGAGGCAGGCGCAGGACTGGGGACCAGCAGTTCCACCAGCCGTTCTTCCGCCAAAGCCTTGGCCCGATCCTCCACTTCGGCCATTTTCTGTTCTTTCACCATGCGGATGGCCACATCTACCAGTTCGCGGATGATGGACTCCACATCCCGGCCGACATAGCCAACTTCGGTGAACTTGGTGGCTTCCACTTTCACGAAGGGCGCCCCGGCCAAGCGGGCCAAGCGCCGGGCGATCTCCGTCTTGCCCACCCCAGTGGGACCGATCATCAAGATGTTCTTCGGCAGGATATCCTCTCGCACTTCCGGGGCCAGCCGCCGACGGCGGTAGCGGTTGCGCAGAGCGATAGCCACGGCACGCTTGGCTTCATCCTGCCCGATAATATAACGATCAAGTTCGGCTACTATCTCCTGCGGTGTGAGATCCATACTCCCACCCCTTTCTAGGCATTACCCTTGAGTTCCACAACAGAAATATTGTTATTGGTATAAATGCAGATATTGGCTGTTATGCGCAGCGCTTCCAAGGCAATCTCCCTGGCCGTCATGTCCGTGTTCTTCAGCAGGGCCAGGCCTGCGGCCATGGCATAGGGGCCGCCTGAACCGATGGCAATGACTCCGTCATCGGGTTCGATAATGTCGCCGCTGCCGGCTATGAGCAGGGTCAGCTCTCGATCGGCCACCAAGAGCTGGGCTTCCAAGCGGCGCAGATAGCGGTCAGACCGCCATTCTTTCCCCATCTCCACCGCGGCGCGCAAAAGCTGGTTAGAGTGATCCTTCAGCTTCTGCTCCAATTTCTCAAACAGGGTAATGGCATCCGCGGCAGCTCCGGCAAAGCCGGCCAGGATACGGCCGTCGCACAGCGTCCTCACTTTGGTGGTGCCGTGTTTGATTACTGTTCTCTCGCCTAAGGTGACCTGGCCGTCTCCAGCCAGCACCACTTGATCGGCGCGGCGGACGGCGATAATTGTGGTGGACCTGATCGTCATGCGTGTTCCCTCCGTCTAATCGGGCTACGCCCGGGGATGCGCGCGATTGTACACCGTTTTGAGGTGACTGCGGGTCACCTTGGTGTAAACCTGCGTCGTGGATAAGCTGGAGTGGCCGAGCAGTTCTTGGATAGAACGCAGATCGGCCCCGTTATCCAGCAGATGAGTGGCAAAGGTATGTCGGAAAGTATGGGGAGTAATCTTCTTGTGCACAGCCAAAAGCCGGCAGCATTCCTCTAGAATATACTGGACACCCCGGGGGGTGATCCTGCTTCCAGCCGCATTCAAAAAGAGGGCTGGATTGTCTTGGCCCTTGAGGAGCTGCCCGCGGTAGTTCAGGCAATAGTTATGCACACTAGCCAGGGCATATTCACCCAAAGGCACGATGCGCTCTTTGCGCCCCTTGCCCAAAACCCGCACATAGTGGTGGGTCGTATCCACATCATCGACGTTCAACCCCACGAGTTCAGAAAGCCTGATGCCTGTGGCGTAAAGGAGCTCAAAAATCGCTTTATTCCTAGCTCGCAGAGCCTCATTGCTCCCAGGCATGTTGCCTTCCAAAAAGCACCTGATCTCATCCATGGTCATGGTTTCAGGCACCGTCTTGGGCTGTTTGGGTGTTCCCACCGGGAGGGCAAAGTCCTTGGCGATATGGCCTTGGGCATAGAGGTATCGGCTGAACCCCCGAATGCTGGCCAAGCGCCTGGCCACACTGGACCGTGCATAGCCTTCCCGGTTCAAAAAGGCCAGGTAATCCCGGACCAGATACTTGTCCACTTCCGCCAGGGCTTGGGGCCTGTCCAAAAGGTCCAGCTGCTCCCAGACGAAGTGGAGGAAATGGGTCAAATCCCGCTCGTAGGCATCCACCGTAGCGGGGGACAAGTTGCGCTGAACCCGCAGGTAATCCAGGTACTCCTTCAACTCTTCCACGGCCATTCTCCCCCCTACACTCTGGGCCAGAAATCCGCCAAAGCACGCAGCGCTCGCTCCGTATAGGCCAGCTTCCGTTCTTTCTTGCTCCGCACTGGAGGATCCAAGGGCGGCAGAATCCCGAAGTTCGCGTTCATGGGTTGGAAGTGCTCGGGATCCGCGGTGGCAATGTAGTGAGCGAGGCTCCCCAGCATGGTTTCCCGTGGCAGAACCAAAGGCTCCTGGCCTTGGGCCAGCCGGGCTGCGTTTACCCCTGCCAACAGGCCCGAGGCCGTGCTTTCCACATAGCCCTCCACGCCGGTGAGCTGCCCTGCCAGAAACAGCCGGCCTTCCTCGCGGCACTGAAAACTGGCCTTGAGTACTCTTGGTGAGTTGATAAATGTGTTGCGGTGCATCACGCCGTAGCGTACAAACTCCGCCTCCTGCAGAGCGGGGATCATCCTGAACACGCGCTGCTGTTCGCCCCATTTCAAGCGGGTCTGACAGCCCACTAAGTTGAACAGCGTCGCTTCTGTATTCTCCCGCCGCAGCTGCAGTACGGCATAGGGCTTGCGTCCTTCCGCATCCGAGAGCCCCACCGGACGGAAAGGCCCGTAGCGCAAGGCATCTTCCCCGCGCTTGGCGATCACTTCCACTGGCAGGCAGCCTTCAAACACGGGAAAACCGTCTTCATCTTTTTCGTGCTCGTGGAGGGGCGCCATCTCAGCAGTGACGAGGGCTCGCCAGAAAGCCAGATACTCCTCTTTGGACATGGGGCAGTTGAAATAATCGGGACTGCCCTTACCGTAGCGGGCACCCCAAAAACCCAGATCGTAGCGGACGGTCTCACCCAACACGATAGGGGCCGCAGCATCGAAGAAGTGCAGGTTTTCCGCGTTGGTGAGCTGCTGCAGCGCACTGCTCAAGGCAGGGCTGGTCAGCGGTCCGGTGGCAATCACTACAATTCCCGGGGGTATGGACCGGCACTCTTCCCGGATGATCTCCACCAAAGGATGCTCTTCCAGGCGGCGGGTTACTTCCTGGGCAAAGAGCTGCCTGTCCACAGCTAGGGCACTGCCCGCGGGCACCTGGGTTTTTTCTGCCGCCTCCAAGATCAGGGAGCCCATCAACGTCAGCTCACGCTTGAGGAGCCCACCGGCGGTGCTCTCCAAGACCGACCCTAGAGAATTAGAGCAGACAAGTTCGGCCAGGTCGGCCGTATGATGGGCTGGGGTCATCGCCTGAGGGCGCATTTCATAGAGGCGCACGGCAACGCCCCGTGTGGCTAGCTGCCAGGCAGCTTCACTGCCGGCGAGGCCGCCCCCGATCACAGTCACCTGGGTCACTAGCCCTCACCTCCGGGACATTCTTTGTTCACGCAGACCGGCTTGCTCCCTTTGCGGCGCACCACCAAGTTGTGGCCACAATGCGGGCAAGCCTCAGCCACAGGCTGCTGCCAGGCAGTATAAGTGCAATCGGGATAATTGCTGCAGCCATAGAAAAGCCGTCCGTTGCGGGTGCGCCTGCGCACCAGCTTTCCTTCGGGCCTCCCTTCCCTTTTGCAGAGGGCGCAGTCCACACCGATCTCATCCAAGATGGGCTTGGTGTTTTTGCATTCGGGATAGCCTGGGCAGGCCAGAAAACGCCCGAATCTTCCGGTCTTGTACACCATGTTCCGTCCGCACTTTTCACAGATCACACCACTTACTTCATCCTGCACGGTGATGCGTTCCAGTTCCTCATAGGCTTTTTCCAGGTCTTGGGCAAAGGGTCCGTAGAACTCCTGCAGCACACTCTGCCAACTCAATGATCCCTCTTCGATCTGGTCCAGCTGCGTTTCTAGGGCTGCCGTAAACCCCACATCCAGCAGTTGCGGGAAGCTTTCGGAGAGCAGGTCCACAACAATAATCCCCAGCTCAGTGGGGCGAAAGCGTTTCTCTTCAAGGTACACATAGCCCCGGCTCAGAATCGTATCGATAATGGGGGCGTAAGTGCTGGGCCTGCCGATACCCTCTTCTTCCAAGGTCTTGACTAATGTGGCTTGGCTGAAACGAGGCGGGGGCTGGGTGAAGTGCTGCTGCAGGTCAAGCTTGCGCAGATCGAGAACCTGATCGGCCTCGAGGGCCGGCAGCAGACGATCGCCAAGTTCGCTTTCTAACCCGTTTTCATCGCTGCCTTCCACGTAGAGCTTCAAAAAGCCCGGGAAGGTCAGTCGGGAACCGGTGGCCCTAAACAGATAATCGCTGACTTTGATGTCTACACTGGTGGCATCAAAGGTCGCCGAACTCATCTGACTAGCTACGAAACGTTCCCAAATCAACTTGTACAGTCTATACTGATCCCGTGATAGATAGGGCTTCACTTCCTCTGGTGTACGCAGCACCGAGGTAGGTCTGATAGCCTCATGGGCCTGCTGCGCGCCTTTCTTCGAAGCGTACTGCCTCGGTTTCTTCGGCACATAATCCGCGCCGTGGGTGTCCTTGATGTACTCCCGCGCTTCAGCGACTGCCTCAGGCGAGACCCTAGTGGCATCAGTACGCATGTACGTGATCAAACCGTGGGTGCCCAGCTTGCCCAAGGGCAGACCTTCATAAAGCTGCTGCGCCACGCGCATAGTCCTTTTTGCCGAAAACCCAAGCTTGCGTGCGGCCTCCTGCTGCATAGTGCTGGTGGTAAAGGGTGCCGCTGGATTGCGCAGGCGCTTGGTGGTCTTGACTTCCGCCACCACCCACGGGGCGCCGGTAACATCCTGCTGCACCTGCTTAGCTTCTGCCTGATTGGTCAGTTGGATTTTCTTACCCGCCCTGTTCAGCAGTTTCGCCTCGAACTGCTCGCCGCGGCTGGTGGCCAGTAATGCGGTGACGCTCCAGTACTCTTCAGGTACAAAGGCCTCGATTTCCCGCTCTCGATCCACGATCAGCTTCACGGCCACCGATTGCACACGCCCAGCACTCAGTCCCGGCTTCACTTTGGACCAGAGCAGCGGCGACAGCTTGTAGCCCACAATTCGGTCCAGAACCCGCCGTGCCTGTTGGGCATCCACTAAAGATTGGGAAATGGGCCGAGGTTCTTTGACGGACTGCTGTACTTGGGCTTTGGTGATCTCGTGAAAATCGATGCGGCACTTTTCCTCTTTTATGTTCAAAGCCTCGGCTAGATGCCAGGCGATAGCCTCGCCTTCACGGTCAGGGTCCGTAGCCAGCAGGACACGATCTGCCTTCTTGGCCGCTTCCCGCAGCTCCTGCAAAACGGGCCCTTTGCCTCGAATGGTGATATAGCGGGGTTCGAAGTTGTTCTCCACATCCACGCCCAGCTTGCTGCGGGGGAGATCCCGCACATGCCCTAAAGACGCTTTTACTGTATAATTTCTGCCCAAAAATCCTTTGATGGTGTTCGCTTTGGCAGGTGATTCCACAATGATTAACGTAGCCAATCAGCCACCTCCGTGCTCTTCACAACCTCATTGCATGTACTCAGCATCAAATAACGCCAGCATGCTCTGGCGTTCCGGATCCTCAACCACGTCTTCCAGGAGGATCCTGATGTCCTCCAGGTCAGCAAATCCGTTCATCTCCGCAAAGAGAAGGGCCATGGCCTGCTCCAGCTCCTGCGCAGTGACCATATTCCTATGCAAGGCAGCAAGCAGAAAGCTCTGCGCTTCCTGGGATAAGCAGACCTGTTCCCACTGACTGAACACGCGGCTCTTGGTTCCATCCAAGTCACCTAAAGCCAGCACCGAGGGCTGCATCGCCTGGGCCAGCCTGCTGAGGAGTTCTGGCAGAGCGAGCTCCAGATCCTCATTCACTGCGGCACCGATCTGCAGCATCCGGGCCGAACGTCGCGAACCATGATTGCTCAAGTCCATCTCTCATTTCCTGTCTAGAATTACCCTCATTATAGTAGCTCTAGAAATATTATGCAAGCCGGCAGTGACTTCAGCCCAGCTGTTTGCCCTGTTTTACCTGCAGCCGCGAAAGCTCGACCAAAACCTCTTGAACTGGCTTTCTCAGCTGCGCGGCTATTTCGTTAGCGTTTCGTCCCGAGGCATGTAACTGCTCAATGCTGGATGCCGCCGACTGCGCCTGGCCCCCTTCGGCACCAAACAGCTCGGCGGGGTGTGTAACCAGTTGGGCGCCCTCCTTGATCAGCTGGTGATTCCCTTCCCGCAGAGGATCGCTGATTTCGCCTGGTATAGACCAGACATCGATGCCCAGCTCCAAGGCCCAATCAGCTGTGCGCAGAGCCCCCGACCCAGCCCCGGCCTGAACCACTAACACTCCTGTGGCGCACCCGGCGATGATGCGGTTGCGGCGCGGGAAGTTCCCTGGAACAGTGGGGCAGCGGCTGGAAAACTCACTTACCACAGCACCTTGCTCGGCAATTCTCTTGGCCAAGCCCCGGTGTTCTGCCGGGTAGATCTCCTGAAGGCTGGAGCCGAGCACCGCCACCGTTTTGCCCCCCAAATCCAAAGTGCGCTGATGAGCGTAGAAATCTATCCCCCTGGCCAGTCCCGATACCACTACCCGTCCCCGGCGCACAATCTCCTCCGTAAAGAACTGCGCCTGGGCAATCCCCGTGCGTGAAGGCCGACGCGTGCCCACTACGGCAATGCCAGGCACCTGCGGCAGTTCGCCCCACACATACAGTACAGGCGGTGGAACGGCCAGACGCCGCAAGTACTGCGGATACTCTTCATCACAGATAGTGATGATCCTGGCGCCGCGGCTGGCTGCCCATTCCTCTTCTTGGAACGGGCATAACTGGCCGCGTACGGCACAGAACTGCTCAGCCGTTTTGGGGCCAACACCCTTGACCCGAGCCAGATCGCCCATGGGCGCGTGCCAGGCCTCAGCGAGCGAGCCGAAATGCTGCTCTAAGGCCAGAAGCCTGCGGCCGCCGATTCCCTGTACCATATTAAAGGCAATGAGGTACTGTCGCGGGCTCCAGAACATCCCATTCCTCCCCTAGCTATCGTCATCGCCGAGCGGGTGCTCTACAAGGCTGTCCAAAATCGCCTGCAGTTCCTCCTCCCACTTCAGCTGATAGATCCTGAGATCCAGACCGCTGACCACAGCTGCCCCCAAGCAGTTGGTGCAGATGATGCCGTACATCTCCCCTTTTCTCGCTTTCACTGTGTGCGGGGTGTCCACCTGGCAGACGGGGCAGTGGAAAATGCGCGTCGCACCTAGATCAAACTGCAAGTTAGCCCTCCTCACATTGTGTTCCCTAGTAGCATGCCGAGGAAAGGCCCCTTCTATGATTGGCAGGATTAATTGCAACTATGTCAAATATATCAATATTCAGATTATAATGTCAAGGGGGGGTTCACCATGATTTTGGTACTCAGTGGAGTAACTGCTGGCCTTGATGGCTTTCTGATCGAGGTAGAAGTAGATGTACGGCCTGGGCTGCCTGGCTTTGAGATCGTGGGGTTGCCCAGCAAAACCGTGCGGGAAAGCAGGGAACGGGTGCGTTCAGCTCTGCGCAACTCGGGGTTCAAGTTCCCAGCCCAAAAAGTGATCGTGAACTTGGCTCCAGCCCACTATCCCAAGGACGGAGCTCTGCTGGACCTGCCCATCGCCCTGGGAATTCTAGCTCATCAGGGAGTCGTCGAACGTGCTGCCCTCCAAAAACGCATCTTCGCCGGAGAGCTTTCGCTCAGTGGAGCGCTCAAGCGCATCAGCGGCGTGCTCAGCCTTGCCGACCTCGCCCACGAACACGGGCTCGAGCTCATCCTGCCCCAGGCCAACGCCCAGGAAGCTGCCCTAGCGGGACGGGAGAACGTGGTCTTAACCCCTTCCCTAACCCACCTCGTGGGTTTTCTGGCCGGCAAAACGCCAGCACCAAGGCTGCCTGAGCTGACGCTTACTCAGACGATTCCCGCTCCCCAGAAAGCTGTAATCAAGGGTCAGGCCCAGGCCAAACGGGCCCTAGAGATCGCGGCGTTGGGGCGGCACCATATCATGCTCTTGGGGCCGCCGGGCGTGGGTAAGACGCTCTTGGCCACACACGCTCAGGCTCTGCTTCCTCCATTGAAACGGGATGAGATGCTGATCTTAAGCAAAATCTACGAGGCCGCCGGCCTGCTCACGGCTGAGGGGCCGCCCCCCGTGGTACGGCCGCTGCGCGCTCCCCACCACAGCGTTTCTCCAGCGGGGCTGATCGGCTCACGCAGCGGAAGGCCGGGGGAAATCACCTTGGCCCATCTGGGCATTCTGCTGCTCGATGAGTTTCCCGAATTCTCTCTAAATGCCCTGCAGGGACTGCGTGAACCCCTGGATCACCGGGAAGTACACCTATCCAGGGCAGAACACGCTGTGACCTACCCCGCGGATTTCTGGTTGATCGCGACGGCCAATCCCTGCCCCTGCGGTTACCTGGGCAGTTCTGTCCGGCTCTGCACCTGCACCAGCAGGGATCTGGCCAGGTACAGACGAAAATTACGCGGTCCATTGCTGGACCGCATCGAACTGTTTTGCTATCTAGCTCCCCTTTCCCCAGAGGAGCTGCAGGAGAAGACTGCACCCTGGCCAGACCGCCCACCGTTCCGACAGCAGGCTGCCCGCTCCCTTAGGGTCAGCCCCGCCGCACAGCAGTTCCTCTATCAGGCGCAGAAGAATCTGGGCCTGTCTGTGCGGGCAGTGGAGAGTGTGCAGCGTATCGCCGCTAGCATCGCTCGGCTTGATGGGGCACCCTGCGTGGACGAACCTCAAGTGGCGGAGGCGCTGCAGTACCGCTGGGAGACCCACCTGCATCTGCTGGCCTGATCTACATATCCCAGGCCAGATCCTCCTTGGCAACTTTGAGCACAACCGATGTCCCCGTGTTGTTGATGCCCGGTACGTCGCTCAACTTATCCACCAGGAATGTGAGCAGTTCATCATTGCTGGATACTACCACTTCGATGACCAAATCATAGTTGCCTGTGGAAAGCGCTACATAGCGCACTTCCTTCAACGCGCTGAGCCTCTTGGCAATCTCCTCAATCCGGGCGCGGTCCACTTTCAAGCCTACGATGGCCACCGTCTTCAGACCAACCTTGAATGGATTGGCGATGCCCACGATTTTCAGCAGGCCTTCGCTGCGCAGCCGGGCCACCCGGCGCCGCACGGTCCCTTCTGCCAAACCGAGCTTGTTGGCAATGGTGAGAAAGGGCATCCTGCCGTCCTGCTGCAGTAGGCGTATGATTTCACGATCGAACTCATCCAGGACAAATCCGTTCATCCGTGCGATGCCTCCGTTTCTACAAAATCCTTGAAAGGCGCCCAATCATGAATCTGTTTGTGAATCTGCAGCACGATGGACGTCTCCGTGCTGATGATCCCTTCGATCTGGGAGAGCTTCTCATTGAGCAGCTGCACCAGCTGAGTGTGGTTGGGCAGCACCACCATGGCCACCAGATCGTAACCCCCAGTGGTGACCACCAGATAACGGACTTCCCTCAGCGCCCGTAACGCGGCGATTACCCCTTCCAAGTGGATGCGATCCACCTTAAACCAGATGAAGGCCACGGTATCGAGCCCCATCTTCAGAGGGTCTGTCACCCCCATGGTCTTCAAGACCCCGCTGTCTTCCAGGCGTTTCACCCTTTTGCGGATAGTGCCCTCCGAGACGCCCAAATGGGAGGCTAAGGTAACGAAGGTCATTCTGCCGTCTTCTTGCAGGTAACCCAAGATCTTTTTGTCCAGGTCGTCGAGAGTAAGCGGCTGTATTGTCCTCACCCTTTCTGTCCCTACTCATTTCATCATTTCGGATCTCATTTTCTACGAAAAAACTGCTTTTCCTTGTGAAAGTAAAATAATTGTCACATAAAAAGAGACTCCAACAAAGAGAGTCTCTGAACCAAGCCCGAGAAAGGCGGAGATCACCGCCGGCGGATGAGGTCCCGCAGGAATCTCGCCAGGTTATCCCACATGATCTTGAACCAGCTGCCCCTCTCCACCTCTTCAGCCGCGAGCAGGGGCACCTGTTTCACCAGTTCATCCTGGAGATAAATGCTCAAAACTCCTACCTGGTCGCCCTTTTGCACCGGCGCTTCCACTTCCTTGGCCTGGATCCCCACACTCACAGTGGTACCTACTCCTTTAGGTACAGCGATGATCGGCTCCTGGACCATCAACCCCACCTGGGACTGCTTGCCCTTGAACACTCTGGTAGTTTTGTCGCTAAGCAGAGGAGCGATGTTCACCAGATCGAAGCTGCGGTACCCATAGGTGAGCAGAGCCGCCGCTTCCTGCTCCCGCTTGGCTTCACTGTCGGCCCCGAGCACCACGGCAATAAGGCGTCTGTTGTTCTGCACAGCAGTCGCCACTAGATTGTAGCCCGCTGCTTCTAAGTGCCCAGTTTTCAAGCCGTCCGCCCCCTCAAAAGTGCGCAGCAAGCCATTGCGGTTATACTGGACGATGGGATTGCGGCTGGAGCGGGGCTGATAGGAAAAAGAGAGCTCTTGGTGAAACCGCACGGCCTCCGGGTGCTCCGCAAGATAGGCGCGGACCAGCAAGGCCACAGCTTCAGCAGTAACCTCATTGTCAGGAGACAGACCATGTACGTCCACAAAATGCAGCGGAAGGTTGAGAGAGCGGGCTTTGTCGTTCATGAGCTGCACGAATGCAGCTTCGCTCCCCGCGATTCCTTCTGCCAGGGCCACACAGGCATCATTGCCCGAAACAACTGCGATGCCCAGTAGAAGTTGCTCGATGGTGACCACTTCGTTGGGCTCCAAGAACATACGTGAGCCGATCATGCGCCAGGCCCGTTCGCTCACCACGACGGTGTCGTTCAGGCTGATGCGGCCAGCTTTCACCTGATCAAGAGCCACGTACATGGTCATGATCTTCACCAAGCTCGCTGGCACGCGGGGCTCCTGTCCGTTTTTCGAATACAACACTTGTCCCGATTGGAAATCCAAAAGGACGGCGGCCTGGGAGCTGATGTCCAGCGCAGGCGCCTGTTGAGCCAGGGCAAAGCTGGGTAAGATAAGAAGGAAAATAAGAAAAGAAATGAGTGCTTTCGACCACTGTTTCATTGAAAAGCTCCCTTCACCCATTTGAATCTATAGCCTTTCCTATGTGGACTAATGCCCACCACATCGAAGCGCACGGCTTCCACTTCCTGGGCATGGATCTGCAGATAAGCCTGTGCTGCCAGCTTTATTCTGCGTATCTTGCCTGGAGTAACCTGCTCCAGGCTGGTGCCGAACCGCTCAGAACTGCGGTACTTCACCTCCACGAACACGAGAGTCGAGCCATCCAGCATGATCAGATCAATTTCCCCGAACCGCCGGGTGAAATTGGCGGTGACAAAGCGCAGGCCCTGTCCGATGAGGAACTCCCGGGCCAGCTCCTCTCCGAGTCGCCCCTTGTTCACAGTCCGGCGACCCGAAAGGAGCGGCGGTGCACTGGGCAGCGCCCGGCTTTCTGGATGGCTTCCCGGTGTTCTTTAGTAGGGTATCCTTTATTCTGGCTGAAATTATAGATGGGATACAGCTCGTGGTACCCGTCCATAATGCGATCCCGTTCCACCTTAGCTACGATACTGGCCGCGGCTATGGACAGAGAAAGCTGATCACCTTTGATCACTGCCTTTTGGGGCCACTGGAGATCAGGGATGGGCAGGCTGCCGTCCACCAGGCAGAAATCGGGTTCCGCCGGCAGAGCCGCCAGAGCGCGCTTCATGGCCAGGAAAGTGGCCTGCAGGATGTTCAGCTCATCGATCTCGGAGGCACTTGCCTGGCCGATACCCACCAAGCAGGTGCTTAATATTTCTTCGTAAGCCTGTTCCCGTTTTCTAGGGGAGAGGGCCTTGGAATCACGGATTTCCACACTGAAACTCGCTGGTAAAATCTGCACTGCGGCTGCCACTACGGGCCCCGCCAGAGGACCGCGGCCTGCTTCATCAATGCCCACAACTCGCTGAAATCCCTGCTTTTTTAGATGTTCCTCCAATCTCAGCATCCCTGCACCTCGCTTGGCTCTAGATCAAGGGTGACTGCCCCCAGCTTGCCGGTGCGAAAGTCCTTGAGCACCAAGGCCGCTGCTTGATCCAGGTCTATCTCGCCACCTGGTAGCAAGCAGCCCCGCCGGCGGCCGATTTCTTCCAGGGCCGTCTCCAAATCGAGGCTTCCGTAGCGCTCTTGGAGCCCTTGGGGATAATGCTGCTCAAGCCAGGCCAACAGCCAATTGGCCAAGGCCGTCTGATCGAGCACCTCATCGCGAATGGCAGCCACCGCGGCCAGCCGCCTGGCTACCTCCTGGTCCTCAAACTTAGGCCAGAGGATGCCTGGACTGTCCAGAAGCAGCATCCCCTTGCCCGAGAGCCACTGTTTGCCCCTGGTTATCCCAGGCCTGGCGCCGACCTGAGCGGCCCGCCGGCCGGTGAGGGCATTGATCAGGGCCGATTTGCCCACATTGGGAATCCCCACCACCATCAGCCGGGGCTGACGCTTGAGGCCGGAAAAGGTGCGCCGCACCAAGCCCCTCAACCGGCCCACGCCTGTGCCGGCGAGTAAGTTTACCGCAACGGCCTGCTCTCCGCGACTCTGCCAGTACTCCAACCACTGGCTGGTCTTCTCTGGGTCTGCCAAATCCATTTTGGTCAGCACGATCAGGCGCGGCTTATCGGTCAACTCCAGAAGAACTGGGTTGCGGCTGCTTACAGGAACCCTGGCATCCACCACTTCCAGCAGACCATCCACCAAAGCCAGTGCCTCCTGGATCTGGCGCCTGGCTTTGGTCATGTGTCCAGGATACCATTGGATAGTCATCACTCTGCCCCGATCCTTTCCAAGGCCGGTGGTATGCTGATCCAGCTGATCTGGTTCAACGGCCAGTACACGAACATGGCTCTACCCACCAAATTCTTCCTAGGCACAAACCCAACATCGGGGTACCGGCTGTCATCGCTGTTGCGCCGGTTGTCGCCCAGCACGAAGTAATGGCCCTCAGGAACCAACACAGGCCCGAACGTGGGGGCGCTGTAGGTTCCGTACGTGGGGCCGTTGATGTAGTTCTCTTCTACACGCTGCCCGTTAATGTGCAGGTAGCCGTTCTTGATGGTGATCTCATCACCCGGCAGGCCGATGATCCTTTTGATAAACCTGCGGCGCATGTCACCGGGATACTTGAACACCACCACGTCTCCCCGTTTGGGATCGCTGAAGCGGTAGCTCACCTTCTCTACCATGAGGCGCTGGCCGTCGTGAAAGGACGGTTCCATGGAACTGCCTTCCACCAGAAAAGACTGGGCGATGAAGAGTATGATAAAGGCCGCCAGCACCACCGAAACGAGTAGTGCCTCGGCATACTCTCTGATCTGTGATTTCGCCATACGCGTGCCTCCCACCTTCCCTGTTGGCAGATTAGAAAAAGAGGAGTGTCGTCCCCACTCCCCTTGGGAAAGGTCCCCAAACGCTACCGGCGGAGCTCCTTGATGCGGGCTGCCTTACCGGAACGCTCCCTGAGATAGTACAAGCGGGCCCGGCGAACTCTACCGCGGCGAACCACTTCGATCTTGTCGATCCGAGGCGAGTGGAGCGGAAATGTCCTTTCCACGCCTACACCTTGGGAAACCTTGCGGACGGTAAAGGTCTCGCGGAGCCCACCGCCCCTTCTTTTGATCACAACGCCTTCAAAAACCTGAATTCTCTCGTTGTTGCCCTCCACAACCTTTACGTGTACCCTCACGGTGTCACCAGGGCCGAACTCAGGCAGATCAGTGCGCAGCTGTTCTTGCTCAATGGTCTGAATGATGTTCATCGTCATTTACCCTCCCTTCACAGGAATACTCCTGCACCAATTCTTCTAGAATCTCGCGTTCTTCCGCTGACAGCTCTCTGTGCTGCAGCAGATCTGGCCGCCGCAGCAGGGTGCGCCGCAGCGACTCCTTCAATCTGAAACGGCGGATTTGCTCATGATGTCCGCTGAGCAATACTTCAGGCACCTGCAGATCGCGGAAGTTGGCCGGCCTGGTATACTGGGGATAATCCAGCAGACCGTCTTGGAACGACTCTTCCTGCAGCGAGCTGGCATCACCCAATACTCCTGGCAGCAGCCTCGCCACCGCATCTACAACCACCATGGCTGGTAATTCTCCGCCTGTGAGCACATAATCTCCAATGCTTAATTCCCAGTCCACCCAGTTCTGGCGCACGCGCTCATCGATTTCCTCATAGTGCCCAGCTAACAGGATCAATCGCGGCAGCCGGGCCAGTTCTGCTGCCATCTGCTGGTTGAACACACTCCCCTGGGGAGATAAGTAGATCACCGGAGCATCGGAATCACCCCGTACCGCTTCAATGGCCCGAACCAGAACATCTGGCCGCATAACCATCCCAGCGCCTCCGCCGTAGGGAGTATCATCAACGGTACGATGCTTATCCAGCGCATAATCGCGAATATTCCAGATCTCCACTGACAGCAGTCCCCGTTCCCTAGCTTTCCCGATAATGCTGGTGCTCAACGGCCCACTAAACATCTCGGGAAACAAGGTGAGGATGTCAAAGCGCATGTGCTCACCCCCCAACGTCACTCGAGCAAACCGTCCATCGGCTCGATAATCATCAAGCCTTCCTCTGGCCGGATGTCTTTCACCACTTGGGGAATGGCAGGAATTAAGACCTCTCTCTGCTTGCTCACCCCAGGATAGGGTTTCACCACATAGACATCATTGGCCCCTGTGGACAGGACATCGGTAACCACACCCAGCTTCTCTCCGGGATCGGTTTGGCATTCCAGGCCGATGATCTGGAAGATGTAATAGCGGCCCGGCGGAAGCGGCATCAGTTCCTTCTCGCTCACTTTGATCAGCATGCCGCGCAGCTTTTCCGCTTCGTCAATGCCGTCCACTCCCTTGAGCTTGAGGAGCAAGCCGTCTTTGTGCTCGCGGCAGGATTCCAGGGGAATGAGAGCCTCGGGCTCTTCCACCTCTGGCAAAAACAGCCGCACCGCCTCCATCTGCTTGAAGCGCTCGGGAAAATCAGTGTGGGGAATGATCTTGATCTCACCGCGATTACCCCAGGTGGCCGCCACCTCACCCACAACGATCCACTTAGGCTTGTCTCTCTTCGATTTCCACATGGACTTGAACCCCTGACTTGATGGCAGAAGCTTTAACCACAGAGCGGATTGCGTTAGCAATACGCCCGCCCTTGCCGATCAGGCGCCCCATGTCATCGGGTGCCACATACAGGGTGTAGACCAGTTCACGCCCCTTTTCCCGGACGTCCACAATGACCTCTTCTGGATGGCTGGCCAGAGACTTACCGATAAATTCAATTAAGTTCTTCACACTGACCTCCTACCCTTCCTTACGGGATGCGGCAAACTTATCCAAGACTCCCGCGCGCTTGAGCAGCGACTTGGCCGTATCCGATGGCCGGGCACCTTTTCGCAGCCAATCCAATGCTTTCTCCTCGTCAATCTGGATCTCCGCGGGATCAGCGATTGGGTTGTAGTAGCCAATGCTTTCGATAAACGCGCCATCCCGAGCGGCCCGCGAATCGGCCACTACCAAACGGTAAAACGGCCTCTTCTTGGCGCCCATCCTCTTGAGACGAATCCTCACTGCCATGTCCATCACCTCCTCTTAGGGTACTCAATCTATTGGAACAGGGAAAACATTCCCTTTCTTTTGCGCCCTTTAGGCACACTGGAAAACTGCTTCAACATCTGCTTGGTCTGGGCAAACTGTTTGAGCAGCCGGTTCACATCCTGCACCTTGGTTCCAGACCCCTGAGCGATCCTTTTGCGCCTGGACCCCCCGATAATCTCGGGCCTGCGCCTTTCTTCAGGCGTCATGGAGTTGATGATCGCTTCAATTTTCTTCAAGTGGGAATCATCCACTTCCAGACCCTTAAGATGCTTGGCCCCTCCCAAACCTGGTATCATGCCAATGAGCTGATCGATGGGGCCCATCTCCTTCATCTGTTCGATCTGCTCCAAGAAATCTTCCAGGGTAAACTCGGCTTCCTTCAGCTTGGCCGCCATTTTCTCGGCCTTCTCCTGATCGACGGCTGCCGCGGCCTTTTCAATCAGGGTGAGGATATCCCCCATGCCTAAGATGCGGGAAGCCATGCGGTCGGGATGGAAGGGTTCCAAACCATCCATCTTCTCGCTGACCCCCACGAACTTGATAGGCTTTCCTGTCACCGCTTTTACGGATAGGGCGGCTCCGCCCCGGGCATCGCCATCAAGCTTGGTCAGGACCACGCCGCCAACATCGAGGCGTGCATTGAAGGTTTCGGCCACATTGACCGCATCTTGACCGGTCATGGCATCCACAACCAGTAGAATCTCCGCTGGCTGCACCGCTTCCTTGATCTCCACCAGTTCCTGCATGAGCTCTTCATCCACGTGCAACCGCCCAGCCGTATCCAACAGCACCACGTCGTTGCCGAACTTGCGGGCATGGCTGCAGGCTGCTTTGGCGATATCCACCGGGTTCTGCTCACCCATGCTGAATACAGGTATCTCCAGCTGTTCGCCTAAGACCTGTAACTGCTTGATGGCCGCTGGGCGGTAGATGTCGCAGGCCACCAGCAGCGGGCGGTGCCCCTGGGTTTTGAGCAGGCGGGCTAACTTGCCCGAAGTTGTAGTCTTGCCCGAACCCTGCAGGCCCACCATCATGATCACGCTAGGGGGCTGGCTGGACAAGGTAAGCTTCACTTGGGTGCCGCCCATGAGCTGAGTGAGCTCTTCGTTGACGATGCGGATCACCTGCTGGGCAGGGGTGAGGCTGCTGAGAACCTCATGGCCAGTGGCCCTTTCCTTCACATGGGCGATGAAATCCCGCACCACTTTGTAGTTCACATCCGCTTCCAGCAGAGCCAGCCGGATTTCGCGCAGAGCCTGGTCCACATCTTTTTCGCTTAAGCGGCCCTTGCCCCGCAGTTTCCGCATGGTCTCCTGCAGGCGGGATGATAGGTTCTGAAAAGCCATGCCAGTCTCTCCTAACTTGCGCCTCGCGCTTTTTGGATTTGCTCTTCGATGGCTGTTAAGTGAGGCAGCTCTCCGCATTGACTGCGCAGCTCTTCAACCAACTGCATGATTTTGCCATAGATGCTCTGCCGCTCCTGGTCTTTCTGCAAAAGGCCCAGCTTCTGCTCGAACTCCTCTAGAATTAGGCCAACCCGCCGCAGCGTATCGTACACCGCCTGGCGGGAGATGCACAGCTCCTCGGCGATTTCGCCCAAGGACAGATCGTCGTGGAAATAAAGCTGGAAAACATCTTGCTGACGTTCTGTCAAGAGCGGGCCGTAAAAGTCAAACAGCAGGCTCATGCGGAGTGTTTTTTCCATGGCCATCTCCTGTTAAGCTTAATCACTTTACACTACCTAAGTATAGACAGCTCAAAGGGGAATGTCAAGCCCAAACTCTTGACACTGAAAACCTAATTCTCTGCCTCGCCAAACAGCGCGGCTACAAAGGCGCGGGCATCAAAATCCTGCAGATCCTCATACTGTTCGCCTACACCCACGAGCTTGACGGCAAGGTCCAGCTCGTTAGCCAAGGCCAGCACAATACCTCCCTTGGCGGTTCCGTCCAACTTGGTGAGGGCAATACCTGTAAGGGGCACAGCTTCGCTGAAGATCTTGCCCTGGGACAGCGCGTTCTGGCCGGTAGTGGCATCCACCACCAGCAGCACTTCATCCAGTTCTCTACCCAGTTCCCGCTGCACCACCCGGTGTATTTTCGACAGCTCCGACATGAGGTTGACTTTGGTCTGCAAGCGGCCTGCAGTATCGATGATCAGCACATCGCTGCCCCTGGCTTTAGCGGCCGTGATGGCATCGAAGGCCACCGCCGCCGGATCCGATCCCTCCTGGTGGGCAATGAGCTCCACCCCCAGGCGGTTGGCCCACACACCCAGCTGTTCAATAGCCCCGGCCCGGAAAGTATCGCCCGCGGCCAGCAGGACCTTAGCCTTTTCCTGCTGGAAGCGGTAGGCCAGTTTGGCAATGGTGGTGGTTTTGCCTGCTCCGTTCACACCGACCACCATAATGACATAAGGCTTCTCCGTGGGCGTCTTGAGGGGCGCGGCGTTTTTCTCCAGGAGGGCCACCATCTCTTCCCTGAGCATGGCCCGCAGCTCTTCGGCTTCGGTCACCTTTTCCTCCCGAGCCCGCTCGCGCAGGCGATCCACCAGCAGCAGCGCAGTAGTGACGCCGCAGTCTGCTTCGATGAGCACTTCTTCCAACTCTTCGAACAGCTCTTCATCGATCTTGCGGCCTGTGGTGATCTGCTCCACTTTGGAGACCAACTGTTTTTTGGTCTTCTCCAGCCCGCTGACTAACCTCCTGAAAAAACCGCTCTCCTTCGGCTGGTCCTGCTTTTCTGGCTGGTCCTGCCTTTCTGATTGCTCCTGCTTTTCTTCCTTGGCGGGAGCGGATTTATCCCCAAACATGCGTTTCCAAAACACCGACTACTCCTCCTGTCTTAATGCCACTGAGATGATCTGGGAAACTCCCTCTTCTCCCATGGTCACGCCGTACAGGGTATGGGCATGCTCCATGGTCCTCTGCCTATGGGTAACCACCAAGAACTGCGTATCCTTGGTAAACTCTCTCATCAAGAGGCAAAAGCGTTCCAAATTCGCTTCATCCAAGGTGGCATCGATCTCATCCAGTACCCAGAAGGGTGTGGGCTTTACCCGCCTGATGGCAAACAGCAGGGCAATGGCAGTCAGAGCCCTCTCCCCGCCGGAAAGCAGCAGCAGGTTCTGCAGCTTTTTGCCGGGAGGCCGGGCTAAGACATCGATGCCTGTGGTCAAGATCGACTCGGGATCAGTTAGCACCAGATCGGCGCTCCCTCCCTGGAAAAGCCAGCTGAACAGCTTTTGAAACCCGCTGCGCACCTGCTCGAACACCTCTTTGAGCCTGGTGCGGCAGAGTTTGTCCATCTCGCTGATCACATCCATCAAACCAGCGCGGGCCTTGTTCAAATCGGCGAGCTGGTCTTGAAGGAAACTGCACCGCTCCAAAACCCGCTCGTATTCTTCGTGGGCCGTGGGATTGACCAGCCCCAGTTCCCGTATCTGCCTGCGCAGATCCTCTATGGACCGCTTAAGCACAGCCTCTTTCTCCCGCACTTCCCTGTTCAAGATGGAAGCAAGAGTAAGGTCGCGCTCGGCTAGGGCTTCGCGCACCTGGTCCTGCTGGCTTTCCATCTGGCCAAGTTCAACCTCAAGACGGTAGAGCGTTCTCTCCCGGCGCAGCTGCTCTTTTTCCAGCTGCATTAATTGTGCCCCGAGCTCAGCCCTTTCTTTCTGCACTGCCTGGCGTTCCAGCTTCTGTTGCTCCAAGGCGGTGCGCAGCTCCTGTTCCTCCAGTTTACGCTGCTCGTTCTCTGCAGCCGCCCTTCGGATGTACTCTTCGTTACGCTGCTGTTCACCAGTGATCTGCTCCAGTTCCAGCTGGGCCTGTTCCAGCGCAGTCGCGGCTTCTTTCTTCCTCTGCTCCACGTTGCCCAATCCTGTGCGCTTGTTGTCCAGCACGCCTTTAAGCTCCGCTAATTGCACCTGCTGCTCGGTATGCTCCTGGGCCAGGCGTTCCACGGCAGCCGCCCGTTCGGCCAGGCCTGCCTCTTCCTTTTGGATATGCTCCCGCAGCATCTGCTCTTCCAGCTCCAGCTCGCTCACTTCCGCGGCAGCAAGTTCGTACTCCGCACCGAGGCCAGTCAAGGTTTGGTGCAAGTGGGCCAGTCTGGCGGACATCTCTTGGAGACTGGGCCCCAGCCGTTCCCGCTCTTTTGCTGTCTGCTCTCTGGCCTGGTCCACACCCTGGATGGACAGCTTCGTTTCCAAGATCTCCTCCTGCAGCCTGGTGGCAGCCTGCTCACACTGGGCGATCTGCTCAAGGATAGCACGGCGCTCCCTTTCACAGCTTTCAACCTCCGCGATGAGCGCCTCAGCCTCACGCTCCAACCGAGATAGCTCCCCCTTTCGGGCCAGGAGGCCAGAAGTACGGGTATTCAAGCTGCCGCCAGTTATGGCGCCGGTGGGAAACACCACCGAGCCGTCTTTGGTGACGATGCGGGAGAACTGCTTGAGTGTCTTTTTGAGGCGCAGAGCTGTATCCAGATCCTCTGTGACCACGACGCGGCCCAAGAGAGTAGCTAGGGCAGGCCTGAACTCCTCGGCAAAGGACAATAGGTCTAGAGCCGGCCCTAAAACCCCTGGCTGGTTTAGTAAAGCCCTGGCCTGGCTCGAAAACTCGCCGCCACGCACACTGTCCAGGGGTAGTATGGTTACCCGACCGCCCTGCACCTGCTGCAGCCAGGCAATCAGAGCTTTGGCATCTTGCTCATCAGCCGTGATCAGGTTCTGCAGTCCAGAACCCAGGGCCACTTCAAAGGCCGTCTCCAGGCCTTCCGGCACCTGAATCACGTCCGCCACGGTGCCCAAGACTCGTTTCGACATCTGGGCATCCTGGAGGATGCGTCTCACCCCTGCCGTATATCCTTCATAGCCTTCTTCCAGCTCTTGCAGTGTCCTGAGGCGTGCCGTGATCCGGGCTTGAGCAGCTTCCAGCTCTCTGCGCCTCTGCTCTTGAGTACTCAGGGCAGTCCTAGCTGCACTGAGCTGTCGCTGCAGTGCACTCTCCTGTTCAACTTGCTGCTGCAGCCGGCCCCTCAACTCCTCTGCCCGGTGATCCAAGGCCCGCAGCTCGCTCGCTAGAGAGCTGCGTCGTTCCTCCAGCACCGCTCTTTCCTGCTCAGCGCGGGCGATTTGCTCCTCCAGATTGCTGCGCCGTTCCGCGAAGCTGCGCTGAAAATTACGTTTATCCGCTAGTTCGCGCATGAACTCGAAGAACTCATCTTTCAACCTGTCCACGTGGGCGCGCGCCTGCTTCTGCCGTTCCTGCAGGCTGGACACAGCCTGTTCAGCGCTGAGCACCGCCTGCTGCTGAATGCGCAGCCTTTCCTCCAACTGCTCTATCTCCTGGCGGAGCTTGTCCACTTCCTCCGCAAGAACGTGCAGTTCTGCCCTTTTCGCGTCGATTATGGCAGCGAGCTGCTGCTTGCGTGACTCCTGGTTTTTGACCCGTTCCTGGTGCAGTTCGATGCTGTGGGCCGTCTGCTTATATGCATCCAGCAGATCGCTCAGCTCCTGCTGTTTGCGCTCCACCTCGTTGTGAACCAGTTCTTCTTGGGCCTCCAGTTCAGCAGCTTGATCCTCGAGGTTGGCCAGCTCCAGCCTTCCCTGTTCGTATTCCATCTGCACTCGCTTGTAGTCTTCTTCGATCTTGGTCAGCCGGGCCGCGAGAGCCTGCCATGTGAGATGAAAATAATCCAGCTCCGCTTCCTGCAGCTGCGCCGCGAGGGATAAATAAAGACGGGCCTGCTTGGCCTGCTCTTCCAAGGGCCCGAGCTGGCTTTCCAACTCATGGAGTAGATCGGTAACCCGAAGTAGATCGACACTGGTATCTTCCAGTTTGCGCAGGGCCTCCTCTTTGCGCTGCCTGTATTTGACGATGCCCGCGGTTTCTTCGAGCAAAATGCGCCGGTCTTCCGACCGCACGCTGAGCACTTGGTCAATCTGGCCCTGTCCAACAACCGCGTAGCTTTCCCGGCCCAACCCAGTGTCGGTGAAGAGATCTTGAATATCTTTGAGGCGGCAGCTCCGTTTGTTGATGAAGAACTCGCTGTCGCCTGAACGGTAGACGCGCCGAGCCACGGTCACTTCTGCGTAGTCAATGGGCAGAAAACCGTCCGAGTTGTCTAAGGTGAGCCGCACTTCGGCCATGCCCAAGGGTCTCTTGCCGTCGGAGCCCGCAAAGATGATATCCTCCAGTTTACTGCCCCGCAGGCTCCTAATGCTCTGTTCTCCGAGCACCCAGCGCAGGGCATCGGAGATGTTGCTCTTTCCGCTGCCGTTGGGGCCTACAATGGCTGTGATTCCGGGGCCGAATTCCAAGACCACCGGCTGCCCGAACGACTTAAACCCTTGTATTTCCAGGCGCTTTAAACGCATAAAACTCCTCCAAGACCAGTACTAACCCCTGCCCATTGTACCATACCTTGGAAGAAAAAAGAACCGGTTACCTGCCCAGAGGAAGCTGTAGGTACAGGTCTTCGCGCCTGCGCACGGTGGTAGGTACGTGCGGGCTGAGCAATGAGCCGTGCTCATCGAGGAGCTTGCGGAGTTTCGTACGCACCCTGGTTCGGGCGTTATCGATCACCTTCAAGCCCACTCCTATTTCCTCCTCGATTTCCCGGGCGGAGTACCCCTTGAGGAGCCGGATGATCACAGCGTACTCCAACAGCGACAGATGGTTGCGCAGAACCTGGCCGATGGCTTCATCCACATACTTGGCCTCCATGACCTTCTCCGGATCAAACTGGTCCACCGGCGCGGGCACGAAGTCCATGATGATGCGGTTATCATCGCTGCCCACAGGTGTCTGCAGCGAAGTGGCTTCATTGAGCAAACGGTGTTTGTTGCCTGTGGACTGCTTGATCACGTTGTATACGCGGCGGATGATGCACAGGTAGGCAAAGGAGCTGAACTTCACATCATACTGCTCGGGCTTATACTCCTCAATGGCGCTCAGCAGCCCAATGAGCCCCTCCTGCATTAGGTCCTCGAAATCCAGAAACGATGAATAGTAGTTGCGGACAATGTACTTGACCATAGGAATGTACTTCAGCACCAGGCGATCGCGGGCATCTTCGTCCCCGGCCCGAACCTTTTCAATGAGCTCCAGGTCAAGGGCTTGGTTGCGTCCCTGCATAATCCAGACCTCCCCTTCGTAGTCCAGGCTGCCTAGTCCATTTATATGCATGGCTATTCCTAACATTCCTGGGGGGAGGTCGAGCCAAAGCACTTTCGTTTCCATGAATTATGGATACTTCCCCTTACCATGGCTGGCCAAGCGCCCTTTTCGACCATAACTTATGTAAAGGTTTTTGGTTTTTTGGCGCTGAATGTGTTGGGGAAAACCCATGAGGAGAGTGCGGATGACTTGCAGTATTCGAACTATCTAGCCCACATGGCAGCCCTGATCAAGCAGAATCCCAGCATTACGGTGCGGGAAATCGCAGAAGAGCTCAAGTTCGCCGACAGCAAATCCGTCTATTACTGGCTGGAAAAGAGCAATATCCGGGGCATTAACGAGTTCAAACGGCTCGTGCTGGGCGGAGAAGACAGCCCCTATCCCAGCCCGTTCTCCGTGGAAATCGATGGCGTGCCCCATTATCTGGTGTCCCTTCCTCTCTTTAACTGGAATCCCAAACAAAAAAAGCCCGTGGAGGAATGGTTTTATCTCTATCACCATCCACAGCCACAGGGTCTGTTTGCGATTCGAGTGGAGACACACCAGTACAGTCCGTGGTTCCTAGAAAATGATGTCCTGGTTGTTTCGGAAGAGTACAGCGGGGAACAGCCTCAGTGGATGCTGTTCCGAACTGAGCAGGGCTTCCTCATCGGCAAAATGGTGAATGGAACCGTGATCGAGCCCAATACCCTGCGCCACCATCCCGCTGCCCTCACCGCCGTGGGCACCATCCTCACCCAACACCGCAGCCTCTATTGAATGCCGAGTTTGACCAAGGCTTGCCTGGCCGCTTCCTGCTCGGCTTCTTTTTTTGTGGTTCCGCTTCCGGCACCCAAAAACTCGCCCTCAAAATGTACTTCCACAACAAAGCGCTTGTCATGATCCGGCCCGGTCTCCTGAACCAGGGTATACACGGGCAGCTTCTTCGCCGTCTGCTGGAAGTACTCCTGGAGGGTAGACTTGGCATCAACCAAGGCCAGTTCGCCCGCATCCCAAGCAGGCAGATGGCCTAGGATGACCTGTTCGGCCCAGGCAAAGCCGCCATCGAGGTAGATGGCTCCGTACACTGCTTCCAACACGTCGCAGAGCAGTGAATCCCGGTGCTGTGCACCGCTGCGCCTTTCCCCCTCTCCTACCCGCAGATACCGATCCAACTCCAGTTCCCTGGCCACATCAGCCAGGGTGGACTCCCTCACTAAAAGCGACCGCGTCTTGGCCAGTTCTCCCTCGGGCATGTCCGGAAACTTGCGGTAAAGATAGGTACTCACCGTGAGCTGCAGCACAGCGTCGCCCAAGAACTCCAATCGCTCGTTGTTGCTGCGGGGATCATGGGCCACGGAGCGGTGGGTCAAGGCCAGCTCCAACAGGCTAGGATCTTGGAATGCATAACCCAACTTCTCCTGCACAGTCTGGATTAACTCCCTTTCCATCAGGCAGCCCACCTTCTCTCAACTATAAACGGGTCCCAAAGCGAACTGACTTTGGGACCGGAAACATCACAGATTCTCGGAAATATATATCACCGCATCGCGCACCGTTGCGATCTTCTCGGCTTCCTCATCGGTGATCTTGAGGTCAAATTCCTCTTCGAGAGCCATAATCAACTCGACTACGTCCAGTGAATCGGCTCCCAAGTCCTCCACAAAGGAGGCGTCTGGAGTGACATCTGCCTCGTTGATACCCAACTGTTCTACGATGATTGTTTTGACCTTTTCAAAAATCCTCTCGTCAAAATCTCCCATGTTAGGTCACCTCCTTCTTAAGGTACTCCTGCAGCATATTCATGCTACTACATACCTCCATTGCTGGCAAGGGTAAACTTAAAACTCCGTGCCGCTCGTTTGGCTAGGGGAATGAGCACGCTAACGGGGCTCACTTCCACAAACTCCTCGATGCCTAACGCCTCCAGGGTCCGCAGGGCATTCATAAAGCGGACTGGCTCGGTTAACTGCCGCACCAGTTCGCGCTTGATCTCCTCAGGTTCCTGCAGCAGAGTCTGCCCATCCGAACCTAATACTGGATGGGTACAGGTCTTCAGCTCCAGAGCAGCCACAACAGCCGCGAACTGCTCCGCGGCCGGGCGCATGAACTGAATGGAAAGGACCCGTCACCTTCAGGGGCGTAACCCGTTTGGCTCCTCGTCCCTTCGCCAGGGCGGCCAGGGCGAGCAGGCCCTGCTCATCACCACTGACCACAACCTGCCCCGGGGTGTTTTCGGCAGCTACCTCCACACATCCTTGCAGCAACTGAGCGCAAAGCTGCCGGACAACTCCGGCCCGGAGACCCGAAACAACCAGCATCCCTCCATCGTTCACAGCGCTCATCAGTTCCCCCCGCTTTTCCACCAGCTGCACGCCTTGGGTAAAATCCAGCGCCCCGCGGCAGTTAAGGCGGCAAGCTCCCCCAAACTATGGCCCAGGAAGACCTTAACTTCCGGAAAACTACGGCCGTGCAGTTCCCACAACGCCATGCAGGTTACATAAATGGCAGCCTGCGCCTGGGCCGCTTTGTTGAGCAGCTCGTCCGGTCCTTCTAAACAGAGCTTTCCCAGGTCATAGCCTAGGATTGTACTTGCCTCCGTAAAGAGCTTCCAAGCACGGGTGCCCTTGACCTGAGCAGCCATCCCAGGACTCTGGATCCCTTGGCCCGGAAAAGCCACTGCCGCCTGTAGACGCACAGAGCACACCCCCAGCCCACTATCTATCTTGCCATTTTCTCCGCGATAATCTGCACGTAGTTGTTCTGCACTCCCTCGCGCGCCACGCGGATAGCGTTGTAAATGGCCTTAGCGTTGGAACCGCCATGGGCGATGATCACCACGCCGTCAATACCCAAAAGCGGTGCCCCTCCATACTCATTGGGATCCATGCGTTTCTTGATCTGCCTAAATCCCGGCTTCATGAGCAGAGCACCAGCGGTGCGGACCAGATTGCGCTGGGCTTCCTCTTTGATCATACCTAACAGGGTAGCTCCCAGCCCCTCCGCGAACTTGAGGACTATATTGCCCACAAACCCGTCGCAAACTATGACATCCACATTTCCGCTGGGAACTTCCCTGCCCTCCACGTTACCCACAAAATTCAGGGACGTGTCCTGAAGCAGCGTGTAGACCTCTTTGGCCAGCTGATTGCCCTTACCAGGTTCATGGCCCACGTTGAGCAGACCCACCCGGGGATTGTGCACCTTCAGCACTTCTGAGGCATAAATAGAACCCATGTGTGCGAACTGCACGAGCTGGCTGGGGCGGCAGTCAGCATTGGCGCCCACATCCAAAACCAGGGAAAAGCCGGCAGCCGTAGGCATTATGGTGGAGATAGCCGGCCTTTCCACGCCTTTAATGCGCCCGATGTTAAACAGGGCCGCCGCCAAGGTGGCTCCCGTGTTGCCGGCGCTGACTAACGCATCTGCTTCTCCCTGACGTACGAGCTGGGCACCCTTGACCAGGGAAGAGTCCCGTTTGGCACGTACCGCCGCTACAGGCTCATCATCCATCTCCACCACTTCCGGTGCATGCACGATCTCAATGCGGTTACTTCCAGCCTTTCCGCTCACGAGAGGTTTTAGCCGGCCCTCATCACCGGTAAGTAATATGGAGACGTCTTCCAGCTCCGCGGCAAGCAGAGCACCCTCTACAATCTGCTCCGGAGCATAGTCTCCACCAAAAGCATCCACTGCAATCCTAGTCACGTTTCGCCCCTCCCTTATGCGCCACATCAACCACGACAAACTCCCCGCGGAACACAAGCCGCTCGCGAACGAAGCTTTCCACGCTCACCTGATAGCGCTGATCCTTGGCGGCCGTGACCTGGGCTTTGGCAACAACCCGATCATCCAGCTTCACCGGGCGTTTGTACTCAACCTGTGCCGTTTTCGTCAGCGCCAGTTCCGAATCGACGAGAGCCACCGCCAGCGAATTGGCTTGGGCAAAGAGATAGTGGCCCCGCAGAATCTGATTGCGGGCAAAGACCATGTGGCCAGTAACCACCAATACAGAGGTTCCGTCACGGCCTAAATTGAGCTCAACGAGATCTCCGATTACCTCTTCCCCATGCAGCGCCTTGATTTCTGAAAAGGTACCAGCGGCGATGATCCGCGCCCGTTCCCGCAGTTCAGGAATGTTCAAGGCCATACGGTCCAGCCGAATGGTGGCCACGCTCACCCCCAACTGATCAGCGAGCTGCCAGTCGGTCAAGAACGGATCCTGGCGCAAAAGTTCCTGGAGCGCCTGCCTCCGCTCTTTCCGGCCTTGCCTGCCTTTCACGGCCAGCCCCCCTTAATGTCAAGTACTAGTACCAGGTTATAAACTACTTTTGAGTATAGGCCAGGAGCTGGAAAAAGTAAAGCAAAAACTCGGTAGATATGAAAAAAGATGTCCCAAACGAGACACCTTTTCTAAGTTATTTTGCTTCCTCGACCTGAATAACCTGACGTCCTTTGTACATACCGCAGTTCAGGCAGACTCGATGGGGGAGCTTGGGTTCGCGGCAGTTGGGGCAGATGCTTGCTTCAACTGCCTCAATGCGCAGCCAATTTGCTCTCCTGGAATTAACCCTTGCCTTGGAATGTCTTCTCTTGGGTACTGCCATTGTCCTTCCTCCTCTCTGGTGTAGCGGCTTGGGGCGATAGATCCAACAGCTTACTTAAAGGAGCTAGGCGGATGTCCAGGTCCGCAGGCAAGCAGCCGCAGTCTCCATGGGCCAACGAAGCACCACAGGTGGGGCACAAGCCTGGGCAGTCAGGACTGCAAACAACTTTCATGGGCAAACTGATCAGCAGAGAATCCTGGATCAGGCTGGTGACATCCAGCTCATTGCCTTCCACCACATACTGCTCCTCCAGCAGGTCTTCCTCATCGCCATACTCTGGGGTTTTCAAAAACTCCTCCTCGCAGGATGCCTCTAGCGTGGTTCTCAACGGATCGAGGCATCGGCTGCAGCGGAGCTCCACATCCACAGAAAAGCTGCCAGTGACTAAGTATGCATCTCCCGTATTGGTCACTTTCAGCTCAACCGAAACTGGCCCCAAGACCCGGCCGACTTCGGGCAGCGTGTTCAGGAAATCGCCTGGCAGGTCGCGCTTGACCTGAAAAAAGGCCCCTTTGCGGCCTTGAATACCGCTGATGTTGAGACGCATCTTAATCACCTCATAAATTATACAAAGATTCCCCTACCCTGTCAACAACCTGCAGGTAAAGGCTTTTGCACCAGTTAAGACAGCTGAGCCAGCCTGCGCTTGATCGCAGGAAGCGCTTCTCTAGCTGCTTGCCTTCCCTTCTCCACTATTTCCGCCGCCCTGTTGAGTTGGGTCAAGGTCACATTGCCCAAAGGGGGCTCAATGAGAACATCGCAGTCGATCTCCTTGCTGGCTGCGGCCTGGCGTCCCAAAATGTCGATGGTCTGGATAATCACATCAGGCAGGTGGCGCACACGGCTGCGCAGCGGAGCCCAGCCCACATCCACGGCGATCACAAAATCCGCGCCCAACCTGCGGCAGAGGTCACCAGGAACCCTGTTGACCAGAGCCCCATCGACCAGGACCATCCCGTCTCGCTCCACGGGCACAAACACTCCCGGTATGGAAAGGCTCGCGGTTACTGCATCGGCAACCGAACCCGAATCCAGCACCACCTCTTCCCCGGTGAGCAGATTGGTGGCCACAACCGCCGCCTTGATGGGCAGGTCCTCAAAGTGCTGATCGCGCATCAACAGACGCAGCATGTTGCGGATTTTGTCTGGTACTACTAGCCCCTGGGGCCGCAGCGTCCAGCTGGTTAGATCATTCCAGTCGAGCTCCAGCACCATGCGGCCCAATAACTGCAAATCGGATCCGGCGGCATAGAGTCCGGCTATGACCGCACCCGCGCTCGTACCGCACACTATGTGGATTGGGATCTGCTCCTCTTCCAGAACCTGCAATACTCCTAAGTTCGCCAATCCCCTAGCCGCTCCTGATCCTAGGGCAACCCCCACTCTTGGATAAGGCATAAATCTCACCTCGGACTCGTAAGAATTAGCAGACTCCGCCGGAAAGGGTGTGGCCCATGAAACAGAGCCGCAGTCTGGCCCTCCTTGCATTCACCTTGACGCTACTGATTGTGGCCTATCCAGATATCTCTTTCCAAGCCTCCTTGGAGGGGCTCAAGCTCTGGTTTGAGGTGGTACTCCCCGCGCTCCTGCCCTTTTTCATTATGGCCGAGCTGCTCATGGGCTTGGGAGTGGTGCACTTCCTAGGAACCCTGTTGGAGCCCATCATGCGGCCACTGTTTAAGGTGCCGGGTGTGGGCGGGTTTGCCTTGGCCATGGGATTGGCCGCAGGTTTTCCCTTAGGAGCGAAAGTCACCGGCGATCTAGCCAGAGCTAACCTGATCACCAGCACCGAAGGTGAACGCTTAATTGCCTTCACCAACACCGCCAGCTCCCTATTCTTGGCTGGGGCGGTAGGAGTGGGCATGTTCGGAAGGCCGGAATTGGGAGTCACCCTGATTCTAGCCCACTACTTGGGAGCGGTGCTCGTCGGCCTGTGCCTGCGCCTGCATAAGGGGCCCGAGACTCCCCCTGAAAAAAGTCAAGAAGCTTACCTGCACAGGGCGCTGCGCGCTATGGATCAGGCGCGCATTAACGATGGCCGCCCTTTAGGAAAGCTCTTTGGTGATACGGCCAAAAACGGCTTTTCAGCTATGCTCTTCATTGGAGGATGCATCATGTTCTTTTCCGTAGTCGTCCAGGTCGTCGCGGCCACGGGCTTGCTCAACCCTGTACGGGCGGGTCTGGGTTGGGTTCTGCAGTTTGTGGGATTGGATGCCAGCCTGAGCAGCGCCGTGCTGCATGGATTCTTCGAAACCACTCTAGGCACCCAGCTGAGCAGCAAAGCTACAGCTTCCTTAGGGGCCCAGGTGACCACGGCCAGCCTGATCCTCGGCTGGAGCGGGCTATCCGTTCACGGACAGGTCGCAGCCATGGTGGCCGGCACCAGAATCCGTCTCACTCCCTATGTCTATGCCCGTTTTCTCCATGCTGTGTTTGCGGCTTCCCTAGCCGCGCTGCTCCTTGGCCCCGCCAGCTTCATCCCTGCCTCTTTAATCAAAGCACTGCCGGCCCTCGGTTCCGGTCAGTATCTGGACGGCAGCTTTGGAGCACGCCTTTTGGCCTCAGCCCGCTTGGCCACAAGCTTCCTGTTGATTCTGATCATCATCTTGAGCACCGTATGGCTGCTGCGGAGAATTGTCTACATCTCCATGCGTTCCCGCGATTGATCCTTGCGCTGCAGAGCCTCCTGCCCCCGTTCAATCTCGGCCAAAGCGCGGCTGAGGACCTCATGGAGCTGCGCCAACTTCTCCAGGGCATACTCTTCTGCTCCCGCCTGCATCTCCTTGGCTCGCCGTTTGGTCTCTTCCAACAGCAGCTTGCTCTCTTCCTCGGCCTGGCGATAGATCTCACTATTGCTCACAAGCTTAGCGGCATATTCTTCCGCTTTGGCGATCATGCGTTCCACCTGTTCCTGCCCCTCGGCGATCATCCGTTCTCGCTCAGAGGAGACCGCTTCCGCCCGCTTAATCTCCTCGGGAACAGCGGCGCGGATAATGTCGAGCAGATCAAGCAGTTCATCGGCGTCTACCAGAACCTTACCTACCAAAGGAACCTCGGGCGCTTTCTCCACTAGTGCTTCCAGTTGGTCGATGAGGACCAAAAGATTCACTCGGTTCACTGTGACCTCTCCCTACTCTTGAATTTCTTCATCAACGCCTCAGCCACTCGGGGGCTGACCCACTTGGACACATCACCGCCAAACTCGGCCACTTCCTTTACTGCGGAAGAACTGATAAAGGAATACTCGCTGCTGGTCATCATAAAAACCGTCTCCACATCGGGATCCAGGTTGCGGTTCATGGCCGCTAGTTTAAACTCGAACTCAAAGTCGGACACAGCCCTGAGCCCCCTGACCATGGCCACAGCCTGCTTCCTTCGGGCATAATCGATGGCTAGTCCGGAGTAGGTGTCCACTGTCACGTTGCTCAGTTCTTTGGTCTCTTCCCGCAGCAGCTCCATGCGTTCTTCCACCGTGAACAGTGGGACTTTCTCGGGGTTGTGCAGAATGCAGATATACAGATGGTCAAAAAGACTGCTCGCCCTGGTGATAATGTCCAAGTGCCCGTAGGTTACCGGATCGAAAGTTCCCGTGCAGACCCCGATTTTCACTGAGACCCCTCCCGTCGATAGAACCAAAGCGCTGTTTCTCCGTACGTGCGGACTTGCTCTAGGCAGAGTTTCGACACGCTCGGGGGTGCTTCCTCTTTTTTGCTGGCTTCGGCGATGATAATTCCCCCCGCTTTGAGCAGCGCGGTATGGGCCAAGCTCGATATGGTCTTCTCGGCCAAGCCTCGGTTGTAAGGCGGATCAAGGAAGATGATATCGAACTTCTGACCCTGCTTTTCCAGGCGCCCTAAGGCCGCAAAGACATCGCTGGCGTACACTGTACCGCCGGCAAGTTTGGTGCGAGCCAGATTTTTCCTGATCTGTGCGCAGCACGCTCGGTCAGCATCCACCCATATTACCTGCTCGGCGCCGCGGCTGAGAGCTTCCAAGCCGATGGCGCCGCTTCCGGCAAAAAGGTCCAGGAACGAACTGCCAGCCACTTTCTGGCCCAAGATGTTAAATAAGGCCTCCTTGACCCGATCTCCCGTAGGTCGCGTGCTGAGGCCCTTCACGCTGCTCAGTCTGGTTCCCCTAGCTTTCCCTGCAATCACACGCATAATGGACAACTCCTAAATGGAATACGTATCTAGTTCTGCGGCCAGTTCAGGAAAACGCGCCAGTTCCGCATCACGGCTTAACAGATCCTTGGCAGCCTGCGCCGCCAGATGCAGCAGCTCTCGATCCTGCTGGAGATCGGCGAGGCGAAAATAGGGTTGACCCCACTGACGTACTCCCAGCAGGTCACCTGGCCCCCGCAGGCGCAGGTCCTCTTCGGCTATGAAGAAGCCGTCATTGCTGCTGCGCACAACCTCCAGGCGCGCTCGGCTCTGGGGCGAGACGTTATAGGCCAGCAGGAAGCAGATACCTGGCTTCTTTCCCCTGCCCACCCGCCCGCGCAGTTGGTGCAGCTGAGCCAAGCCGAAGCGCTCTGCGTTTTCGATCACCATTACCGTGGCATTGGGCACGTTCATGCCCACCTCCACCACTGTTGTGGCAATCAGCACATCCAGCTCGCCCCGGGCAAAGGCCTGGAAAACTTCTTCCTTTTCTTTCCCCATCTGCCCGTGGATCAGACCCACCCGTACACCAGACAGGGGACCTTGGCGCAGGGCCTCCATTTCCTGCACCGCGGCCTTGAGGTCCACATGCTCCGATTCCTCAACCAACGGGAAGACCACATAGGCCTGCTCTCCCTGCTTTACCCTGGACAGCACATAGCGGTACACATCTGCCCGCCGGTCAGGATGAATCAGCCTGGTGTCCACAGGCTGCCTGTGGGCAGGCAGCTGCCTGATCTCAGTGACATCCAAATCTCCATACATCGTCAGGGCCAGAGACCTGGGGATGGGCGTGGCGCTCATCACCAAAAGGTCAGGGTTACCCTTACCCAAGAGGGCAGCCCGCTGCCTGACGCCAAAGCGGTGCTGTTCATCCACAACAGCCAGCGTGAGGTTGCGGTATTCCACCTTGTCCGTAATCAGGGCATGGGTGCCCACTACCACATCTACTTCGCCCTCGATGAGTCCTTTCCTTACCGCTTCTTGCTCTTTGGCCTTCATGTTTCCCACCAGCAGTTCCACACGGATTCCCAAAGGTCCCAAAGAAGCCTGCAGGCGCTGGGCCATCTGTACGGCCAACACTTCGGTAGGCACCATCATGGCCACCTGGCCCCCACTAGCTACAGCCTTAACTGCCCCGTACTCCGCGACGATCGTCTTCCCCGAGCCTACTTCTCCTTGGATCAGGCGGCGCATGGGCCGGGGAGCCTCCATATCTACTGCCACTTGGCGCAGGGCTTCTTTCTGGTCTTCCGTGAGTGCAAAGGGAAGGCGCGCGAAGAAACGGGCCACTAGTTCCCCGTCAACGGCATGGGCGATTCCCGGTCG
The DNA here is from genome assembly GCA_012521335.1 of Bacillota bacterium. Lineage (GTDB taxonomy): Bacteria > Bacillota > Limnochordia > Darwinibacteriales > Darwinibacteriaceae > DTU010. The sequence goes on along the minus strand of JAAYMM010000002.1, from coordinate 32,512 downwards.
CTGCCTCTGCCCGCGCTGCAGCCCCAGGTGAAAGAGGAACAGTTCTTCAAAGGCCAGACGTTGTCGAGCCTGTTCATAGCTGGCCCAATCTGCGGGGAAATGGATCTGACGCAGCGCTTCGCGGCGTTCCATGTACCTGCCGCGCACCTCCGGGGGCAGGCATTCGTGAACCTCACTTAAGTGCTTGAGGGCCGCCTTGACCCAGTTCACCCTTTGGTTGTTGCTGATGCCCGCCACCAGGGGATAAACAGGCATAAGGCCTTGGTGCTCCGGCTGACGGGTAAAGACCTCTGGTGAAGTCATCTCTGGAAACAGGGTGCCCTCCTTGGCTAGTCCATACACCCACACCTCTTCGGCCCGCTGCAGTTTGCGGTAGAGAAAGCTGGGCCCAGGCGCGCGGTGGTGGACAAACCAAGTAAGTCCCAGCTGCCCGCCTAATGTGGCCTGGATTAAGCGGCGCCCCTGAGAAATGGGGCGCTCCCGCAGGTGCAGCAGAGGTCCTTGCACCAGTTGAACAAGGCCAGGCTGCACCTCATGAGGTGCGAGAATCCTCTGGAAGTCTTTGTAGGTGCGGGGAAAACTGAACAGTACATCCCGTACCGTCTCCAGACCCAAGGCTTTCAGGGCCTGGGCTTTCTTCTCGCCCACGCCGGGCAGGACGGTAACGGGCCGACTCAACATCCCTTGGACGCGCACTCGATCACCTCAATCAAAAACAACCCCTATCCTAGAGCGACGCTTAGGATAAGGGTTGTTCAGGGTACCAAGGCAGCCCTCATCCCAAGGGCTGCCTCTAGATGCTGTAGAGAAACATGGCAATTGTCCCCGGACCGGTATGCACACCGATGGTGGGGCCGATTTCTCCCACCACGATCTCATGATCCGAGCCCAGAATCGCGGGCAGCTCCTCGACCAGCGCCGCTGCTTCAGCTTGATTGTCAGCATGGCTAATCCCTGCCCGAAGGGCCTTGCCTGGATGGCGCTGACGGAATTCCTCCGCCAAATCGCGCAGGCGTTTGAGGGCCTTGGCCTTACCGCGGATCTTCTCAAAGGGGGCCACCTGGCCATCTACCAGGGTCAACACGGGCTTAATGTTGAGCAGGGTGCCCACTAAGGCCGACGCCAGCCCGATTCGGCCGTTCCTCTGCAGATACTCTAAGGTATCCACCACGAAGTAAACCTGGAGGCCATCGATGACTTGCTGAACATCTTCCAGGACTTGTTCCACTGTCTTGCCAGCCTGAACACTGCGGGCCGCGGCTATGACGCAGAGCCCAATACCCATGGACGCTGCCCGGCTGTCCACGGCCTTTACCGTGATCGCGGGATCAATCATGGAACCGGCCAACACAGCCGACTGGTACGTCCCGCTCATTTTGCTGCTTAAGTGGATGGACACAATTGTATCGCCAGGCTCGGCAATGCGCTCGTAAACCTCGACAAAATCGGCTGGCGAAGGTTGGCAGGTGCTGGGCATCCGCGTTTCCCGCTTGAGGCGGGCATAGAATTCACCTGCGGTAATGTCCACCCCATCTTTGTAGATCTCATCGCCGAACTGCACCGTTAAGGGCACAACATGAATGCCCAACTGTTCCCTCAGCTCAACGGGGAGATCGCTTCCACTGTCCGTAACCACATGGATGCGTCCCATCAATCTCCCTCCTCTGCGGCCAAACTACTCCACCGACACAATATAGTAGTAGAGGGGCTGACCCCCATGATACACTTCTACTTCACAATCGGGGAACTCAGCTCTGATCAGTTCATTGAGCTCCTGGGCCGTCTCAGCATTCAGGTCGGCACCGTAATAGATGCTGATCACCGAAGAGTTCTCATCAACCATTTTCTTAAGCAGATCCCTGGCCACTTCCGTGGGGCTGGACCCCACCACAGCGATCTTGCCCTCGGCTAGGCCGATAATATCCCGTTCCTCAATGTGCAGATCGCCGGCTACCGTGGAGCGCACCGCGTAGGTCACTTCCCCGGTTTTTACTTCCCGCATGGCCTCTTCCATAGCGGCCAGGTTGTCTTCCAGGGAGTCTTCCGCCACATAGTACATGAGTGCGGTAATACCCTGGGGAACAGAACGAGTTGGCACCACAGCCACAGGCTTCTCCGCCAGTTCCCTAGCCTGCTGCGCCGAGAAGATGACGTTCTTATTGTTGGGCAGGATAATGACCTGCTCCGCGTTGACACTGCTTACGGCCTTAACCAGATCCTCTGTACTGGGGTTCATGGTCTGGCCGCCCGGTACAACGTAGTCAACACCCAGACTGCGGAAAATTTCGGCCAATCCCTCTCCAGGCACCACAGCCACAACGCCCAGGGGTTTGGGGTCCGCAGGCACAGCGCTGTTGGGAAACTCTATGACATTGTTGCCCACACTGTAGTCCAGGTGGTGGCTTTCTTCGTGGCTGGCAAACTCTTGGTTCTGCAAGCGCATATTGTCGATGGCAATCTCCGTAAGCTCTCCCAGCTTCCCACAGAATTCCAGAACTTCGCCCGGATGATCCGTGTGGATGTGGACCTTGACCACGTCGGCGTCACTCACCACCAGCAGCGAATCACCTTTGCCTTCCAGCTCTCGGCGGACGGCCAGGGCATCGATGCCGTTACCTAAGATGATGAACTCGGTACAGTACCTGTTCACCGTGACTTCCTGCTCCAGCTTGGGCGCTGCCGCACCCTCCGGCTGGCGGTTCGCCTGGGCTAAGAGCTGTTCCAGCTCCTCGGGGGCCGCGGTAACTCCGGTCAAGAAGCCCTCAAGGATATAAACCAAGCCCTGTCCCCCTGCGTCCACAACTCCAGCCTGTTTCAAAACAGGCAGGATGTTGGGAGTATCGGCGAGGGCCGCGCGGGCCCCTTCCAACGCTGCCTGCAGCACTTCCAAGGCACCTGCGCCCGCGGCACTGGCTTCGGTGGCGTACTCCGCCGCCACCCGGCCTACGGTAAGCATAGTGCCCTCCACAGGTTTCATCACCGCACGATAGGTAGTCTGAGAGGCTGTTGCCAGGGCGTGGGCCAAATCCTCCCCGGTGATTTCTGTCTCCACATGGGCTAACCCATCGGAAAAACCCCTAAAGAACTGGGAGAGGATCACCCCGCTGTTGCCCCTGGCCCCCATCAGGGAACCGCGGGTCAGCAGCGCCGCAAAACGCCTGATCTCCACTCCGTTCGCCTGTTCCAGTTCCTTGATGGCTGCGTTGAGCGTGAGGGACATATTTGTCCCCGTATCACCATCGGGCACAGGAAAGACGTTAAGGGCATTAACTCTATCTCTATGCTGGTCTAAATGGCGCGCCGCCGCCAGCAGCATATTTTTGAAAGCCAAACCGTTAATCGCGTCCAACGTTGCTCCTCCGATCACTTTCTCTTTGGGCGGGTTACGCGCACTCCTTGGACCCGAACGTTGATCCGTTCCACGTTCAGGCCGAGGGTAGTTTCCACCACGTACTTGACCCGCTCTTGGACATTCCTGGCGACCTCGGATATCTTCACGCCGTATTCTACCACGATGTACAGTGTAATGCTGATGCTGTCTTCACCGAACTGTATATCCACGCCTCGCTCGAAGTTCTCCCGGCGAAGCAGATCTGAAAGCCCTTCTTGGATGTTGCGCGGGGCCATGCCGACAAGGCCATAGCATTCCATGGCCGCCAAGCCAGAAATGGTGGCAATTACTCCCTCGTGCACGTAGATTCTACCATACTGGCCTTGAATCTCTTGGGCCACAATTGTCCCCCTCTCCACACCTTTACCAAAATGGTCCATAAACTATCATCCCTATTCTACCCATTTGCCCCCTGGTTGTAAAGGATTTTATCTTGGCGGCGATTTGCGCCGATCCACCTTGCATTTCCAAAAACGCTGTGCTACAATGTAGAAGCGTTATTGAAATCGTATCAAAGGGGGTAGGAAACATGGCTAGGTGCATTGTCTGCAATAAGGGTACGGTAACCGGCAATCTGCGCAGCCACGCCGAGAACAAGAACCGCCGGACCTGGAGGCCCAACCTGCAGAAGACTCGCATCATCTTCCAAGGCAGCCCCAGAAGGGCCTATGTATGCACTCGGTGTCTCAAGAGTGGAAAAGTACAGAGAGCTCTCTAAACCTGCCCCTATAGAGGTCTGTATAAACTAACCCCTAGGAAACGCAATGCGCCTAGGGGTATTTTATTGCTCTCTTATCAGCAGCAGTACTCCTTCCGCGATGCGTACCGCGATCTTCTGCTCCACAGCGTAGTTGCTGATGCCGCGCGTTGTCCCTTTCTGCAGATCCTCCCCCCGCAAGGGATAACCCAGGCCTTCCGTGTGCACTCCGCGCACCACCGGCGTCAGGGGTACCAGCGACACCCAGCTCTTTTCGCGAACCTTTCCCGCGAAATTTGAGCGGAAGGCCGTGAGAATCTGCCGGCTGGTGATGAGCTCATTGCCTATGCCCTGGCTGGCCAAGCGATACAAGAGCTCCAGATTGCCCAAGGCGTGATCAAGGCGGCTTCCCCAAGCACCAACGAGGGTGACAAAAACCACGCCCAGCCCCAAGGCATACTCCACCGCCAGCTCCACATCGGTCTGATCTTTGCGCACGGGCGCGGTCTGAAAAGGCACCCCTTGCTGTTCCCAAAACGTGCGATCATCCGCGCTGATGGAGTCTAAATCGCCGATGATCAGGTGCGGCTTAAGCTCCCAGACCCGCGCCAGATGAGCCCCTGCATCCGCGCAGATGATCAAAGTGCTGTCCCTGTCAACTTCAAACCGCTTCCGGGGAACATCTTCCCCGGAAGCGAGAATCAGGGCTGAACTGAAATTACCGTTGTGGCTCAAAGATCTCCTTCCGCCTTTCCAAAAGCAAGATGATCACGTAGGTTAACACCGCGCTGGGTACTAGATAGCCGGCGTTATAGGCCAGCGAATAGCCGAGTACGGAACTCCCCTCTGGAGCGTATTCGGCAAAAAACACCACCCCAGAGATAACGTGCACGACCAGGCGCAGCAGGCTGCCTGCGGCCACACCCGCCCAGCGCATCCGTTTCAGGGCGCCAAAACCAGCCACTCCTAAGACCATGAACGATGCCGGGTAATCCAGGATAACCTGCACAGGATGCACGTAGTATCCTCCCAGCACGAGCTGCAAGAGTCCCAGAAGAACACCGCTCAAAACCCCTGCCGGGCCCCCGCGCCTAAAGGCCAAAAGGAAAATGGGCAGCATCTCCAGGGAAACACTCCCGCCCTGCGGTGCCCGAAACAGCCTGAGCTCAGATAAAAGCAGCGCTGCTCCTACCAAGACCGCAGTCTCCACCATAATCTGTACATTCTTGCTCCGCATGAAACATACCTCCCGCAATGCCGACGTCCTTCCGCATCCGGTACCCAAAAAAAACATGGACGCGAAGCGGTCCATGTCCTGAACTGCCGCTTCCCTACGCTGGTATTACCCAAACAGGTTCGGAGGGTTCGGATCCTTGCGGATCCAGTCTCAGCTGCAAAAGCACCCCTAGCGGAACTCCATCGTGTTGATTTGTTTGCTTCTTACTTCTCTGCCTGCGGCGGAATACCTGCAGAAAAATGCTCCCCGAATAGAGAAAAGCATCCCGGATGCCGGGATGCTTTTCTGACGGCCCGTACTGAACAGGCAGCTAAGTAGTGATACTTCGCAGGCGAACGCGAAGTGTCCTTTGCCCAGGGAGGTGGTATTTTTGTGGTGATCGTTAAGAGAGAAACGCTACCCTCCTTTCTGTCCATGATGCGCCGCCTGTCCAGCTTACCCATATAATACAGCGAATTGTCAGACTTGTCAAGCGTCAGGTCTCATTTTTGTGTCAACTAAGGGCAAAAAAGGGTAAGCGAGCTTACCTTTTCTAGACCGTGCGCATTTTGGCGATATAAGCCGCCGGATCTTCAGCTTGAAAGATGGCCGAACCGGCCACGAAGTTACTGGCCCCGGCCGCCGCAAGCAGCGGGATGTTCTCCAGGCTCACTCCTCCATCCACCTGAATCTCGATGGGGGCGGTACCGATCAGTTCGCGGCAGTGCTGGATCTTGTCCAACATTGCTGGGATGAACTGTTGACCGCCAAAACCGGGATTTACGGTCATAATCAGAACCAAATCCAGATCATCCAGCACATAGCGCAGTCCATCCAACGGGGTATGAGGGTTGAGGGAGACCCCCGCTCTGCATCCCAACTCCCTAATCTGGCGCAGAGTACGCTGCAGGTGCACTGCCGCTTCATAGTGGACGGTGATAATCTCCGGCTGAACGGCAGCAAAAGCCTCTAGATAACGCTCCGGACCCTCAATCATCAGATGAACATCCAAGGGAACTTCACTGCACCTACGCACTGCCGCTATGACCGGCAGCCCAAAACTTATATTAGGTACAAAATGCCCATCCATCACATCAAAGTGGATCAAGTCTGCATCCTTTACCCTGGCCAGTTCTTCTCTGAGGTTGCCGAAATCGGCAGCCAGGATGGAGGCGCTAATCCTTCTGCGCATAACAAAGGCTCCTTTCTAATAGCGTGGTCGGACTTCGTCATAAAAGAGCAGATAGTGTTGGTGGCGGCTGGCAGCGATCTCTCCCTTAGCCACAGCGTCTAGAACGGCGCAGCCGGGTTCTTTGCGGTGCAGGCAGCCTCGGAAACGGCACGCATCCCGATAGCGCTCGAACTCGGGGAACGCAAACTGTAAGCGCCCTTCCTGGCCCGGCTCCAGCGCGAGTTGGGAAAAACCAGGTGTATCGGCCACATAGCCTTGGTCAAAAGCCAACAGCTCCACCCGGCGTGTGGTGTGGCGGCCGCGTTCAATCTTGGCGCTCACTTCCCCCGTCTCCAGGTTTAGAGCGGGGTTTAAGGCGTTGAGCAGCGAGGATTTGCCCACGCCAGAAGGGCCTGCTAGAACACTGACCTTGCCCTGCAGAGCCGCACGCACTTCCTCCAGACCCAGCCCATCGACTGTGCTGGTGATAAACGCGGGATAGGGTATGGCCGCGTAAAGGTCCCTCAACTCAGCCGCCCTGCTGGGGTCTAGGTCACTTTTGGTGAACACAACCACGCTGGACAGACCCATCAGTTCCGCCTGAACCAGAATCCGGTCCAGTAGGGTTAAGTTAGGGGCTGGCCGCTGCGCAGCGAAGACCACCAATACCTGGTCGATGTTGGCCACCGGCGGGCGCACCAACTCGCTGGAGCGGGGCAGGATGTTCTCCACCACGCCAATCCCGTCACCGCTCACGGAAACCTCCACGCGATCACCCACAAGCACCCGCTCCACGGACAGGCGCAGCCTGCCCCTGAGCGTACACCGCAAACGTCCCTGTTCTGTCTCCACTTCGTAGAAGCCGCCAACACCCTTAACGATTATTCCCTGCAGCATAAATCACTCCTGAAAACTCCGATCAAGGAATTGACGTCCACCCAGATAGACTTGGAAGCGTGCATCTTCGCCGCGGCCTTGGATGGTGCGCACTACTCTGGTGCCTCCCTTATGGGTTTCGCGATACACTTCGCGAGCGCCAAAATCGTCGATGACCAGAATCACAATTTCTTGACTGGGTCCCGGAGGCACATCAATGGTCACTTCCTTAGTGCTCCAGAGATTCTCGTGGATCCACTGCGTCTCTTCGGGAGTCTCGTCAATCTGGGGTTCCTCAGCAGGGACTACAGGCGCCCCCTGCGAGTAGACAAAGTCTACAGGCCAGCCCTCTTCCACCAGACTCCCCGGCGCCGGGTTCTGTTCGATGACCCGGCCTGCCGGATAGATGGTGCTGTACTCAGGCCAGGTATTGCCCAGCGGAAGGCCCAGACTGCTGAGCTGCTGCTTGACCTGCTCGAAATCCTGGCCGCGGAAATCTGGCAGGGCAAAGGGCTCGGCTGCCTTGCTCAACACAAGGCTTACTGCCGTCCCTTTCACCACGATTTCCCCTGGTTCAGGCGTCTGCTCCAAGACCACACCCGGGCGCACATTAGGATCGTAGATCTCTTCATTCTCGCCTTCCACAAAACCTGCTTGCGTCAGGGCCACTTTCGCTTCACGCAAGGTGAGCCCGATGAAGGAAGGCATTTCTACTTCTTCCGGGCCCTGACTGATGCGCACCAGGATTTCACGGTACTGCTTGACCATGCGGCCAGGCAGGGGATCCTGGCTGATGATGTGGCCTGCCGGCACCTCATTGTCAAATATGCGCTGTTCAACGGTTAGAACCAAATCCACATCTCTGAGCACACGCAGCGCTTCCATCTCATGCAGCCCCACAATGTCCGGCACCCGTACATCATCGGGGAACAGAATCGCCGGAATGATGCGCACCGCTGCCGCGGTCAAGGCCCCCAGCACCAGAAGAATGAGTAAAAACACAAGTGCCTTAGAACGTTTTGGAGAGGCCTTTTTTCCCTTCTTTTTCTTCTTCTTCGACCGGGCCAATCCCCAGCCCCCTTTCCCATCAAGATCAACCGCTGACAAAGGCAGGGTCTGATCCACATCTTCCTCTGCATCGGCTGCTGCGCTCAAGCGGCGTTCTATTCTCTGAAAGATGCGCACCACCTCTTCAGCGCTGCGCGGCCGATCCTTCGGGTTCTTATTCAGCAGCTTGAGGACCAAATCCTCCAGCTCAGCATCGAGATCTGGCCGCACATTGCGCAGGGGCTCGGGCGGATCCTGAATCTGCTGCAGAGCAATGGCGATAGCAGACTCGCCCCTAAAGGGCGGCTGACCCGTGATCATCTCATAGAGCACTATCCCCAAGGAGTACAGGTCGCTGGCCGCCTGAACATTGGAACCCCGGGCCTGTTCGGGTGAAAAGTAACGCACGGAACCCAACACCATCCCCGTCTGGGTTAGGTTGGTTGCCGACATGGCTTGGGCGATACCGAAGTCGGTCACCTTGACCCGGCCTTCCTCGGTGATGAGGATGTTGTGCGGCTTGATGTCTCTATGGATGATTCCGTGGTAATGGGCATGGGCTAAGGCCATGGCAATCTGCTTGCCCACGCTGACTATGAACTCAGGAGGGAACTGGCCGTGCTCGCGGATGAGATCATGAAGATTCGTACCCTGCACATACTCCATCACAATGTAGTGAATGCTGCCCTGCTCCCCGACGTCGTAGATGTTTACGATGTTGGGATGGGATAGGCTCGCGGCGGACCTGGCTTCCCGACGAAACCGCTCCACGAACTGCTCATCGTCGGCGAATTGGGCGCGCAAGACTTTGACCGCCACCACGCGGCTGAGCAGATGGTCCTTGGCGCTGTACACCAAGGCCATGCCGCCATCCCCCACCTTTTCTAAGATCTCATAGCGATTGGCCAGTGTTTCTCCAATCATATCCTCACCCTCTAGCCTTACTCACTCATCTGTACAGCGTGAAGCATAAGCTCGACCCCTATTGGTGCCGCCGCATGGGCGCCCGTTCCCCCGTGTTCCACCACAACGGCCACAGCGATCTGCGGTGCGTCCGTGGGAGCAAAACCGATGAACCAAGCATGATCGGGAGCAGAACCCAGCTGTGCCGTTCCAGTCTTGCCCGCATAGTCCAGGTCCGCCGCTCGTTCAACCCTCGCGGTTCCCTCCCGCGCAGTCAAGGTCATGGCCGCTTTTACCAGCTCTGCAACCCAGGCCGGCACAGCCTGCCCTACAATCTGTGGTCTAGTGATCTGCCGCAGACGCCAGCCGCCTCTGACTTCCTGGACCAGATAAGGCCGCATCAGCACTCCCCGGTTTGCTAGGGCGCAGGCAACCTGAGCCATCTGCAAAGGGGTGACCAACAGCTCGCCTTGGCCGATACCCAACTGTGCAGCATGGTACGGGGAAGCGATGGACTCTGGCACCAAACCTGCTTGGTTGCTCAGTTCACAACCCACCGGTTGGCCCAAGCCAAAGAGCCGGAAATAACTCAGCAGCTTCTCTCCGAGTTCCCCAGCCAGTTGACCAAAGACTACGTTCGACGATACAGCCAAGGCTTGAGCCAGGCTGATCTCTCCGTGGGCCCGGCCTCGGAAGTTGCGCACCGTACCGCCAACAAGGTCCAGAGTACCGCCATCATCCCACTTGTCCTCAAGTTCTGCTGCTTCTTCCACGGCCGCAGCAGCCAAGACGATGGTCTTGACCACTGATCCGGGAGGATAAAGGCCGTGGGTAACCCTGTTCAAAAAAGGACTTCGCACATCGGCTAAGTAAGCTGCCCAGTTTTCCTCCAAAGCGTTCCCGTCCAGGCAGGGCTGGGATACCAGGGCTAAGATCTCGCCGCTTGCGGGGCGCACAGCTACAAGCGCGCCGGTTGAGCCGCCAAGCAGCTCCTCAGCTTTTTTCTGCAGGTCCAAATCCAAAGTAGTAAACACACTGCGCCCTGCGCTGAGCTCAGCGTGGAAAAGCTGCTCCAATCCGGTTACACCGTAACGCTCATGGAAGTAACCCACCACATGGGAGAGGGAAGGCGCTGCGTAGGTTCTCCGATAGCCCTGCTCTCCAGCACTGGAATAAGCCAAGGGCCTTCCCTGGCGGTCAAAAATGGTGCCCCGCTCCCTTTGGAAAACGAGATAATAACGCGGATTGGCTGGATGTGAGTCTATGTCGGAGCAGAGCTGCCAGTAAAACGCACTGACTAACATCATACCATAAAGGCAGGCGATGGTGAGAAACGATTTCCGCATCACCCCTGCCCTCCCCTGCGGCTCAAACCCGCGAGCAGGCCCAGCATCCACAATTGGGACCCTATGGACGTCGATCCGTAACTCACCAAAGGCAGAGTCAGACCAGTGAAGGGCACTAGGCGCAGCATGCCGCCCACCACTAAAAACACCTGCAGATGCTGCAGAAGGGTCAACCCCAAAGCAATCACCTGCTCTTCCCCAGCTAGACCGTCTGCGATGCGCAGAGCCCAGAAGGCCAAACCAAAATAACAGATCAGCAGGGCACATACTCCCAGAAAGCCGAACTCTTCTCCCACAACGGCCAACAGGTAATCAGTATGCGCCTGGGGGATGACATGAACCAGGCTCTGACCCAGGCCTTGACCCACCAACCCTCCGGCGCGCAGGGCAAATAGCCCCTGCACAACCTGATAGCCCTTACTCTCCAGGTATTCCCACGGCTTCAACCAAGCGAGCACTCTGTTTTCCACATGGGTAAAGAGGCGCACCGACCCATAAAACCCCACCAGCGCCGCAGCAGTACAAGCCAGCAGCTTGTACCAGGAAAACGACTGCTGCAGCAGGAGCCAGCAGAACACTAGAAACATAAGCACGGCTGGGCCCAGGTCCCTCTGCCAAGCCAAGAGCAAACAGAAACCACCCAAGAACAAGACGGGTTCCCAGGAGGGCCGCTTCCGGCTGAGGCTTTTCCCCAGGTAAAGGACGAAGAAGACCTTAGCCAGCTCCACCGGCTGAAAGCGCACACCGTGCACCGTAAGCCAGGCGCGGGCACCGCCGGAAGCCTCGCCCCACAAGGCAGTTACAGCCAGCAGGGCCAAAGCTGCCCCACCCCACAGGCGGGTCAGCGGCCAACCGGTCACCGGAACCAAGAGACCAAACAGATAGAGTAATCCGCCTAAGAGTACACCCCAAGAATGGCTGTGGGCAAAGGCGGGATCTAGTCGCGTCAGGAAAAGCCAACCGCAGAAGACTAATGCCGCAGCAACGGGCAGGGCTCCGGGATCCGCGCCAAGGGTTCTGGTCACAAACCACAGCACCGCGAACAGCGTCCAGAGCGCCGCGGGCTGCCACCAGACCACCTGACCCTGTACAACGAACAAGCATAATACCGCAGCTAACAACCAACCCGTCAACCCAAACCACGTGCGGTAGAGGAGTCCCACAGCAATTCCTCCCTCGCCAGGCATCACCACTACCTGAGGGACTTCACACTTTGGCCACAATCACCGTTATGTTGTCCGGACCTCCCAGCTCATTAGCCAGATCAACTAACTCCTGGGCCAGATTCTTGGCATGGAAATCCTGCTGCAGCGTCTTCTCCAACAGAGCATCGTCCACCACATCCGTTAAGCCGTCGGTGCAGAGCAAAACCAACGACCCCGGCTGCAGGCGCCGGATGATCAGCTCTGGCTCGATTTCCGGCGAACCCAGTACTTGCGTGAGGATATGCCTTTTCGGATGTGTGCGCGCTTCCAAAGAGGTGATGGTTCCCGCCCGCAGCATTTCGCCTACCACCGAATGATCGCTGGTGAGCTGTTCCAACACACCGTTGGCGTACAAGTAACAGCGGCTGTCGCCCACATGCCCAACGGTGAGTTCCCGTTCACCGTCCTCGCCTGGCTCCGAAATCCAAGCCAGCGTAATAGTACTGCCCATACCCTGATAGTGTGCGTTCTGATTGGCTTCGGTCAAAACCCTGGCCTGGGCCTTCGCAATGGCCGCCAAGACCTCCTGCTTCGGCTCTCCGGCACCGAAGGGGAAAGACTTGATCGTCTCCACAGCTAAAGCCGCCGCGACTTCACCAGCAACATGACCCCCCATGCCATCGCACACAACAAGGCAATGTTCGCTTACCCAGAGCGCATCCTCATTGTTCTCCCGCAGTCGCCCCACATCAGTTGCTGTTCTCACATCCATGCCCAACACTCCTATTTGAACTCTTCCAGCATCGCCCTGACCAAGTTCCAGACTATCCTGAACAGCCAGACCACCAAGACAACCCTGACCAGCCAGTGGACTATGGCCATGTTTATCTCTCCTCGTAGGTCAACACGGTCTGCCCGATGCGAATGGTGTCGCCAGGTTTGAGCAGGGCCCGTTTGATCCGTCTGCCGTTCAGAAAAGTCCCATTCTTACTGGCGTTATCCTGGACTACCCAGCTCGCACCTACTGGCATGAAACTGGCATGCACTCTGCTTGCCTTGGGATCTGCCAGCCGCAGATGACAGCTGGCTACTCTGCCCACCAAAAACCCCGCTTGGAGCAGGATTACCTCGCTTCCCAATCGGAGATAGGCTTGAGAAGGCCTGGCCTGCTCCTTGAACGAGAAGGCCTCGTAGCGTTTGGTAGGCTCCAGATCCTCAGCGTCGGACAGCAAGGGCTTTTCCTGCCTATTTTCTGCCTGCTTGTGTGGTTTTCCTGTTAATATCTGGACAATTCTTGCCAGCCACGACCCGAAGCTGGCCATTGGCTACCATCCTTTCAGACATCACTTGGGACTTCGTGCCGCCGCAGCTGACCACAGGCCGCCTCGATGTCTGTTCCCCGTTCTTTGCGGATCGAAACGGGGATGCGGGCCCGCTCCAGCACGCGGGCAAACTCGGCGATGCGCTGCTCTGACGGCCTTGCTTCCCTACCCACAGGGTTTATGGGAATCAGGTTCACGTGGCAGAGCCTGCCCCGCAGGAGTTCTGCCAGACGTTCCGCTTGTTTTGGTGAATCATTTATCCCGCTGATCAGGGCATACTCATAGGAGATGCGCCGATTGGTCCTTTCCGTGTAATAGTCGCAGGCAGCCAGCAGCTCCGCCAATGGATAGGCTTTGTTCACAGGCATAAGGGCCGACCTTTCCCGGTCATCAACTGCGTGGAGCGAAACCGCCAAGTTCACCTGCAGGTCCTCCTCGGCCAGGCGCCTGATCTGCGGCGCAAGGCCGCAGGTGGAGATGGTTAGACGCCTGGCACCAAGATTGAGTCCTATGGGATGATTGAGCAGCCGGGCGCTGCGCAGCACCTGCCCATAGTTGGCTAAGGGCTCGCCCATGCCCATGTACACGATGTTGGTAATCTGTTTTCCTTCCTGCTTCAGCCGGTTCTGCACAAACAGAACTTGGGCGACGATCTCGCTGGCGGCAAGATCCCGCTGAAAACCGCTTTGGCCAGTGGCGCAGAAAGAGCAGTTCATGGCGCAGCCCACCTGGGTGGAAATGCACACCGTCTGGCGCTGCTCTTCAGGCAGCAGAACTGTCTCAATAGCTCCACCGGCGGCGAGGGCAAACAAGTATTTCTCCGTGCCGTCCCTGGACAGCCGGTTGGTGACAAGTGTCAAAGGCCAAACGCTGTGGAACAGGTCTTCGAGTTCATTTGTCAGCTCTCGCGGCAGGTTCGTCATCTCCTGGAAACTGGACACGGCCTTTTTCTGCAGCCAGGTAAAGATCTGCCGCGCCCTATACGCGGGCACCCGGCCGCCTAACCGCTCGCTGATTTCTTCTGGGAAAAGCCCGGCTATGTGCCGTTCTACATGCTGCACCTAAAAACCTCCGCTTCAGAGGGTGAGATGATGGGTAAGCAACCTACCGTTCATTTCTTAACTGCCTATGTGGAATACCTCTTGGATCAGGGCATCCGTTCTGAAGAATACTATTTAGGGGATGCCTCCCGCTTTTTGCGCTTTCTACTGGCCAATACCACACCTGATCAGGTCATGAGCTACATTCATTCCCACGACTCACCGGCCTATCGCGCCCGTCTGGAAAAGACACTGCGCAAATTCTTCGCCTTCGCCCAAGAAAAGCTGGCCATTGACACAGCGCAGATTCTGGAGATACAAAAAAAACCAGATCGAAACCTGGTTTGAACTCAGAAAAAGATGGTCGGGGCGACACGATTTGAACGTGCGACCTTCGCGTCCCGAACGCGACGCTCTACCAAACTGAGCCACGCCCCGCAGCTATTAGTATAAACCCTGTTGAGCCGTTTTGTCAACGAAAACCCTCCCCATGCCCGCTGCAAACTTGAGAGCACCTTCCATCCCTGAAGGAAGATGCTCTCGGCTGCCGTTCAGTTCATACTCACATACTCAAGCTGCCCTCGACAATCCTGGCAATGATCAGTGAATTAGTAGGCATGCGGTTGTCACAATAGGGCTCACATAGCTTCTTTATGTACTCCGTATTACCGTGTTCCCAGGCAGCAGCCAGGGCATTGCGGATGCCCGCCTCTACTCCACTCATGGTAGTCTGATACTTCTTCGCGAGAGCAGGGTACATCTCCTTGGTAAGTCCGCCCGCGTAGTACCCCTCTTTTACATACATGAGCACAGCGTCGCGCAGATAGGCAAAGCCTTTGAAGTGCGGTGGCACTCCCATCCTGTGCAGGATTTCGGTGACTTTTTGGTCGATAGTGAGCCCGTTTTCCTGGGAGAGCGCTGCCTCATCGATGAGCACTCCCGATGAGCTGCCGGAGAACTCCTGCAGGCGCTCCATGAGAATATCCAACCTAAAGGGCTTAACCAGGAAATAATCGGCTCCCAAGGCCAACAGGCGGCTGAGCAGACGGTCGCTGCCAAAGGCGGTAATCACGAACACTTTCGGCTTCTTCGCCAGCTGCATACTCTTGAGGGCTTCCAGGACACCCACTCCATCTAGGTAAGGTATGGTGATGTCCAGCAGAATCAGATCCGGTTCCAATCGTTGAATTTCTGTTAGAGCTTGTTCGCCGTCGTGGGCCACGCCCACCACTTCGAAGTCTTCGTGTGCAGACAAAAACTGCTGCAGGACCTGACATAGCTCTACATTATTGTCCACAATCAGAATCCGCATAAAAACCCTCCAAAGACTTATTTCCCCCCTTCGCCCTAAATGTTTGACACAAATTTTCACAATCCTGCACACTATCAAGTTATGATTAAAGTTTTTCTTTTCGGAAAAGAGCGAAGAAAAAGCCATCCACACCGTGGCGGTGCGGGAAGAGGGTTCTCAGCCAGCTTGGCTGCCCGTTGTGGGGAAACTTTGGGGGCAGCGGTTCGCCCGCAAATTGCCCGTGTTCAGCCAAAAACCACCTGGCCACATCTTCATTCTCCCAAGAGGTCAACGTGCAGGTGGTATACAGCAGCAGTCCGCCTGGAGCCACGTAATGCGCCGCCCGGCGGAGGATCGTCTTCTGAATTTCCACCAGCGCCCGGGTTTCGTCTAGGGTCTTGCGCCAGCGGATATCAGGCCTGTGGCGCATGGTACCAAGGCCAGAACAGGGCGCGTCCACCAGCACCCGCGGCGCGGGCGGCAGATCCAGATTCTGTGTGGCATCACCGATTCGCGTGGTAATGATCTCAACACCCAGCCTTCTGGCGTTTTCTTGCACCAAGGCCAAGCGCTGTGGGTGCACATCGAAGGCCACTACCTGCCCGCGATTTCCCATCAGCTGGGCTAGGTGTGTAGCTTTGCCTCCCGGAGCGCTGCACAAATCGTAGACGGTCTGGCCTGGCTCCGCCTGCAAGGCGTGGGCAGCCAGGGCGCTGCTTTCATCTTGAATGTAGTACATGCCTTGCCCGAGCCAAGGATCAGCCACCACGGCGTGGGCTGGCTGCACCTCCAAAATCTCAGTCAGGTACCGTCCCGCCTGATAGGAGATCCCCTGCATCTGCAGGTGGGCGCGCACCTCTTCCACCGTGCTCTTCAGGGTGTTCACCCGAATGTGCAGCCTGGGCGGCTCGTTCAAAGCCCGACAGAGCTGCACAGTCTCCTCTACCCCCCACCGCTCCAGCCAGTGCTGGACTATCCAGGAGGGGAAAGAGTACTTCAACCCGATATGCTCCACCGGGTCCTCCTCTAGTGGTGGATAGGCAATGGAATCCCTCCCGCGCAGCACCTGCCTGAGTACTCCATTGGCGAACTTGGCCGTGCCCTCATGACCGAAGGCACGGGCCAGTTTCACCGACTCATTTACTGCTGCCGAAGGAGGGATTCGATCGAGGTACAAAAGCTGGTAGACACCGATACGCAGTACATTGAGCAGAGCCGGCTGGATCTTGGCCAGGGGCCTGGAGCTGAACTGGGCCAGCACATGGTCCAGATTCCGCTTCATGCGCACGGATCCGAAGACAAGCTCCGTGTAAAGGCCCTGGTCCAACCGGCTGAGAGAACTGCGCTGAAGCTGGCTGTCCACCACTTCTTTTAGAAAGCCCTCGGACTCTTCCAACTGGTTCAGAGTAGCCACCGCCAAATAGCGGGGATTCGACGCCGGGCCCATCACCTTCTCCGCTGGCTCCTCAAGAACAGCAAGCGGATCAACTGCGAAGCTGCCACAGCTACCGCGGCTACATAGGTGAGAGCAGCTGCGCTCAAGACTGCTTTGGCCTTGGGCACTTCCGCCTGGGTCAAATAGCCCCCCGACTGCAGGGCCGCCAAAGCCCGGCGCGACGCGTTGAACTCCACGGGCAGGGTGATCAGCTGAAAGCCCAGAGCGGCAATGAAAAACCAAATCCCCACCAGCATGAGCATATCGATACTGAACAAGAACCCCATCATAAACAGGGGAAAGGCCATCTGCGAACCGACTGCCGCCACTGGAAACAAGCTGGTCCGCAGCCCCAGCGGCGCATAGCCCCGGGCATGCTGCACTGCATGGCCCACCTCATGGGCAGCTACTCCGATGGCAGCTACGCTCGTGCCGTCGTAGACATGAGGCGAAAGACGCACCGTTTCCGAGCGGGGATCGTAGTGATCGGTCAGCTCACCGCCAATGCGCTCTACATTCACGTTGTGCAGCCCGTTGGCATTCAGCAGCTGCCTGGCCACCTGGGCTCCCGTCAGCCCCGCGTAAGAACGCTCCTGCAGATAACGGGCAAAAGTGCTCTTCACCTTGAACTGGGCATACATGGCAAGGAACAAGGCAGGAAGAACCAAGATGAATGTGGGATCATAAAACACTGCCATCGCCTCCTATCAGCATAATGTCTCCCCAACACGCAAGCGCAAACCATTGGCAAAATCCAACCCGGACAACACTTTGCCACCCGGTCTCTGGAGCTTCTGGAGCCACAGAGACCCTTGGCCGCAGGCCACCAGCATACCCTGATCAGCCAGGGCCAGAATTTCACCCGCCGCACCGGGCTTGTGATCCGGAAGGCCTTCCCACAGGCGCACCGTCTCGCCGTTGATCTGGGCCCAAGCCACAGGCCAGGGGTTCATAGCCCGAATCAGACGATCCAGTTCATCTGCTGGCCGGTTGAAATCCACCTGGGCATCTTCTTTCTTCAGCTTAAAGGCATAGGTGGCTTGGCTGTGATCCTGCGGTCTCCGCGGAGCGCAGCCCTGTTCAATCTGGCGCACCGTTTCCCGGAGCAGCTCCGCCCCCTTGACCATCAAGCGGTCGTGCAGGGCGCCAGCGGTATCCCGGGGCCGAATAGGTTCCTCCGCCTGCAGGATAATATCTCCGTCATCCCAGCCTGACCCCAGGTACATGGTGGTCACGCCTGTCACCTCATCCCCGCTGCGGATTGCAGCGTTAATGGGCGCCGCACCGCGGTATTTGGGCAGTAGAGAGCTGTGTACGTTGACGCAGCCGTACTTGGGAGCTTGCAGCAGCCGGTCGGGTATTTTCTGCCCGAAAGCAACCACCACATACAGGTCCGCCTCCAAAGCCTCCAGCTCGTCCATGACCTCAGGTGTGTTGATGCGCTCGGGCTGGAAAATGGGCAGGCCGTATTCCAGGGCAGCCTGCTTCACAGGCGAAAACACAATGCGCTGACCCCGGCCGGCTCTGCGGTCCGGCTGGGTAACTACGCCCACCACTTCATGCTCGCTCACCAAAGCCCTGAGGCTGGGCACGGCGAACTCTGGCGTGCCCATAAATAGTATGCGCATCTACTCACCCTCTCCTACCTGGAGCTCCAGGCTCTCTGAGGGCTCCTGTTCTTCGGCTTCCTCCAGCTCCTCCACACTGGCTTCACCCAGGCTGCGGTCGAGCATGAGAATGCCATCGAGATGATCTATTTCATGCTGCAGTGCCCGGGCGAAGTAGCCTTCAGCCATTATCCGCACGGGTTTCCCCTTTTCGTTAAGGCCCGTTACTTCTATTTCTGTAGCCCTCTTCACGTAAACCCAGCGTTCGGGAATGCTCAGGCACCCTTCCACATCAATGTCTTCGCCCTGGGCGCTCTGGATTACGGGGTTAACCAAGGCCACGGGACCTTCTCCCGGATCTACCACAATAATCCGCTGACTAACTCCCACCTGCGGTGCCGCGAGTCCCACTCCATTCGCCTCATACATGGTTTCGATCATATCATCGATCAACTTGGCGATCTTTTTGGTGATTTTGGGTACTTCTTGCGCCCGCACCTGCAGCACAGGATCGCCAATCTTCACAATCGGTAGTTTTGCCATGGCGCCACCTCGTTTTCTTTAAGCTTATTATACCATACTAGAGCATGTGCAGGGGATCAAGATCGATGGTCACCTGCACGTCTGGATGCACGGCAGGAAGGGCTCCTAGTCCTTGGAGCGCCTCATCGCTTTTCACCAAAACCTGCCAGCGGTACCGTCCTTGGATCCTGTTCACCGGCGCTGGAAAGGGCCCTATCAAATCCCGCTGGGCTACACCCTGGTCCAACAGGTGGTTGGCAATAAGACGGCACGCATCTTCGGTTTCCCGCTTGGGGCCGCTGCAGAGAATGCGGGTCAGATGGCGGAAAGGAGGATAGCCCAAAGCACGGCGAAAACCGATCTCCTTGCGGTAGAAACTCAGGTAATCATGCTGGCGCGCCGTTTCCAGGGCGAAATGGTTGGGCTCGTAGGCTTGGACAATCACTGTCCCCGGCAACTCTCCGCGGCCGCTGCGACCAGCCACCTGGGTGAGGAGCTGAAACGTGCGCTCGGAAGAGCGGATGTCGGGAAAGCGCAGACTCAGATCGGCGGCCAGTACCCCTACCAGGGTCACCTGGGGAAAGTCCAGCCCCTTGGCCACCATCTGGGTGCCGATGAGCACCTGGGCCTGTCCTTGGGCGAACTGCCTTAGGATGCTGGCATGAGCTCCCTTGCGCCGCGTAGTATCCGCATCTAGGCGCAGCGTCTTCAGTTCGGGGAACTCTTTGCTCAGGGCTTCTTCCAACTGCTCAGTGCCCACCCCAAACTGCCGCAGGTAGCGGGATGCGCACTTGGGGCATTGACGGGGCAGGGCCTCCTGATGCAGACAGTAGTGGCATTTCAGCCGGTTCACCCCTTTATGGTAGGTCAAGGACACCTGGCAGTTGGGGCAGCCCAAGACCTCACCGCACTCGCGGCAGAGCACGAAACTGGCAAAACCCCGGCGATTTAGAAGAATAATGGCCTGGCGCCTAGTACCGGCAAGACAAGTGAGCTCTTCCCGCAGGCGCCTGGAGAACATGCTCCGGTTTCCCTGGGCGAACTCCTCCCTCATATCCACAATCTCAATTGCGGGGAGGGGTCGTTTTTCTACCCGCTCAGGAAGTTCAGTTAGAACGTAATCACCCTTGAGCGCCCGATGGTAGCTTTCCACTGCCGGGGTGGCACTGCCTAATACCACCTGCCCGCCCACTAACGCGCAGCGCTTAATGGCCACCTCTCTGGTCTGGTAGCGGATGGAGCCGTCTTCCTGCTTGTAGGTGCGCTCATGTTCCTCATCCAGAACAATGAGCCCAAGCCTGGGCAGCGGAGCGAACACTGCAGAGCGAGCTCCGACCACTACATCCACCAGCCCCGCAAGGATCTTGCACCATTGGTCAAAGCGCTCGCCCAAAGACAGGGCACTGTGCAGCACCGTGACGCGGTCTTTGAAGCGCGCGGCAAAGCGGTTGAGGATCTGGGGCGTGAGGGCGATCTCCGGAACTAGGACGATGGCCTGCTGGCCGCGCCGGAGCACTTCGGCGATCACCTGCAGATACACTTCGGTTTTGCCGCTCCCAGTCACCCCGTGGAGCAGGACAGGCCGCCGGGCGCCGTCCATTTCTTCCAAGATGGCCTCCACCGCCTCCTGCTGCTTCTCCGTGAGCACAATCGGCGGATCAGGCACAGCATCCACTTCCACTGCCCGTTCCACCCGCACCGTATCGAGGGAGATTACACCGTTTTTTTCCAAGGAATGCAGCGTGGAACTGGAGGCATCGGCCAGAGCCAGCAGCTCGGAAGCCAGCATTTGCCCCCTAGCCCTGAGGATTTCCACTACTCTCCGCTGGGCCCAGGCGTTGGGCCTCAGCTCAGGATGGCCTTCACGGAGCGCAACCACCTGGGCAGTCTTGACCCCCACCCTTTCCCGGCCGTAACGGCTGGCTGGGGGAAGCATGAACTGCAGGGCCTCGGAAAAGAGTCCGGCGTAGGTTTCCGCCATCCAGCGAGCCAGCTCCACCAGGGAGGGCAGAATGACGGGCTCTGGATCAAGCGGCTTAAGGATGCTTCTCAGCTTATGCTCCTCCACTTCCAGCTCAGAGCTGAACTCTACCACATAGCCTTCGAGTTTGCGCCTGCCGAAGGGCACCAGCACTCGATGGCCGATCTGGAGTACCGAACGGTAGCGCTCAGGCACAGCATATTGAAAGATTCGGTTCACAGCCTCGGCCCGCACATCCACGATGACTCCCGCGTATAGCTTCTCCTCCACTCTCCTCACCTCGAAAAAAAGCCCGTGGCATCCACCACAAGCTTGCACTAGTGCGCTTGTTTGTACTCCCATTCGATCTTGCCTGCTTCCAGTTCCTCCAGGGCTATGGTCACGGGTTTGCAGGCCTTCGTTTCTAATACCGGTTCTGCTCCATCGATCAGCTGCCTCGCTCGTTGGGAGACGACCATAATAGCTTCATAGCGATTAGCTTTCTGTGCCATCTAGATCCGAGCCCCCTTTCCAAAGTTGTTGCAGATGGTCCAGATCAATGCGGCTTACCTTGCACCATTCACTGAGAATGATCTGCCGCAGCTGCTCTGCGGCCTTGTTGAGATCATCGTTTATGATGAAGTAGTCATAGTCGACGATGTGTTTGACCTCTTCCCGCGATTTAGCCAAACGGCGCCTGATCACTTCTTCAGAGTCTGAACCTCTGAGCCGCAAGCGCCTGCTTAATTCCTCTGGGGTGGGTGGAAGCAGAAACACCAAGACTGCTTCAGGCATCTTCTGCTTAATTTGCGCAGCTCCTTGGATGTCTATGTCCATGATCACTGCGTTTCCTGCTTCGATTTGCTCGTAGACGAACTTCTTCGGGGTGCCGTAGCGGTAGCCCACAAAAGTAGCTGATTCTAATAATAGATCATCTCTGAGCATCTGGTCAAATTCTTCTTCCGTGCAGAAGAAATAATGGACCGCGTTAAGTTCCCCGGCCCTGGGGGGCCGAGTTGTGACGCTCACCGAATACTTTAAGTTGGGAATGGTGGGAAAAACGGCGTTCATCACCGAGTTCTTGCCGGCACCACTTGGACCGGAAAGCACAATGAGAAACCCCTTCGTTTTTAACCCACCACTCCGCAAGTCCTTCTGTGTTCCCTTCAATTCAGCAGCAACTCCCTATTTTTCATTAGCCTCAAGGTTGTCTCTACTTGTAAGACGATGTGCCACGGTCTCGGGTTGCACTGCTGATAAAATTATGTGGTCACTATCAGCGATAATAACTGCTCTGGTGCGTCGTCCGTACGTAGCATCGATGAGCATGCCGCGATCCCTGGCTTCCTGCACCATGCGCTTGATCGGAGCTGACTCTGGACTGACTATTGCCACGATTCTGTTCGCCGCTACTATGTTTCCAAAACCGATGTTGATCAGTCGGATGCCCATGTTCTAAGCTCCTTACCTCTAACCTAGCCTCTGAAGCAGTTGTTCCCTTTGCCGTTTCCCTAAACCCTGGACGCGGCGGTTCTCGTTGATGCCGATTTCCCGCATCAGTTTCTCGGAAGTGACTTTGCCCACTTGCGGCAGAGACTGCAGCAAGTAGGTAACGCGCATCCTGGCGACCACTTCATCGTCGGTCCGCTCTAGCACTTCCCGGAGAGTGATACTACCTTTCTTCAGCTTGGCCCGCAGTTCCGCGCGCCTGCTGCGCATCTCCTGAGCCTTTCGCAACGCATTCAACTTCTCTTCCGGGGTCAAAACCGGCAGCGACACTACTGTTCACCTCCTTTGCATGACAGATTCAGCACTTGCAAAAACTGGGCAAGTTGGAACGGCCTCACTCAATATTCTGCACCTGTTCGCGCACCTTCTCCAACTCACTTTTCAGCTCCACCACCAGGCCCGCAATCTGCACATTGCTGCCTTTGGACCCGATGGTGTTCACCTCACGATTCATTTCCTGTATCAGAAAATCAAGCTTGCGCCCTACCGGTTGGGTAGAGTGCAGCAGCTCCTTCAGCTGGTGAGTGTGACTGCCCAAACGTACCAGTTCTTCATCGATGCTGCATCGGTCAGCAAATAGGGCTACTTCTGCCATGAAGCGTTCCTCGGTTAGGGTTGTCCCATGCAAGAGGTCCCGTAAACGCTCGCTGAGACGCTCGCGGTAATCCTCCACAACTTGCGGAGCGATCTGCGCGATCTGCGCCAGCAGGCCTTCAATACGCGCGATCTTCTCCTTAAGGTCCGCGCAGAGACGCTCACCTTCTGCGGCACGCATCTGCTCCAGATCATCGAGGGCTGCCGCTGCCGCTTGGCCAAGCACCTGCTGCAGATCCTCCCAATCACATTCTGGTTCCTCCACCTCTAAAACACCAGGTAGAGTAAGGATCTGACTGAGGGTGATCGCCTCGTCACTTCCCAACAATCCTTTGATCCCCTCCAAGGCTCGGACATAGCCCTGCAGCAGAGGGGCATTTACCTGTACATTTCTCTCTTTTTGCTCAAACTCCTCCACCGAAACGGCAGCGTCAATTCTGCCTCTAGAAACTCGTTCAGAGATTACCCTGCGCAGCACCTCTTCTGCCTGACTGTACTGCTTGGGTATGCGCAGAAAGATATCCAAATACCGATGGTTAACGGCCTTAAGCTCTATGCGCACTACATACCGCACTCCCGCGGCCTCGCCCCGCCCAAAGCCTGTCATGCTCTTAATCACGGGTTTCCTCCAAAGCTTAGTGTATTACTCGTTTTATTCTGGCTCTGGTAAAATAATCCTGCCAGCTCATTAAACTTTCAAGAAGGAGAAATGCCTTCTCACTGCCCGCTTAAGCATGAGGCCCACTGTTTCAGCAAACAGGGGGAAAGAGGCGAAAACACCGACCAAAAGCCAGTCATCAAGATTCAAAGGCACTGTTTGGAACAACCTGCCCATAAAGGGAGTATACAGCAGAAAGATATGCGCGCCACCTGAGATGAGCACGGCCAAGATCAGGTACAGGTTTCCCCAGATGCCCAGCTCAAAAAGGGAGTGGCGTTCGTAACGGCATTGGAAAGCGTAGATAAGCTGAGCAAAAACCAAAGTGGTGAAAGCCAGGGTGCGGCTGCGCTCCAGCTGGCCGGGATAGAACCACAGGCTGAACACGAACAGGGTGACTGCCGCCAGGCTGATGGTCACCCCAGAAAACAGAATCCGCTTGAGCAAGCCTCGGGCCAAGACCCCTTCCCGGGGATTGCGC
Organism: Bacillota bacterium; assembly: GCA_012521335.1. GTDB lineage: Bacteria > Bacillota > Limnochordia > Darwinibacteriales > Darwinibacteriaceae > DTU010. Next base: position 8,301 of record JAAYMM010000002.1, on the reverse strand, counting down.
GGTTTTTGCAGCATAATATCGCGCTCCACCGGTTCAAGACCCAAGGCGATAGCGGGCAGGCCATCGGTCACCAGGTTCATCCACAAAATCTGCAGAGGAACGAGGGGCAGCGGCAGGCCCAGCAGGGTCGCCACCAGCATGGTGAGCACTTCCCCCACGTTGCAGCCCAAGAGGTAGCGGATGAACTTGCGGATGTTGTCGTAGATCCCCCTGCCTTCCCGCACTGCCTTGATGATGGTGCCGAAGTTGTCATCTAGGAGCACCATGTCTGAGGCTTCCCGGGTCACATCGGTTCCCTGTACCCCCATGGCTATTCCGATATGGGCCTCCTTCACCGCTGGAGCATCGTTCACCCCATCGCCGGTCATGGCCACAACTTCCCCGTTGGCCTGCAGCGCCCGGACAATGGACAGCTTGTGGGCGGGCTCTACTCGGGCGAAAACCGCGGTGGACTTGATCTCCTCCTTTTGCTCCAGGGGAGTCAAGGCCTCCCATTCGGCGCCAGTGAGCACCTGGTGTGCCTCCGGGGTGAACAGCCCGATTTGGTCAGCGATGGCGGCAGCGGTCTTTTTGTGATCCCCAGTAACCATGATAGTACGCACACCCCCTAAGCGGGCAGCCTGCACAGCGCCGGCCACCTCAGGCCTGGGAGGATCGATCATACCCACAAAACCTGTTAAGATCAGCCCCTGCTCCCACTGCTCCTCAGAAGGCAGCTGCCCCCCGAGCGGCTTAAAGGCCGTGGCCAGAACCCGCAGAGCGTGGTCAGCCATGGAGTCAAGCACTGCTAAGGCTTCCCGGCGGCGTTCCTGGGTTAGGCGCACCACCTGAGTGCCCACCAAAACGTGGGTACAGCGAGGCAGCACCACATCGGGAGCCCCTTTGACCAGGGCGGTGTGTTCTCGCCCAGCCTTCACCACCACAGACATGCGCTTGCGCTCTGAGTTGAAGGGGATGCCAGCCACTTCTTGATAGACCCTTCTGAGCTTCCTCTGGCTCAACCCGATCCTCTCCGCGAGGCGCAGCAAGGCCACTTCCGTGGGCTCCCCGAAGAAACTGCCATCTTCGTATACTTCAGCTTTGGTGCACAAGGCACCAACAGCCACCGTGTACCAGAGATCATCTTGGAGCTGGGGATCCACCTGCAGTTTCGGCCGTTCCTGCAGAGTGTAAAGGCCTCTGGCAGTCCAGATCTGTTGGACTTCCATTTGGTTCAGAGTTAGCGTGCCGGTCTTGTCAGAGCAGATCACGGTGGCACAGCCCAGCGTCTCCACCGCCGGCAGCTGGCGGATGATGGCATTCTGCCGGCTCATGCGCTGCACCCCCACAGAGAGGGCTATGGTAACCACCGCCGGCAGCCCCTCGGGAATGGCGGCCACAGCCAATGTGACAGCCACCATGAACATCTTGTAGACAGGCAGGCCCTGCCGCACACCGGCAAGGAATACCACCGCCACGATGGCAGCACAGGCCAGAACGAGGATCTTGCCCAACTGCTGCAGGCGCCTCTGCAGAGGAGTCTGAGCACTCCGCTCCTCCTGCAGCAGGTGGGCGATCTTACCGATCTCCGTGTCCATCCCAGTTGCGGTCACCACTGCTGTGGCAAACCCCCTGGTGACCAAGGTGCTTTTGTACACCACATTTCTGCGGTCTCCCAAAGGCGTGTTCTCATCGCCGAGGAACCGCTCATCCTTGCTCACCGGCACAGATTCACCTGTCAGGTTGGCTTCATCTACACTCAGCAGCTGAGATTCCAACAGCCGAGCATCAGCGGGCACGCGATCTCCGGGTTCCAGGAGGATAATATCGCCAGGAACCAATTGGGAGGCGTCGAGCACGGTCTTGTGCCCGTCCCTGATCACCCGGCAGTGGTCAGCCGCCATCCGGCCCAGCAGCTCGATGGACCTTTCCGCCCGGAATTCCTGGACGAAACCTAGAACGGCATTGAGGAACAGGATGGCAAAAATGGCCGCGGCATCCAAGTACTCGCCCAGCAGTACGGAGATAACCACCGTCCCCAAAAGCACCAGCACCATGAAATCCTGAAACTGACTAAGAAAAATCCGCCAAGGAGAGATTGGCGGTTTGGTTGTGAGCACATTGGGTCCGCAGCGGTCCAGGCGCGCTTTGGCTTCCCGGGAGGAAAGCCCCTCATTGGGGTTGACGCTCAACTCCTGCACGAGTCTAGATATGGGCAGCACATGCCAGTGTCTGAGCACAAACCTCACTTCTTTCCCAGAATAATCGGGCACGTACTTGATGTGCCCGTTCTTCTCACGCCATCTTTATTCTGGGAAAGGGAAAAATAGTACGCCGCGAGCTGAGGCTTTAGCGAACTTAGTTCGCAGCGCGCAGCTCATCTAGGCGGGAAAATACGTGCGCAGCCTGCTCGGCACGGCCTACAGCTTCATAGCTCAACCCTAAGTACTCGAGCATGCTGAGGGATCGGGGTGCTTGCAGCTGAGCCAGCTCTAGCACCTCCACTGCCGCCTCATACTCGCCAAGGTAATACAAGGACTTGCCCAGGCCCAAACGGGCTGCAAAGAAGTCCTGTGCATCTTGGAGAGCCAGTTCAAAGGCTTCCTTGGCCTCCTGGTACTGCTGACGCTCCAAGGCCACACTGCCCACGCCAAAGTAAGCACGGGCCCAGGTTTCCCCATCGGGAGCGGCCTCCAAGGCCTTCCGGTAGCTTTTCTCCGCTTCACTGAGACGCCCCATTTCCAGATAAAGGTCGCCAATGAGGGCATGCACCCAGGCTTCTTCCGGGTGAAGCTGGGAGAACTCCAGATAGTAGCCGAGGGCAGTGCCTGGACGCTGGAGGTGACTGTAGATCAGACCCAAGAGCAGATTCGCTTCTCCCGCTTGAGTGTGCACCCGGGCAGCCTTGGTCAGTTCCTCGATGGCTAGACCCAGGGGATTGATGCGGGGAAATGACTCTTCAACTCTGACCGCATGATAAAACAGCGCCTGAAAGCCGTTCTGCAGATAGTCAACGGACGTGCCGGTCTGGGCCAGGACAACCCCCGATACCACAGCCAACACAACTAAAGCTAGTATTGTGCGCCTCTTCATGAGCAACATCTCCTTACCGGCTCCTTACTTCGCCACTGCCCGCCGATCACCTGCTTAGTTGTGACCGGGATTAGGAGGTGATATAATAGGCAGGCGAGGTGGTACTATGCCCCTAGACGGCCTGACAATCAACGCTTTGGTTAAGGAACTGCAGCCGCTGCTGACCAATGGTCGCGTGCTTAAAATTTACCAACCTGAGGAAACAACCATCACCCTGCAGCTGCGGGTGCCGGGGAGAACCCATACCCTGCTCCTCTCCGCGGATCCCGTCTACCCCCGCCTGCATCTGGTGGATGATCAGCTGGTCAATCCGCAGACCCCGCCTAACTTCTGCATGCTTCTGCGCAAACACCTGGAACCCAGCCGCCTAATCAGCATCGAACAGCGGGGGTTTGATCGCATCGTTGTACTGCGCTGGGAGGCCTTGGACGAACGGGGGCGGCCAACCGAGCTGAGCCTGATCTTTGAGATCATGAGCAGGCAGAGCAACCTTTACCTTGTGGATGGGGACGGACTGCTGATCGATGCCCTAAAACGCTCTCCGGAACGGGCTGTGCTTCCGGGCAGGCCCTATACAGCTCCTCCCGATCAAGGTAAAGCGGATCCCACAGCCGTATCTCCTGGGGCCTTTACAGACGAAATCCGTCTGCTGCCAGTGCAGACTGCAATATGGAAGTGGATCGCCGATTCTTTCCAGGGCTTCAGTTCGGCGGCCGCCCAGGAAGTAGTTCGCCGGGCGGGCCTGAACCCCACGATAACCAGAGGCGAACTGGCAGAAGAGGATTGGTCCAGAATTCATGAGGCCTTCCGCAACCTCCTCGCTGAAGTGGCCACCGGAGGAAACCCCTGCTATTACCCGGATCTGGACGATTATGCCGCCTACAGCTTCACTGGTCAGAACGGGCAGCCCTTTGACTCCGTAAACAGCCTCATCGCCGCAGTACTAATGCACAGGCAGGCGACAAAGCACCTCTCAGAAGCCAAGGGTGCTCTGCGGCGGAAAGTGGCCCAACACCTGAAACGCCTGAGCAAGAAAGAAGCCATCCACCAGATGGCTCTCCAAGAAGCGGAACGGGCTGACCTCCTCCGCCACCAAGGCGAACTGCTGACGGCCTACTTTCACCTCATTCCGGCCGGAGCAGAAGAGGTGCAGCTCCCAGACTACCTCCAAGAAGGACGTCTGGTTACCATCCCCCTTGATCCGCGCCTTTCGCCCAGTGCCAACATCCAGCGCCTGTTCAAGCGCTACCACAAGGCGAAAGCCAGCCAACGCCACAGCGAAGAGCTGCTTAACTCCATATTGGAGGAAAAGCAGTACCTGGAGAATACTCTCCTCCAGATCGAGCAGGCGGACGATACCGCCTTGGTGAAAGAGATCGAACGGGAACTGCAGCGCACAGGCTATCTGGAAACAGGTGCGCCCAAGACCAAAGAGCGGATCAGCCCCCCTTCCGGCCCGGACCGCTACCTATCACCAGATGGCTTGACGATCCTCGTTGGGCGCAACAATCGACAAAACGACGAACTCACCTTCCATTTAGCCAGCCCCAACCATCTGTGGCTGCATGCCCGGGGTACCCCGGGAAGCCATGTGGCCGTTCTTGCAGAAGGTGAAATACCCGAGACAACGCTGCTGCTGGCTGCCCAATTGGCCGCCTATTTTTCAGCTCAGCGCAGCTCTCCCAAAGCGGAGGTGGATTACACCCTGCGCAAGTACGTCCGCAAACCCAAAGGCGCGAAGCCGGGGTATGTACACTATGAGCGGGCGCAGACCTTGGTCGTGGATCCCACCAAGTTCCAACTGCCGCCTAAACAGTGAGGACAAGAAGCAGGCGAGTTCACTTGTCAGTCATCTGCGCCTGCCCCTTGTCACTCATTGGAATTCAAGGTCCTGGACAATCAGGACCTTTTTTGTTTAACCCTTGTTATTCTACCCTTTATTGCCGATTCCTCTTTTCTTGCCTTTACTTTTTGCGTTTTGTGAACATCTAATACAACCCTCCTGTTCGGGACGGTTGAGTATAAGAGCCTCCTTGGTGGTCATAATAATAGATAAACCAAAGGTCAAAGGGGGATTGATCATGATGGCAGATGACAAACAGGGAGCCCTGGCCACTCGCGGCGGGGTGCGCCTTTGGACCGAAGAAGAAAAGGACGTGGTGTGGGAGCAAGCCCTCAAGGCCAAAGAGGAAAACCTGCCCCTGACCGAGGCCTTCCGGCGCGCCGCCAAGCTTCTGCCCCATCGCTCTGAAGCAGCCATTGGTATGCTTTATTACAACGTATTGCGCAAAGAACGCAAAGAACCGCCTGCCAAACCAAAAGCGGCTGCGCCTAAATCCAGCCTTGAGTTCAGCGTAGATCCCAAACTGGTGGAAGCGTTTCAAGGCCTTCCTGAGTACATGCAGCAGCTCAACCGCAAACTGGAGTCCCTAGAAAAGCGCCTGGACAACCCCGAACCAACCGCCATTATAAAGGCCTTGGCTAATCTCGCCGCGGGCTTTGATACCCAGGAGGACAAGGACGCCTATATCAGGCAGCTCGAAGCAGAAAACGCCAAGCTCAGAGAAGTCAATGCTGAGCTGCGGGAAAGCCTGGCCGAGTTGAAAGCCGCCTACGATGATGCCCTAGGCATTTATGACATGTTTACGAACATGGCGTCTATCTCGCAGATCATGAGTTTAGGCGACTTTAAGCAGCAGATGAAGACAACTTTAGACAAGTGGGGTAACGTGCTGAACATCACCTTTGCCCGCAGTGTCTAGCCTAAGGGCACCAGCAGGGATCCCTGGGCTCACAGCCAATTAGTTACCAAAAACGGAGTTCTTACGCTATGCAGGATAGAGTTGTATTGGCCAAGGCCCAGGTGGAACCTGGCAGCGCAGGCATGGAACTAGGAGTCTACGCCAGACAAATCTTAGGCATGTCCAGCCGCAAACTGCAGAAGGCGGTACGCACCGGAGGGCTGCTGCTCAATGGGCGTCCTGCCCACAGCAAGGCACGCCTAAAGGCCGGCGATTGGGTGCAGGTAACCCTGCCCGCTCAAGAGCAAGTCAAAATACCGGTGGCCAGCCCTAAGGATATAAGAATCTTGTACGAAGACCGCTGGCTGTTGGGCGTCCACAAGCCAGCCGGTCTGCCTACCTATTCCCTAGAGGAAGCGCAGGGCGCAGCCAATCAAGTGGCCAGTTATTTTCTCGCGCACGGCCTGCGGCTCACGCCTCGGCCTGTGCACCGTCTGGACACCCCCGCATCGGGAGTTGTGATCTTCGCTAAGGATGCCCACACCCAGACCGCGCTTACGGAGTTCTGGGGGCAAGGCCTTGTGCAGCGCCGCTATTACGCCATTTGCCGGGGACTACTAACCGACGGGCGCGAGATCGACCTGCCTATTGGCGGCCAGCCCGCCCTCACCCGCGTTGAGCCCCTCAAGGTCCACCCTCACTGCACCGAACTGTCTGTGGAGATTATCACGGGGCGTACTCACCAGATTAGAAGGCATCTAGCGTCCATCGGCCATCCCCTCTTAGGTGACAGGCGCTACGGCCCCGGGCACCAGGAGGAGGGGCGTTTGGCCCTGCACGCCTGGAGCGTGAGCTTTCCCCATCCCCACAAAAAAGGAGAGCTTGTGAAAATAAGCTCTCCTGTACCATACCATGAGTTCAGCAGCTACTTACCGGCCTAGACTGCCCCCTCCACTCCGCTGAAGTCTTCCTTGTATTGGAGCAGGAACAGGTTGTAGTACAGCCCTTTCTTTGCCAGCAGCTCCTGGTGGCTGCCCATTTCGTGCACCCGACCCTTATGCATGACAATGATCAGGTCAGCGTCTTGGATGGTAGACAACCGGTGGGCCACCACGAGACTTGTCCGCCCCTGCAGAAGTTTGGGCAGGGCATCCTGGATCAGCTGCTCCGTTTCCGTGTCGATATTGGCCGTGGCTTCATCCAAGATCAAGATGGCTGGATCGTAAGCCAAGGTGCGCGCGAAGGCAATGAGCTGCCTTTGACCGGCAGAAAGGGTAGAGCCCCGCTCAGTCACTGGCTCATCATACTTCTGCGGCAGTTTTTCGATAAAGTGGTGAGCGTTGACGTAGCGGGCCACAGCCTCGATCTGCTCTGGAGTGATCTCCGGGTTGTACAGCCGGATGTTCTCCCTAATGTTGCCTGAGAAGAGGAACACGTCCTGCATGACCAGGCCGATACTGCGCCGCAGCTCTTCTGTGCTGAACTCCCTGATATCCCGCCCGTCGATCAAGATCTGGCCTTTTTGGATATCGTAAAAGCGGGTAAGCAGGTTCATGATGGTGGTTTTACCGGCACCGGTGGCCCCCACAAAGGCCACCGTTTGGCCGGGCTCCACCGTAAAGGAGACATCTTTCAGCACCCACTCTTCCCCCACGTAGGCAAACCATACGTTCCTAAACTCAATGCGCCCTTTGACCTGCCCCATGGGCACAGGCTGGGGCGGATCTTTTATCGCCGGCTCTTCATCGAGAATCAGGAAGATGCGCTCTGCCGAGGCCATGGAGGCCTGGAGGATGTTGAACTTCTCTGTGAGATCATTGATGGGCCTAAACATCATCTCCATGTAATTTACAAAGGCAAAAAGCACCCCAAATTCCACAGAACGCTTCAGCAGCAGATGCCCGCCTACCCAGATGATGAGCACCTTGCTGAGCAGGTCCACCAAGTTGATGGCGGGACGGAACACTGCATAGACCATCAGTTCGCGCATACTGGCTTGGTAGTGATCGCGGTTGATCTCCTGGAACTCCCTATATTTCCGCTTCTCCTGCCGGAAAATCTGCACGATGCGCATCCCGGAAATGGTTTCAGCGAAGTTGGCGTTGATCCGCGCCAGACGCACCCTGGTTTCCCGGTAGGCCGCTCTGGCCTTGGTGCGGAAAACGGCCGTCATCACCACGATCACCGGAAGGACCGCCAGGGAGGCCAAAGTCAAGCGCACATCCAGTTTGAACATGACCACGATGATCCCCAAAACCATGAACACATCTTTGAAGAGGTTGACCACAACCCCGGTGTACATCTCATTGAGGTTTTCGGTGTCGTTGGTCACCCGGGTCACCAGACGCCCCACGGGTGTACCGTCGAAGAAGGCCAAAGCCAGGCGCTGGATATGGCTAAAGAGCTCCTGGCGGATGTCAAAGATGATCCGCTGGCCGGTATACTGCAGCAGATAGACCTGGCCGTAGTTCACTACTAGGCCTATTGT
>JAAYMM010000078.1 GCA_012521335.1 Bacillota bacterium | reverse complement strand
GGCTTCAGACGCTCCGTTTTTTTGGATAAAAAAATGGTGGGCCATCGGGGATTCGAACCCAGGACACCCTGATTAAGAGTCAGGTGCTCTACCAGCTGAGCTAATGGCCCACACCACAAAACTAATTATAGCGCCGTTCTCCATCAGTGTCAAGATGGAAAATTGGATCCAGGCCAAAGGTTCCACTCTGACCAAACCCCGAAATCCCCTGGAGCTGTAGAAGGAGCCCGCACCATTGTGATAGATGAACACCCGTCCGTAGCGGAAATCTCCGAAGATGGCTCCGCCCAGCTTGCGCACTTCTTCGGGCGTTCTCAGCCAGCTGGAGGTCTTCGTGTCAAACGGGCCCAGCTGCTGCAGCGCCCTGTACTGCTCCTCATCCAAGAGCTCCACCCCCATCTCCTGGGCCATATCCAAAACATTACCCTTGGGTACAACTCCCTTCTTTTCCCGCTGCGCCTGGGCCGGTCCGTCATAACAGAGATTGCGCCTGCCTGCGGGGCTTTCTGGCGAGCAGTCGCAGAACAGATACCTGCCTTCCTCGTCTATTCCGATCACATCTAATTCCCCTCCAGTTTCTTCCATAAGCTGCAGGGTGCGCAGCCTGTCTGGATTTGCCTCCAGCCTGGCCTGCACATCATCCCAGGTTATCCCGGAATGGCGCTCCTTATGCGCCTCAAAACGCTCCTTCAAGGTGAGCAAAAGCTCTCCAGACACTATCATCCCTCCCCTGCGCTGGCTGTGACTTGCCTGTAGGAGTAAAAGGGCTGCCTCACGGCAGCCCTGTGGTTCTGTGCTGTACTATTCGAGAATGATGATCCTTCCGCCTTCAGGCTCCTGGACTGACTGCTGTGCGGAGATGTAGTCGACCATGACATCCCTGAGCATGATCCCGGTCTCTGCGACCAGCTTAGCGTTCATAAAGGTCTCGAAGCCATCGCCGCCGGCAGCCAGGAAGTCGTTGGTAGCCACAGTGTAATACTTGCTGGGAGCGATTCTTTCGCCGTTCACCTTCACGTTGATCACCCTGCCGCCGGGCTGGGCGTTGGGATCTACCTCGAAAGTGAGGCCGGAAACCTGGAGGAAGCCGCCGTTCTGCTCGGGCAGGAGGCGCACCGAGTGTTCCAGCGCTTCGATAATATCCATGCCCAGCATCTCCACAACGACTAAGGTGTTGTCGAAGGGCAGGACGTTGTAGATATCAGCTACCTTAATCTCTCCCGGATGGATGCTGGCGCGGATGCCACCGCCATTGGTTACAGCTATGTCGCTGCCCACAGCGGCCCGGATCACATCGGCCACCAGATTGCCCAGATTGGTCTCGGATGTGCGGACAAAGGCACGCTCACCGTTCCAGCTGATGTCGCTGTAGCCCACGACCATATCGAGGCGCTGCTGCAGCTGCTCGTTCCAATAGTCGATAATAGCCTGCACACCAGCGTGTTTGGGCACCTGAGCGGTGACCGGAATGAGGAAGCCGTTGTAGTTGGTGATCTTCCCTTCCTCCACATTCAGGTAGATAAAGCCCAGATTGTTGGCATACTCGTGGGTCTGGGCGATGATCACGCCGTTCACCACTTCAATGCTCTTCAGCTCGGTGTGGCTGTGTCCGCCCACGATCACATCCAGCTCAGGAACGGCGTTGGCCAGCTCCACGTCTTTCTCGTAGCCAAGGTGGCTCAAGGCGATGAGCACATCTACCCTCGGGCGAACCCTCTCCGCAACCAGCTTGGCAATCTTAATGGGATCATGGAAGACCAGACCTTCCACGTTCTTGGGGTGAGTTACAATGGGAGTTTCCTCGGCTACCAGGCCGATAATGCCCACCTTAACTCCGCCAAACTCCTGGATGAGGGCGCTGGCCTCGGCAAACAGGGAGCCGTCTTGGTAGGTCACGTTGGCGGCCAGAACTGGGAATTTAGCATCGATCATGCGCTGGGCCAAAACCTCTTGGCCGTAGTTGAATTCATGGTTGCCGGGAACGAAGGCATTGTAGCCCATGAGATTCATGACCTCGATGGAAGCCATGCCGCCAAAGAGGTTGTCGATGTTCATGCCGTGGATGGCGTCGCCAGCATCAAGGAGCAGCACCTTGTCTTTTCCGTACAGAGCCCTGATCTCATCCACTAACGTTGCCAAACGCACCCTGCCGCCCTGTTCCTCTTCTCCGTCTGCAGGAACGTGGGATTCCAGGCGGGAATGCACGTCGTTGTTGTGCAGGATGATCAGTTCTGCAGCCCACAGCGGCAGGCTGACCGTCAACAAGGCTGTCAGGACAAAAACAAGCACAAGTCTAGACTTATTGAATCGACTCCGCATACAATCGCCTCCCAAACTTAATATGTGCCACAGTTATTCTACACTTTTTCGGGCAAACCCTCCAGATTTGGCAATCGCCGCTACAAAATTTGCCGGAGCGCAAGGACTATGCGGCGGGTCTATGGAAATCCTCTAGCGAGGTTCCCAGAAAGGATGGAGGACGATGCGCAAGTTAGCGATTTTCGTTACCGTGCTCCTGCTCTGCGGTGTGTTGGCCCTCATGCTGGTCAGCGTCGGGGTGATCCCGCTGCCGCGTGGGCCGCAGCAGATCGTCAGGCAGGCCACTGCCCTGCCCATGCTCACGAGCGTAGCCAAGGAGACCAGTGACTACACAGCAGACATCAGACCCAAGCTCTATGTAGATGTACCCATTGGACAGGTGAACGTGCGCGGGGCCGAAGTAGACCAGGTTCAGATCACCATGATCGCGGAAGCCAAGGCCGCTGCAGATCAGCGCGCCGAGGAAATTCTGGATGGAATTACTCTAGACCTAACCACCACCAACAGTGAAAACCGCTTGATCGTACGCATCCCCAAGAACTTGGGCAACGGTGAGGAAGCCCGGGCTGATCTGAACATTTTTGTGCCCAGGGAGACCATTGTTGAGGCGCACCTGGCGCTGGGAGATGTACACATTACTAACATTCAAGGCGATCTACGGGTAGACGCCAATCTGGGCAGCATCACGGTGAGGGACTTTACAGGAAACGCCCGGCTGAAAGCCGCTTTGGGAGACATCAGTGTGAGCGCTTCGGCCTTTGCTGAACGACTGACAGCAGCATCTGATCTGGGCAGTGTTGAGGTGGAGGCCAGTCTGGCCAAAAGCAACGTGCTGGAGGCGCGCCTAGGCGATCTGCGGCTGCATCTCCGGCCGGATGAATCATATGTATTAGAAGGAAAGGTGGACTTGGGGGGCATCTACGTAGGAACGCCCTTTGAGGGACAGCAGACTGAAAAAAGTATTAAGGGGACTATCGGCCGGGGTGAACCGCGGGGAACCATCTCGGCCAGCGTAGCGCTGGGATCCTTGAGGATCTCCAACTAACAGGAAGGGAGAGATGCACATGACCAATTTCTGGCTCGCTTCTATGGCAATGTGGCTGCCGGTCATCCTTGCAGCCCTGGGAGTAATCTTGGTCATTACACTGCGCTGGTTCAGCTACAAGGAACGCATGGCGCTCATCGCCCAAGGGCTCGCACCGGAGAGCAAAGGGACAGCGGAGCGCAGCAAGACTCTGCTGGCGACGGGCCTGATCGTTGGCTTGGTAGGCCTGGCCATTACCATCGCCCTGCTCACCATTGGTGTTGGAGTCTGGCTGCTCTTCGGGCTCCTGCCCCTGTTCATCGGTTTGGCCTTAGTACTCTCAGCCTTGATTCTGCGCCCAGAAAAGCCTAAGGCGGCCAAGGAAGCTCCGCTAGAAGCGCACACAACGGGTTTGGCCCAAGAGGCGGTGGGCGTAGAACGCGACCAGGCCGAGCTGCCAAACGGGAGCGGTGATGGAGAAACCGAGGAAGGCGAAGACGACGAGGACCAGCCATTCTAAAACGTAAGGAGGTGCGGCCGCGGGCTGCACCTCCCTTTTGTCTATCAGCTCTCATTCTGTTTCCGCATAAAGCTCCGCGGCATCCACCGCATCCGCGGCCACCAGGGCTGCGGCTATGTTTCCCACAAAATCGGGGTTGGACACAATGGTAAAATCCACGCCGCGCCGGCGGGCTTCCACGATCAAAGGCATGGCTGTTCCCCGGGCCTGCTCATGAATGAGCAGCTCCACGGCTCGGGGATCCTTGAGGGCATCGGTCATGACCTTGATTCCTTCACGAGTACGCAGCTGATCGAAGGTTACTGCTTGCAGGACCCGCTCCCGGAAAGAGCCCAGGTAACGCCGCTTTTCCTCGGGCCTCAATTCTGGGGCGCCGTGAAGACCCATGGCTATTGTCTTTTCCAGCTCGCTCTTTTTACTGAAACGTTTCACTGCGTACCCCTCCGAAAGAAAAAGACACCTCAACTACTGGGTGCCCGGGCGCTTTGCTGTGGTGCCGGGAGAGGGACTCGAACCCTCACGGGCTCAGAAGCCCAACGGATTTTAAGTCCGTAGCGTCTGCCATTCCGCCACCCCGGCTCTTTCACAGGAATCATTATACGCTATTTATCTGCCTCAGTCAACTGACAATGCCAGCCGAGCATAGAGCAGATCCCAGGCACTAACATAAAGCTTTCTGAAGCCCAAAAGCTGCGCGGCTTGCAGCAGAATAGCCGCCCCGCACACAATCACATCTTCCCGGCCCGCCTGCAGCGCAGGCAGCCTCCGGCGTTCCTCTAAGGTTAGTCTACCCAGCTGCGCGTAAACACTCTGCAGTTCCTCCAGGGAAACAGACACCCCGGTCACCTTTTCGTCGCTGTACTCTTCCAAATCTTGGATGATCGCGGCCAGGCTGGTGGCCGTCCCCCCCACAGCTGCCAGCGTCTGCGGGGCGTGGGCCAGGTTCTGCCTGGCTAAAGGTTTCAGCAGATCCCTGATCGCGTTTTCCATAGCCAGCTTCTCAGCAGGCAGCAGAGGATGGGTGGTGATGAAGCGCTCCAGCATGCGCACGGCGCCTACCTGGCTGCTGCCTCCGCCGAGCAGCTCGCCTGTGGACAGACCAGTGTAGATCTCGGT
>JAAYMM010000093.1 GCA_012521335.1 Bacillota bacterium | reverse complement strand
TTTACTATATCTTTCTAAAAAGGAAAGGCTGTCACGAAGCCTACCTTCGTAATATAGATTTCTTGCATTATTAACATTACCTTCATACTTCAAGCTATCAAGGGTGTAATACAACTCGAAGACAGTACCAAGATCACATAAATCCTTGATAAACCGTTTTATGCTGAAAGTAGCATCCTTCTCAATGATATCCATAAAAGTAATGTGTGCGTTCTTCTCGCTTTCGAGGATTTCGCAGAGACTATCAATATCATATGGATGAATATTGTTTCTACACCAATCCCAGACGGCATCTGAAATCGATTCAGTGCTGTCTGGGTTATTTAATTTGACATAAAGGTTGCACAGGCTGACCAACAGGTCTTGCCCGGTCAAGGAATAGTCAGTTCCGCTTACCGGAGCATGAAGACCTGTAAAAATGGGTTTGATTATTTCACCATCGTCATCATAGTCCGGAATATACTCAGGAAATCGCACAGCCCTGTATACCATTTCACCAACTCCACCAATCTCGACAAAACTGAGATTTATTACCGGTAATTGCTTCATTATATCCACCCTTTGAATGTAATCGTTTATGTAAGCGTTGAAAATTATACTTCGCTTACATTTTATTATACAATAGCATTAAATACAAGAGCAAATTGTAAAACTTATATTCTGTTCCTTGACAAGTGAATAATCCACCCGCAAGAGATACTTTTGCAGTGTTGCAGCTAAGATGGTGAAGACCGGAGCGCCTCTACTGCAATCGAAGACGAGGAGACCACGAAAAGGTGGCTGCCTTAGGAACGGTAACGAATGGTGGATGTAGAAACCAAAACAAATATCAAGATAAGGAGGAAAGAGTAAATGGAGAAAACGACCATGAGTGTGCAGGAGCTATCGGCACAGATGGGCATTAGCCTACCGAAAGCATACGAACTAGTAAAATCACCAGGATTCCCAACCATACGAATTGGTACAAGGATTTTAATTCCCGTTGATGCCTATAAGGAATGGCTACTTAAAAACTCGGCACACAGATAATGAAAGCACAAATTTTATGGAGAGGAGGTGGATGAGATGGCAAACGCACTGCAGGAGCTGATGGATATGAGGATATGGATGCTGTGGAGATGGGGAAAGGATAAAAACGGCAATCCGACCAAAGTACCCTTTGCAATCAGCGGAGGTTCCAGCGGTACAAATAAGGAATGGAGCCATACTTGGGGAACTTACAAAGATGCACTCGTAGCAAAAGAAAGGTTCCACGCAGCAGGTATTGGATTCAAAATTCCATAAAACTATTTCTTCTTGGATATCGATGACAGAAAACTATCAGACCCGCTGGTGCAGACGCTGCTTGCCAGGTTCGATTCCTACACTGAATATTCCGTCAGTGGCACAGGGATTCATATTTATGGTAAATGCGATTTTAGCAAACTACCCACCTTCTATAATAAAGAAAAGAAAATCAAGTTGGATAACCAGTTCTACCAGAATAATAGAAAAGTCGGCCTTGAGCTATATGTCGGCGGTATCACAAACCGCTTTGCAGCTTTCACTGGTAACATCATCGAAGATAATCCCCTCCGAGAATGTACTGCCGCACTTCTTACCACCCTTGATAAAAATATGCGAAAGACCGAGAAAATAACATACAGTAAAAAGCGTGATGGTGACCGCGCAATCTTTGATATTGTCTGTAATCTCCGTAAGCAGAAAAACGGAGAAAAGTTTAAAAAGCTATATGACAAAGGCGATATCTCCGAGTATGGCTCACAGTCAGAAGCTGATGCCGCACTATGTGCCTTGATTGCATTTCGAACTGAACCTGATACTGCAACTATTGATGATATCTTTCGCAGTTCTGCTCTCTATCGTGAAAAATGGGAGCGTGAGGATTATAGAGAAGCTACCATTGCTACCGGGATTGATGCCTGTCATGGTACTTCCCATAAATCAAAGATGGAGCATCCTTATTTTGTAAAATTCAATGAGCAGACCGGAGAGGTCTATGTCAGCGTTCCGCTCCTTGCAAAGTATGTGCGAGAACACCTCCGCTATGTACTTGTAAGGGATAACGGCAAACAAGGACTTATGAAATATGTTTACGAAAACGGCTGCTACAGGCTTTATGCCGACAACATGTTGATGGGAATTATCAAGCAGTACATTGCGGATTATGATGAAGAGCTTGTCAAAATGGGAAAAGTCAGTGAAACCTTGCAGCACATCACTACCGACCTTAACTATGTCAGCCAAGAGGAATTGAACGCCAATGAGGATTTAATTAACTTCAGCAATGGCCTGCTTCGTATTACTGCAAGCAATGCCATTCTTGCTCCACATTCCCCGGATACCCTCTCCACCATACAAATTCCATGTGAGTGGATAGGCAGAGAGACGCCAACACCGGTCTTTGACGGATATATGCACACCCTCACAAATGGCGATAAAGCCATAGAGCAACTACTCCTTGAATTTATCGGTGTATGTATCTCCAACATCAAGGGATGGCGAATGAAAAAAGCACTTTTCCTTGTAGGCGATGGTGATACCGGCAAATCTCAGCTAAAGAGCCTTGTGGAACGATTGCTCGGCAAAGGGAACTTTATCGGCATTGACCTTAAGGAAATAGAAGCCAGATTCGGTACCGGCGCAGTTTACGGCACCCGCCTTGCCGGTAGTTCCGATATGAGTTTTCTCTCTGTGGGTGAACTGAAAACCTTTAAGAAAATAACAGGTGGCGATAGCCTTTATGCCGAGTTCAAAGGACAGCAAGCCTTTGAGTTCACTTATAACGGTCTACTTTGGTTTTGCATGAACAGACTACCTAAGTTCGGTGGTGATGATGGCAAATGGGTTTATGACCGCATTATGGTAGTACGCTGCCCTAACGTAATTCCAAAAGATAAGCAGGACAAAACGCTCCTTGACAAAATGTATGCTGAGCGTGATGGCATTGTCTTTAAGGCTATAAAGGCACTACAGCAAGTTATTGCTAACGGCTACCGTTTCTCGGAGCCGGACAGCGTAAGCCTCGCAAGAGAAAAATATATGTCAGAGAACAACACAGTGATCTCTTTCTATGAAGAGTGTATGTGTGAATGGCCTGATGGGAAAATCAACAAGCACTGTACCACAGGCCGTATCTACAAGGTTTACCAAGGTTGGTGCAGGGAAAACAATAACGGCTTCGCCAAGACTGCTAAAGAGTTCCGAGAAGCTATCGCTTCACACCTCGGCGCAGATTATTCTACAATCACTACTCGGCAGAATGGCAATACCTACTATAAAGATTATTCGCTCACAAGTGAAGCAAAAGAGCAGTTTTCAAGGGAATATGGCTATGACGGAACTGAGTTCTTATAAAAATGGTAGCAGTAGTAGCAGTGCCGGTAGCAGTAAAAATCACAACTGCTACCACACCAAATGCCCACAGTACAAGGCTTTGAGGACAATCGGTAGCAGTTGTAGCAGTTCTTATAACTTCTTAGCAAAATTTCAAAAAAGTTGGTACAGAGAAATAAAAGAATACAAAGATTATGGGAAGTGTGAGTATAAACTTGCCCGTACTGCTACTTCTGCTACCAACCGGCTGGAAACCCTTGATATACCTCACTTTTCTGCAGTAGCAGTACCAAAAAACTCTGCTACCAGTTCTGCTACTACTGCTACTAAAAATCAAGATATGAAGGGAGGAAAACAGTATGAAGCTAATTGACTTACTTTATGGCAGAAATCACAACAGTATCAAAGGCAAACTCTATCTTCGCAACCGTTCCGGAGACCCTGTGACAGTAACAAAAGAAATCCGCTATACCGTCACTGACGGGCAGTCAACTGTCCACATCAATGGTTACGATGATCTGTCCGAATACTGCAGTACTGCTGGATATACCTATCTTTCTGGCAAAGCAGTATGAACGCAGGAACCTTATGCCCGGTCAGTTGATATGGCTTAAACTCAAAAAAGAGCTAAAGTTTTTGGTACATCCCACAACAATAATTTAGGAGGATAAAGAAACAGGAAGGGCTTAAAGGAACCATCAAGGCGCTGTTCAGGAGAGAGGTGATTGAAAAGACCGCATTGGACAGCTTCGACCTAAAGATTGAAGAAGGTGAACTGGTCGGGC